>CAMOIT010000112.1 GCA_946616285.1 uncultured Bacteroidales bacterium | reverse complement strand
CTTCGGGCGGCGAACTTTCCCGCATTATGCTCAGCCTGAAGGCCGTCATGGCCCTTCACCGGCAGATGCCTACGCTCATATTCGATGAAATCGATACAGGCGTTTCCGGTTCCACCGCCGACAAAATGGGCTCGCTGGTGTGCACTATGGGCCGACGGATGCAGGTTTTCGCCATCACTCACCTGCCCCAGGTGGCGGCAAAGGGAAACGCGCATTACCTCGTATCCAAACAGGCAGGAGAAACCTCCGTCGCAGCGCTTGACACGGACGGACGCGTGCGAGAACTTGCCCGTATGCTTTCCGGTTCAACGATTACGCCGGAGGCCATGGCAAACGCAAAAAGGCTTTTGGAATGTCGATGAAGGCTCCTAATATCATTCCCACTGCGGATGAGTTCCGCACCATCCTTCGCCGTCGTGGGCTCAAGGCCACCCGGCAGCGCCTCCTTGTGCATGAAGCCATGATGGAGCTGGAGCATGCATCGGCCGAAATGGTGAAAGCAAAACTGGAAGAGAAGGGGCACAAAGTCACTTCTTCGTCTATTTACAACATACTCTCCCAGCTTGCCGACTCCCGCGTTTATTCCCGCCGTCCTTCCATGGGCAGCAAGATGTATTTCGACGTATCTGGCGTTAAGCACGCCCACCTTTACGATCGTGAGAACGATACTTTTCAGAATGTGGACGTCCCCGGAATTTCGGAGTGGGCAACGACGCAGATCAAGCGCAGGCGTTTCCGCGGGTTCTCGGTGGAGGACATAGAAATAGAGATAATCGTACATCCAACAAAAAAAGGCAATAAAAAATGAAAAAGCTTATTCTTTTGGCCGGCATCCTGCTTGCCGCCGTTTCCTGCAAGATGGAGAGTACATTCTATATGGAAAACGTTGCCGCCCTGGTTAACGTGGCCGAAGGAAAACTGTTCAGCGACGAAGGTGTCCTGTTCAACGTAACCGAAAACATCTCCAAGAAGCAGGACTACCTTGTGGATGGCGCACGTTATTATATGAGATTCGACATCCTTGACAGGGAGATGGATATACGCATCAGGGACCTTCAGGACGTTGTAATATGCCCTTCGGAAGCGCATGGACAGTTAGACGCGGGCCACGATCCCGTTGTTCTGCAGCAGGCTTCCATTTCCGGAGGTTACCTGAACCTGGTGCTCGTTTATTACAAGGCCAAGGCAAGTACGTACGAGCACAAGATGTCTTTCCGGCACGAGATTGAAGATAAGAGCCTGAAACTCACGCTCTTCCACGACGGCAACGACGAGAACCCCTCTACTACGGATTCATCGCTCCTGGAATCCATAACCAGCTACTACAGCGTTCCCCTTACAGGCTTCGATGTCTCCACAATGCGGTTCGCCTTCAATATGCTCACATACGATTCCGAAGGCAAAGCCACCGTTGTCAGCACCACGTTGCAGATAATCTAAAGCTGGCTGTCGCTTAGCTCGAAGGTGTTGCCTTTGGAGATGTCGCCGGTCTGCATGCCTTTCTTGAGCCAGCGCATCCTTTGGGCGGCGGTGCCGTGGGTGAAGGATTCCTCGACCGCGTATCCGTTGGCTTTTTTCTGCAGATAGTCGTCTCCAATCACTGATGCGCAGCGGATGGCCTCTTCAAGGTCGCCGTCTTCCAGCGAGCCGAACATAGAACCCTCGTAGTGGGCCCAGACGCCGGCATAGAAATCGGCCTGGAGCTCTATCCTCACGCTCATTCGGTTGGACTGGGTCTCGTTCATGCGGGCCATTTGCCTGTGGGCCTGGTCCAGTGTGCCAAGAAGATGTTGGACGTGGTGACCTACTTCATGGGCAATCACGTACGCGTAGGCGAAGTCTCCGTCCGCGCCCAGCTGCTGCTTCATGCTGGAGAAGAAGGAAAGGTCTATGTAAAGGTTTTCATCGGCCGAGCAGTAGAAAGGGCCCATTGCAGCCTGGCCCTGACCGCAGCTGGTGGAGGTGCTGCCTGTGTATAAAACCAGCGTGGGATTCTTGTAGGCGCCAAGGCCGGCCTGTTCGAAATAGGCGCTCCATACATCCTCGGTCGATGCCAGAATCTGGCGGGAGAACTTGGCCAGGGCTTCATTTTCGGCCGTGGGTTCGTACGAAGAACTGGTTTCTGTAAGGCCGCCGGAGGATGATACGTTACGCAAAACGTCCCCCAGATCTCCTCCCATAAGCAGTGTAAGAATGGCGACAATTGCGATACCGCCTATGCCAAGTCCTGCTTTTCCGCCGCCGCCAAGGCCTCTGCGGTCATCTACATTGGTACTTTCTCTTCTTCCGTCCAGTTTCATGATTATCAGCTTTTGGTTCTCACAAATTTAAGATTTTTCCACTGAAAAACCTTCGGTAAGAATAAAAATTTTGCAAAGCCGAAAAATATCCTTACATTTGCAATCCCAAACATGGTGGATGTAGTTCAGCTGGTAGAGCATCGGATTGTGGTTCCGAGTGTCGTGGGTTCGAGCCCCATCATCCACCCCAGAACAGGGGCGTAGCTCAGCTGGTTTAGAGCGCTTCAGTCACATTGAAGAGGTCATCGGTTCGAATCCGATCGTCCCTACTCCTTTCAAAGCCGGTTCCGTACCGGCTTTTTCATATTTATCGGCCTTAAAAGTTTGCAATTCCCGGAAAAATCCGTATATTTGCAGGCTTTTTTTGCGGGAGGGTCCCGCAGAGAACAATTAACCAATAAAACCTCATTGCATCATGGCAGAATATTTACAGCCTGAGAAAAAGCAAGAGATTTTCGC
>CAMOIT010000111.1 GCA_946616285.1 uncultured Bacteroidales bacterium | reverse complement strand
TTCGTGAACGACATCAACGCTTCCTTCGTAACCTGGCCTAAGGGCAGCACCGAGGGTGTTCCCGGCGTGCTGAAACTCGACAAGAGCGTCACCAAGATCCAGTACTACTTCTGCAACACGCACAAGGTTACTGACCTCAAGGTTGAAGGCAAAGCCGTGACCTTCACTGTCAAGAATAACGGTCTCGAACTCTGGGGCAAGACCACCGGTGCTGAGGAACTCATTGCCACCATCGTCAACGATGAAACTGCAACCGTCCCGAACACCATCACCCTCAATAAGGGTAGCGAGCTCGCCAAGAAGCTCCTGAATGTTAGCAGCAGATACTTCTATGTCTACATCGGTGCTAAGGGTATTGTCTGCGATGATGCTACTAAGGAAGTTACCATCACCTTCGCCGGTGAAGATCACTTCAAGGCTCAGTACATCCGTCCTGTGGACATTACCGACACTGCAGCTGACATGTATATCGACGCTGTTGACTACGGTGAGGAAGGTTCCTATATCAGCATTGAAGACCTCATTGCTCCTATGGATTGGCGTGGACGTCCTTTCACTGACGAGTTCATCACCTACTGGGATTTCTATGGACCGTTCAATGTAAAGGTTAACCTCGATAATGTCAAGTGCGACCTCAATGGTGTTGTTCAGTCTGTCCCTGTGACCGTTGTTCTCGAAGAGAAGACGACTGCAGAAATGAAGACCATCTCTGGTAATGATAAGCTTGACTCCAAGTATGGCTACCTGACTTACAAGAACAATGGTACTGCTGTTAAGAACTTCAATCTCTTCCTCAATGTTACCGTCGAGTACGGTTGGGGTTCGATTGTTGCCGAAAACATCAAGGTCCCTGTTTTTGAAACGATTGCTGAGTAATCCGATACTTTGATACGATTTGGGGCAGAGCCTTTGGGCCCTGCCCCTTTTCTTATAGAAAAACGATGAATAGACGCACCCTCATACTTTTTTCTTTTCTGATAATCTTTGCGGTTAAATTGTTCGGGCAACAAACTCCCAAGCTTGTTGTCTTGAACCGTATTATTCAACTGGAATCTATTCCTTCAAACCAAGATACCACCCTTGTATATCTGTATAAGAACGAAGGAGATTCTCCCCTGACGATTGTCAATATGATTCCTGGGTGCACTTGTATGGTCCCCTCCTATTCCCAGGAGCCATTAATGCCCGGAGATACAACATCCTTTTCAGTACTCTATACTCCTTCGCATCCTGGCCCTTTTTCCCAAGCCGTGACCATCGTTTATGCCGTGACAGGAAGTACGGAGTATGAAATTGTTCGCGTGGGCATTCGGGGAAGCGCACACGAATAATACGCTGGGGATTGTAGACTTTGGAGGAGAATATCTGCGACCCGTTTGGGACTCCGGCCTTTTTTGTGTAAATTTGCTCCCGTGAAAAGACGGATTCCCATATTTGCCGCTTTGATGCTGGCTTTTGCGGCTTTGATGAGCCTGCCCTGGCTGGTTCCGCATACGGGATGGACGGCCCTGATCGGCCTTCTGCCGCTCCTTGTCATGGAACGGCTGGCTACGGAATATAAGGTCAAGCGCTTCTGGTGGTGGCATTATGGTACGTTTGTACTCTGGAATGCCGTCACCACCTGGTGGATAGGAGAAGCTACGGTGGCAGGTGCCGTATTTGCCGTTCTGGCCAATGCGCTGCAGATGTCGGTGGTTTTCGGAAGCTTCCGCTGGGTAAAGCGACGCACCGCAGGCGTATTGCCTTACCTTTACCTTGTGGCCGCCTGGATTGCCTGGGAACGGTACTACCTTACCGGCGCGCAGATTTCATGGCCCTGGCTGGTTTTGGGGAATGCTTTTGCCGACACCACCGGACTGGTACAATGGTACAGCGTGCTGGGCACCCTGGGCGGCTCGCTCTGGATCTGGAGCTCCAATCTTGCGCTCTTCGGCATCATGGTGGCTCTGTCTGACGGCCAGATGGCCCGGTGGAACGCCAAAGCCCGGGTCTCGGCTTTTACGGGGGCGCTGCTGACCGTTTTCGGGCCGATGATCTGGAGCGCCTGCCTGCGTTTTCAGGAGGAAGGGACACCGCTGCAGGTAGTCATCGGCCAGCCCAATTATGACCCCTACGAGAAGCGGGGAGCGGTTCCGCGGGAAAAACAGGACCACGAATTCCTCTCCCTGCTGGAAAAGGCCGACTGGTCGCAGGACCGGCCCACGCTTGCGCTGGCCCCGGAAACCTTCACGCGGGGAGTATATACCGACGCCATTCCCCAGCACGAAACCTTCCTTCGCTTCCAGGAGTTTTTGCGCCGCCATCCGCAGGCGAGCATACTCTATGGCGCCATTGCCTATGAACCTCACCTATCCCATGCTGCGCCGGATCCCTGCGCGTACGATTTGGGGCCGGAAGCGGACGGGCGGCACCGGTGGATCATGGCGCACAATTCGGCCATTCTCACCGACACGACGGGCCGATACAGCATCTATCACAAATCCAAACTCGTGGTGGGGACCGAACTGACGCCTTATCCGGCCCTGTTCATCCCGCTGGAGCGTTTCCTGCTGGGCGGGCCCGTGATGGGAAAGGATATCGGCCAGAAGGAGATCTCCTGCCTGGACATGAGCGGCGTTCCCATCGGAACGGCCGTGTGCTATGAGTCGGTTTACGGGGAATTCTGCACGGGATACGTCCGGAAAGGTGCGCAATTGATCGCCGTAATTACCAACGATGCCTGGTGGGGGGATTCGCCCGGATACAGGCAGCATCTGAACTACAGTCGCCTGCGTGCCATCGAAACCCGCCGCTGGGTGGCCCGTTGCGGAAACACCGGC
>CAMOIT010000110.1 GCA_946616285.1 uncultured Bacteroidales bacterium | reverse complement strand
CTCTTCTGTCATACCGAGCTCTTCTGCCAGACCTGGCTCTTCTGTCATACCGAGCGAGCGGAGCGGAGCGAGAGTATCTCCTCCCATCCCGGAGCGTCCGCCCCTGGTGGACCCTAACTTCGTCCCGGAACCGGCCTCGTCCTTCCATGTAGGAGAAAGGATGGAGCACAACCGCTTCGGGAAGGGCACCATCCTTGAAATTTCGGGAAATATCCCCGACCTTAAGGCCAAAATCGCTTTTGACAATTACGGAGAAAAGCTTCTGCTGCTGAAATTTGCCAAAATCAGGCACATTTAACCGCAGTAGAAGAACTTGGCGACAAGATTCCTCATGAGCTTGGTATCCGCGGTGGCTTCCTTGTGGAGCTTGCCGTCGTTTTGGGCTCGGAGGGCCTTGATGATGCCGTCTATCATGCGCGGACGGAATACTCCGGCGGCCTGGTAGATTTCGCGGTCCTTCTCCAGGCAGTCGGCGCTTTCCACGCAGCAGGTCGGAAGCTGTTTCAGGGCAGCGAGCCTGGCGGCGTTTTCGCTCTTGTGGATGTCTATGTCCACGAAAGTGTCGTCGGCCAGCTTAAGTGCCTGGTCCACAGGGGTTTCAAGACCGATTCTGGCAGCGACGCACAGACCTGCCATAAGCTGGTAGATATCGGCCGAGCAGTCCGGCGAGCGCATCTCGAAGGTCTGCTTTCCGGTAGTTTTTCTGTCGGAGGGTTTTTCCGAGGGGTTGACCTCGGCGCACATATCCACGCCGCTGTTCCATCCCAGGGGGACGCGCACCAGGGCGCTTCGGTTGCTCATGCCCCAGCAAACGTTGGTGGGAGCTTCCTGATGGGGGACCAGGCGGAAGTAGGAGGTGGGATTCTTGTTGCCGAAGGCGGTGATTGAGGGCGCCATCATCATCATGCCGGCGATTGCGCGGCGTGACAGCTCGGAAAGCTTACCCTCCTTGTCCAGGGTTACGTTCACGCCGTCCTTCATCAGGCGCATGTGGATATGCATTCCGCTACCGGCCTTTCCGGTTGTAATCTTCGGGGCAAAGCTGACGTCCAGGCTATACTTGTATGCAAGGTTGCGGATTACCCATTTCGCCAGCAGAAGCTGGTCGGCGGCGGTTTCCACAGGGCAGGGGAGGAACTCTATCTCGTTCTGTTCGTATACTTTTCCGTCCAAGGTGAAGTTACCGACCTCGCTGTGGCCATACTTGATCTGGCCCCCGGTGCGGGCAACATGGTCCATGCAGTCGCGGCGGAAGTCGTTAAGCTTTGCGAAGGGCTCGCTCTCGTGGTATCCTTTCTGGTCAGTGGCGGGGAAGAGGGGATCTTCGTCGCAGATTACGTAGTATTCCAGTTCTCCCATGGCTTCGAACTGCATTCCGGTGGACTCCTCAAACGCTTTTTCCGCTCTCATGAGCGTAGCGTGCGGGGCACAGTCGAAGGGTTTGCCGCTCTTGTCGTAGAAGCCGCAGAGAAAGCATAACGTGGGGATCTCAATAAAGGGGTCCACGAAAGCCGTGCGGTAACGGGGAATTACGTAAAGGTCGCTGTTGCCTGCTTCAATAAAGGAAGGGAAAAGGCTGGAGCCGTCCACCCTTTCTCCTTCAGTGAGCACGGTTTCGGCGTATTCCAGATTGTTCACCGTGAAGTTCAGGGTCTTAACCCTGCCGTCTTCGGCCGGATACATGAAATCAATCATGCGAATGCCTTTTTCACAGATGAAATTTATAAGGTCATCTCTGGTAAAATCTTTCGGGTCCTTCTTCAGGAAGGCTACAACCTCGTTGGGGTTCAGTGCAAGTTTCTTGTCCATCATTATGTGGTTAACAATGCAAAGATACCCATTTCAATCCGATTTTTCAATAGAACCGGTGTGACAGAGTTTTTTGTTAAAAGAAAAAAATATTCGTATATTGCTGGCTGATAAACAATAAAGCTATGGAACAGTTGCCTTTAACCTTCGTTCAGTCCTCCCTCGAGCCTGAAATCCTGGAATGCTACACCCCCGCATTCAACTTCACGAAACTCAGCTCCTCCAACGGAATGCTGGCCTTTACCCGGAACAAGCTCTACTGGCTCCCGGATGAACCTATTGCCTTGATGGACCAGGGTTGGTCTGTTCTATATTCAGAAATTGCAGAATGCGGCAAGTGGGGAGTGGCCGGTTTCTCCATCAAGCTTGTGGATGGAAAGGAACTCCGCTTCTCGAATGTGGGCGCAAAAATGCGCGAAGGGCTTACCGCATCCATAGAAGAATTCAAGTCGATGGCTCCCGCGGCCCCTGCCGCTGACCCCGCCGAGGCTCCCTCTGCTGCCGTGGCACCTGACGCTGAAGCACCCAAGGCTGAAGCCCCCGAAACCCCTAAGGCCGAACCGGCTGCCGCAGAAGAAATCCCCATCGATGGCAGCAAGGTAATGGGAGTCCTGGCCTATTTCGGAATTCTTCTGCTTATTCCGTTGTTCCTGGAAAAGGATTCCAAGTTTGTACGCTTCCACGTAAACCAGGGCCTTATCCTGTTGATTTGCAGCATAGTGGTTTACGCTGTCGGCAGAATTTTCCCCAGCCTGTCCATAATCATCGGTCTTCTGGATATCGCCCTTCTGGTGCTATTCATTATGGGTATTGTCAATGTGGTCAAAGGCCGCGCCAAGGAACTGCCCCTGGTTGGCAAGTACCGCATCATAAGCTAATCACTGTAATATATCCGGCTGGATAATCCTGCCCAAGTGCACGAGGTGTCCCTGTTTTTGGGGACACCTCGTGCACTTTCAGAAGTCAGGGTAATGATGCAAAAAACAGTTGGTGACGGCCGCCGCGAGGAGGGCCAATTTAC
>CAMOIT010000109.1 GCA_946616285.1 uncultured Bacteroidales bacterium | reverse complement strand
GGACGGTGGCGTGGTCCTTGCCGCCCAGTTCTGCACCGATGGTGGAGAGGGAGCAGTTCTGGATGAGATTGCGGCACTCGTACATGGCAATCTGACGGGCCTGGACGATCTGGCGCACACGGCTTCTGGAGAGCATTTGCTCGCGGGTGATGTTGAAGTACTCGCAGACTGTGGAGATAATGGTTTCCATGCTCACTTCGGTCTCCTCCTCACCGACAATCTTGCCGGTAATGTTCTGGGCCAGGTCTACGTCAATGTTGCGGTGGCCCAGCGTGGCATAGGCCACAAGGGAGGTGAAGGTGCCTTCCAGCTCACGGAAATTGGTCTTGATGCGGGAAGCCAGGAAGGAGAGAACGTCTTCCGACAGGGTGACGCCTTCCCGCTGGGCACGGCCGCGGAGCATCTCCAAGCGGGTGTTGTAATCCGGGCGGGACAGTTCCACAGACAGGCCCCACTTGAAGCGGGAGAGCAGCCTTTCCTCAAAGTTCTGCAGGTCCACGGGAGCGCGGTCGCTGGTGAAGATGAGCTGCTTGCCGTTCTGGTGCAGGTGATTGAACACATTGAAGAAGGTGTTCTGGGAAGCCTGACCTACCAGGTCCTGGATATCGTCCACGATGAGAACGTCAATTCTCTGATAGAAAGCGATGAAATCCACAATGCGGTTGCCCTTGACGGCGTCCATGTACTGCGTCTTGAACTCGTTGCCGGTCACGTAGAGCACCACCTTGTCCTGGAAACGTTCCTTGATATCGATGCCGATGGCCTGGGCGATGTGTGTTTTGCCGAGACCGGGGCCGCCGAAGAGGAAAAGCGGATTGAAAGGCGTTTTTCCAGGGGCGTGCGAGATGCTCTCGCCGGCATTGATACCCAGTTTGTTGCACTCACCCTCCACCAGGTTTCCAAAGCAGTACACCGGATTGAGGCGCGGGTTAATCCTCACGCGCGTAGTGCCCGGGAATACAAAAGGACTGGGGCTGCCCGAAGGCTGGTAAGTGGGAACCGAAACCGGATTGTTGGTAGGAGTGGCGCTCTTGGCAGAGGGAAGGACCATGCCTTCGCGGTACTGCACGGGGCGAACCAGATAAAACAGCTGAGCATCGGCCCCGATGGCGCGGCGGATGGTGAGGCGGAGAAGATCCTTGTAGGCTCCCTCAATGTACTCCCGGAAGAAATCCGAAGGGACCTCCACGGTGAGCTTGGCCTCTACCAGCGATATGGGCCGGATGGGCTTGAACCAGGTATTGAACTGCTGCGGATCAACGTTGCTTTCGATGATCTGCAGACAATTCTGCCATACCGCAATATGTCTTTCCTGGTCTGTCATGCCGGAATCTGTAAGAATACTCGTGCTGTTTTTGCGTTAAATCTAATGCAAAAATGGCGGAAAAATTTTTCATAAAAAAACGATTTGACTATTGTTTTATAAAAAATTAATCGCTATAATTAAAGTAGCAAAAGACTAAAACCACACTTTTTCAAACAAACTGAAAATAAGCACCTTACAAAGCAAAAAATGCACTCTAAGGGTCACGGGCCGATAACGTTATTTAGAAATATTCCAAATAATGAATTGCAAGATAATCGGCTCCTAAACTTACTGAATTTAAGGATTTTTACCGAACTGGACAGGAGGCTCCGTTCTCTACTTTTACCAAATAAGAATCTTTAAAAATGGTGACCACTTTGGTATAGGATTTCTTGGCCTGCGAAAGATAGGTGTCGGGGCAGATGATATATTTATAAAGTTTCCCCACCTTGAGTTCCATGGGCTCGTATCCATGGAAGAAAGGATCCTTCGGGTCCATCTTCTTGCCGATGGCCAGCACCTGGATACCGTACAGCACGCCATCCTTAGGGTCGTTGCGATGCTGAGGCTCTGCCGGGGCCGCCGGCTCACCGGAAGGGGTCACCACCGGCTTCACATCCTCCACCGGTGGAATGGAGGCCGATCCGTCATAGCGCGTCTTGAACACGCAGAAAGCCTTGAAGATATTATCGGCAATCCCCTGCCGGCCCGCTTCCGAGCGCATGACGGCGAGGTCGTCGGGGTTGGTCATGAAGCCTACCTCAATAAGGACGGAAGGCATGGCCGTTCTCCACAGCACCCAGAAAGGATCCTGCGACACGCCGCGCGAATGGCGGATGGGACCGCCCGCCATGGCGCCCGCCACGTCCTCGGCAAAGGCCAGACTGGCCGAAAGATGCGCGTTCTGCATGAGCGAGAAAATGATGGAAGACTGCGGGTCGTTGGGGTCAAAGCCCTGATACCGCGTCTCAAAATTGTCTTCCAGCATAATCACGGAGTTTTCCCGCTTCACCAGGTCCAAGTTCTTGGAATAAAGGTCGTTCCCCTTCCGCTGGGACTGCCCCAGTACGTGGACGGAAAAACCGTTGGCCGATGTCCCGCGTTCTACCGAATTCACATGGACAGAGATGAAGAGGTTCGCGCCCGCCTTATTGGCAAAGACGGCCCGCTGCTCCAGTTCCACAAAGCGGTCGTCGGAACGGGTCATCTTGACGTCAACATCGGGGAAGGCCGATGCAATCTTGCGGTTAAGCCTCAAAGCAATGTCCAATGCAATGTTCTTCTCAAAGGTCTTCTTGTCCCTGCTTACACATCCGGCGTCCTTGCCGCCATGCCCCGGATCAATGACTACTGTTTTGAGCTTGATCGGCCCCTGCGAAGCCGCAGGCACGGGGATTGCAAGAAAGGCGGCGGCAATGAGCATGAGCGAAAGGGGGGAAAGCAGCTTCATGGCAATGCAGTTTTGAAAATTGTGGAATTAGGCTTAAATTTGCATCTTATATTTTGCACAAATTTAGCAAAAAATATCCAAACTTGAGGAAGTTTTTGCAATATCTCTCCGTAGCGCTTTCACTTGCGGCCGCCA
>CAMOIT010000108.1 GCA_946616285.1 uncultured Bacteroidales bacterium | reverse complement strand
TAGCCGTCCTTTGCCATTTCTTCCCAGTTGTAGGTGGGGAAGCCCCAGTTCTGGCCGTCTTCGGCGAAGGCATCCGGCGGTGCGCCGGCCTGGCTGTCCAGGTGGAACAGACGGGGATTCTGCCAGGCGTCCACGCTTACGCGGCTCACGCCGATGGGAAGATCGCCCTTAATGGCCACACCGTGGAGGTGGGCATAGTTCACGGCATCCTTAAGCTGCTGGTCCAGAATGAACTGCATGTAGCAGTAGAAGCCGGTTTCTTCTTCATATTCCTTGGCGAAGGCTTCCGCCTTTTTGTCGCTGTAACTTTCGTACTTGCCCCATTTGGAGAAGTCGGGGCTGCCGTGCTGGTCCCTGAGGACACTGAAAACGGCATAAGGCAGGAGCCATTCCCTGTTAGCCTCATAGAAGGCTTTGAATTCCTCCGAGGCCATGACCTTCTGGCCCTTCGCGCCTTTGTACAACTTTCTCAGGATTTCCAGCTTTGAGCCGTTCACTGCCTCGTAGTCGATGGCGGGCAGGGCTTCCAGCTCTTCCTTTTTCTTAAGGTAGGCCGCGTCTTTACGAACACCGGCCGCAGGAAGATGGATGAACTGCGGATGCAGTGCAAAGGAGCTCACAGCGTTGTAGGGATATGAATCCTGCCAGGTATGGGTCATGGTGGTGTCGTTGATGGGAAGGAGCTGAATCACATTCTGCTCCGCCTTTACGGCCCAGTCCACCAGGTGCTTTATGTCATTGAATTCGCCCACGCCGAAGCTGTCCTCCGAACGGAGGGAAAACACCGGAACCGCAACGCCTGCTCCCCTCCAGGGACGGGTGGGGAATGTGGGCTTTAGGTCCGCCAGCATCACCTGCGTGTCCTTGTGTGGCACTTCGGCGAAGAAATGGTTGGGGCCTTCTTCCCAGAGGCGGATTTCCTTTGTCTTGCTGTCTATGATGACGAACTTGTATTCGATAGGTTCGTTGACGTCCAGAGTAATGAACCACCAGGGGAAGATGTGGTCCGACATAGGGAGGACTTTGTCCCACTTGCCAAGCGGCCCCCCATAACCTACTACTGCCACTGACTCGTCGCTCCTGACTTCCGGAGCCGCCACCTGCATGCTCACATTGCCTCTTTCGCCTGCTTCGGCCCGGGGATTACGGAACGATGAACCGTCCGGTCGGCGGAATATCACGTCGCTGAAGGCCGACGAATAGAAGGCCGAATTTGCGGGCTGGTCCATCCATGAGGAGCGTACGATGATATTCTTTCCGGGCGAAGGGGACTTGTACTGATGGCGGCGCCATTCGCGCTTTACCACCTTCCCGTCCCTGACGATTTCGAAGGTGAAGGTGTCGCCGTCGTGAAGGTCACGGCCGTTAAGCATGATTTGCCAAAGTCCGCCGAAGGAGTACTCCATCAGGATGCGGCGCTTTTTGAGCCTTAGCTGGATGCTTTCGCCCCAGGCTGTCTGATACTGCAGTTGGATGTTGATGGTCATAGACAGTGGTTTTTATGTGGCTTTCCCTATTGGGAAGTATTATACAAATTTACATTGCCATCGGCGTTTTTACAAAACAAAGACTTATCTTTGTAGAACAATTGGAACGAACAGACATATTTTTGCGACGAATGAACAATTCCAGGGCAACCGTGGTTAAAAATGCCGGAAGTCACTACCTTCTTTCCGCGCTTCCGGAGTGGAAACTTTTTCCGGCAGTGCTGCGCGGCCGGATCCGCCTGAAGGCAAGCGAAATCACCAACCCTGTAGCGGTTGGAGACGTGGTAGCTTATGAGCCTGGCGCATCCGAGGGAGACATGGCTACCATCCTGGAGGTCCTCCCCCGCCGCAACTACCTTATCCGTCGGTCCACCAATCTCTCACGCCAGGCGCACATCATAGCCGCCAACGTGGACATGGCATACATAGTGGTATCGCTTTATTTCCCCGAGGTCAAGTTGCCTTTCCTGGACCGTATTCTGGTAACCTGCGAGCTGTACGGCATTCCGGCCACTATAGTGCTTTCCAAGACAGATATGTACTCCGAGTTTGACCCTTCAGGCCTGGCGCATTTCCGTGAGATATATGAGGGTGCAGGATATCCGGTTATTGAGACTTCCGTGGTTACCGGTGAAGGCGTTGACGCCATCCGGGATGCCTGCAAGGGCAAGATCAATCTGTTTTCCGGGGAGTCGGGCGTTGGAAAATCGTCTTTGATTAAGGCCCTGGACCCTTCGCTGGACCCCAAAATCGGAGCAATCTCCGCAGCACATCTGCAGGGAAAGCACACCACTTCACTGTACGAGATGTATCCGCTTTCGGGAGGAGGATATGTGATTGATTCTCCCGGGATCAGGGGTTTCGGCCTGGTGGATGTGGAGAAAGAGGAAATAGCTAAATACTTCCCGGAAATGCTCAGGCTGGCTGATGGCTGCCGTTTCACTCCCTGCACCCACACGCATGAGCCTGGCTGCGCTATAAAAGCCGCCGTAGACGATGGCCGCATTTCCCCCGAGCGCTACAACTCCTACCTGGGCATGCTGGAAGAAGACAAGAAGTTCCGGTAGCCGCCGGTGATATGTGAAGTGGACCTGGTCCAATAATTCCGAGCATGAAACTGAACCGGGAAATACTCAGGCTGGCTGTTCCCAGTATTTTTGCCAACATTACCGTGCCGCTTGTGGGCATGGTGGATATTGCCGTCGTGGGGCACCTTGGCGTCACCGGCGATATCGGCGGTGCGGCATTCATCGGCGGAATCTCCATCGGCACCATGATCTTCGACCTGCTGTACTGGAACTTCGCCTTCCTCCGCGCCGGAACCGGCGGCCTCACCGCCCAGGCCTACGGCCGCCTGCTTGCAGCCGGTGTTCCACTTCGGCCCGCCGACACTGCTACCAACCCCGCCTTCGGCCGGTGTGCAAATTCGGCATCCCTCGCTCACGGAAACCCTTCGGAGACCGGCCGGTGTGCAAATTCGGCCCGTTTTGCTCACGGAGACACCCCGGACAACGGTCGGTGTGCAAATTCGGCCCGTTTTGCTCACGGAGACACCCCGGACAACGGTCGGT
>CAMOIT010000107.1 GCA_946616285.1 uncultured Bacteroidales bacterium | reverse complement strand
CGCAATGTCTTCGCGGAATAATTTTTGCAGGAAAAATTAATATGAGAATCCTGACACTTTTTCTTGCGTTGTTGATGACATTGCTGCCAGAAAGTGTCCCTTTTGTCAGTACGGCATCTTACGGACAGGAGGTTTGTCTGGAAGAAGTATGTGACGTAGAAGACGAAGCCATCCTTCGTTCTCTTCAGCGAATGCTCGAAAAGGTTCAGGACACATCAGAAACTGTATCGGCGGGCTACATGCCTGTCTGTATTCCTGTCTTACATTATCGTTCCATTCATATCTGTTTTGAAAGGCTGTGGCTTGCGGCCTGCACGTTGCTGCTATAGGCTGAAACCTTCTTCAGATGCATTCAACAGTCTTATTTTCAAAACAACTTTTATGGATTTAATAGCAATTATTACTTCAATACTGACGCTCCTGGCAGGAATCGGTGTATTCCTGATCGCGTGTCAGATGATGAGCTCGAATCTGGAAGCGGCGAGCTCGGAGCGACTGAAAAAACTCTTTTCCAAAGCTTCCAACAATAAGCTGATGGGCGTTGGTATCGGTGCACTGGGGACAGCCGCCATCCAGAGTTCCGGTGCCACCACGGTCATGACCATCGGCTTTGTCAATGCCGGCATCATTTCGCTGGCGCAGGCGGCCACCATCATTTATGGCGCCAATATCGGTACAACGGTTACGGCCCAGATTGTTGCCTTGGGTATGTTCGGCGGCAATTCCGTGTCCACCAGCGTCATCTTTTCGGCCTTTGCCGGACTGGGTGCCTTCCTGAGCCTCTTCGCCAAGAAAAGCAGGCCCAAGACGCTTGGCGGCATTCTCGCGGGATTCGGCCTGCTGTTCGTCGGCCTTGATCTCATGAGCAGCTCCATGGAGGATTTCGCCGCGCTTGACGGGGTAAAGACCTTCCTTTCGGGAATCGGCAATCCCATCTTGCTGGTTCTGCTGGGCGCAGTTTTCACCGCCATCATTCAGAGTTCTTCTGTCATGACTTCCATTGCGCTGGCCATGGTGGTGACCGGGCTCATCGGTATTGACCAGGGTATTTACCTGACGTTGGGTTCCAACATCGGCTCCTGCGTAGTGGCGGTGATTGCCGGCGTCACCAGCGGAACCAACGCAAAGCGGACCGCCCTCATTCACCTGCTGTTCAACTGCACCGGCGTGGTCCTGTTCATGATTGCGGCCATGGTTATGGGCTGGTTCGACGTCTCTTACGGCAGCCTGTTTGAAAAGCTGTTTCCGTCGGCTCCGCAGATGCAGCTGGCCATGTTCCATACTTTCTTCAATACGACCACCGTTGCCATCATGCTGCCTCTTACCGGTGTACTTGTAGGCCTGGTGACCAGGATGATTCCGGAACGCACCGTACCTCGGGACGCAGAATTCAGCCTCCATTATGTGGACGAAAATATGCTTCGCACGCCTCCTGTGGCCGTTTCTCAGGTCAAGCACGAAATTCTCAGGATGGCCGACATCGCCATGGGAAACGTGGATCGGGCTTTGTATATGGCCGTGGCGCTTGATTTTGCCGAAAGGGGAGTTTTTGAACGGAACGAGCGGCAGCTGAACTTCATCAACCGGGAACTGGTGAGTTTTGTCGTGAGACTGAATGGAAGTAGCGGGCTGGGTGAGAAGGACCGTGCCTATCTCTCGGGTACTTACCGCAATATCCGGGATTTGGAAAGAATCGGCGACTATGCAGAAAACATCGTTGAGTATGCTACAACCCTTTCCGATACTTCCCAGCAGTTCTCCGACGAAGCCAAAAAAGAAATCAGCCAACTGAAGACGCTGCTGCATCAGCTATACGAAAACGCGCTTGATGCCTACCAGAATGAGGCATTCTCCTCCCTCGACAGGGCCAATATCATCGAGGAAGAAATTGACGACTACACCAAGCGGATGGAAGAGTGGCATATTTCCAGAATGGAAAAAGGCATCTGTACGCCTTCCGTAGGCGCCCAGTACCTGGAACTCTCGTCCAATGCCGAGCGTATCGCCGACCATCTGATCAACCTTGCAAAATCGATCAGGGCGCTTAAAACCAATTGAGAATGACCGTTGTACCTTATTAACCTAAGCGATATGAATATCCGGACCACCCTTACGTTCTTCGCTGCATCCCTGATGCTGCTTGCATGTAAATCAAATAAAAACGAGAATATGAGCACATTGAATCTCACGCAGGAATGGGACAAGACCTTTCCTGAATCTGAACTGGTGAACCACAGCAAGGTCACTTTCCACAACCGCTACGGCATTGAGCTGGCGGCCGATATGTATGTGCCGAGATCCTTCGCCGGCGCTCAGGATGACAGGCTTCCCGCCATTGCGGTGAGCGGCCCCTTCGGCGCCGTGAAGGAACAGAGCAGCGGCCTGTATGCCCAGCATATGGCAGAGCGTGGCTTTGTGACCCTCGCCTTTGATCCATCCTTTACCGGGGAGAGCGGGGGAGAGCCCCGCAGGATGGCATCTCCGGACATCAACACGGAAGATTTCCTTGCCGCCGTGGACTTCTTGTCCAACTGCGAGCGGGTGGACCCGGAGCGCATCGGCATTATCGGTATCTGCGGTTTTGGCGGCATGGCCGTCAACGCTGCGGCGCTGGATCCGCGCATCAAGGCCACTGTGGCATCGACCATGTACGATATGAGCAAGGTGAACGTGGAAGGCTATTTCGCCAGCGAGGATACGCCGGCGCAGCGCATGGAAAAACGCAAAGCCTTGGCTGCACAGCGCACGAAGGATTATGCAGCAGGCACCTACGAGCGTGCGGGTGGTGTCATTGACCCGCTTCCGGAAGAGGCTCCCTGGTTTGTAAAGGATTATCACGCTTATTATAAGACGCCGCGCGGCTACCACAAGCGCAGCGGCAACTCCAACGACGGCTGGAATGTCATCGGATGCCAGAGTTTCCTGAACCAGCCCCTGCTGGCCTGGGCGCATGAAATCGAAAATCCGGTGCTTCTTATCCATGGAGAGAAGGCCCACAGCCGCTATTTCAGCGAATATGCCTTCGGTTTGCTGACCGGTACCAACAAGGAACTCATGATTATCCCGGGAGCCTCCCACGTGGACCTCTACGACGATGTCGCAGGTGTGATACCTTACGACAAGATGGAGGCCT
>CAMOIT010000106.1 GCA_946616285.1 uncultured Bacteroidales bacterium | reverse complement strand
GCGTATATCCCGGTCAGGAAACCAAACTGGTGGACGGCGAGCTGTGGATAAAGGGCGACAACGTGTTCTCCGGTTACTACAAAGACCCCGAGCGCACCGCCGAGGCCCTTACGGAGGACGGCTGGCTGCGAACCGGAGACCTCTGCCGCTTTGACGAGGACGGTTTCCTCTATATTACCGGCCGCATCAAGAACGTCATTGTGCTTTCCAACGGTGAAAACGTGAGCCCGGAAAGCCTGGAAGAGCCCTTCTATGCCGATCCTTGCGTCCGCGACGCCATGGTGAAGGAAGACCAGCTGGAAGGCAACAACGTGATTGCCATCGAGATTCTGCCCTTCATGCCCGCCTTCGACGGCAAGCCTTGGGAAGAAGTGGTGTCCTATATGAACGCCCTGGTGGACAAGGTGAACGCCACCCTTCCCACCACCCATCATATCCGCAAAGTGACCGTGCGCACGGAGGACTTCAAGCGCACCGGCAGCATGAAAGTGTCCCGTATATGATGAGCCGGGAAGACGTGCTGAACGGCCTCAAGGAGGTTCTTTCGGTGATTCGGCCCGCTACGGACCTGACGGGCGTAGGCTATGAAACGGAACTTTCGCGCGGACTGGGTATTGACTCCCTGTCCATGCTCCTGCTGGCCCTGGCCACGGAAGAAAAGTTCGGAATGAAATTCCCCGACGGTGTGGAAATGCCCAAAACCGTCGGGGAGGTATGCGATGCGGTGCTGAAGGCTCTTTCTTAGAGCTCTTCGGCCCTGAGTTCCCTTACATAACTGCGGCGGCGTTGATACGGCTGCGGGTTGTAGTCTCCAAAGAGAGTCTGCACCTTATGGTTGTCTTCCAGCTGCGGGTTCATTAACATCCGCTTGATTCCCAGGCGGATGTAATTTTCGTGCAGGTACTTGAGCATCAGAAGGACCGCGCCTTTGGCCTGGTACTCTGGCAGAACGCCAATCAGAAGGCCTTCCGTGACGTGGTTCTTCCTGGCATTGAGCTGGGGAAGGATGTGCATCCAGCCGAAGGGGAAGATGCGTCCCTTGGCCTTCCGTACGCCGGAGCTGATATGCGGCATGGTTACCAGGAAGGCCACCAGCTGGTCCTTGTCGTTCACCACAAAGGCCACCAGGTCTTTGTTCATGACGGGAGCATACTGCTTCACATAGTTCTCTATCTGCTCCTCGGAGAGTTTGGTGTACTCGTAGAGGGGGTCGAAGGCGGCATTGAGCACATGGAACATTTCCCGGCCCCGGCGAATCATCTGCTTGATGTTCTTTGCGCGGTAAATATGCACGCCGAAGCGTTTTTCCACCAGGTCTGTATATTGGTACATGGACGGCAGGGTGCCGTCAAAGTCCATGTAGCGCTGGGTCCAGTCGGCATCTTTGGTGAAGCCCATCCGCTCCAGGTACTCCGGATAGTAGGCATAGTTATAGATGACCGTAAAGGGGCTTTCGCGCTCGAAGCCCTCTACCAGCAAGCCCTCGCGGTCCATGTCCGTAAAGCCCAGGGGGCCCTTGATATGCGTAGCACCCCGTTTGGCGCCCCAGACCATGACGGCCTTGATGAGAGCCTGGGCCACCTCGAAGTCTTCGATGAAGTCTATCCATCCGAAACGGACGGTAATCTCGCCGAATTTCTTGTCGGCCTTGTGGTTGATGATGGCGGCTACGCGCCCCACAATCTGATTGTCCTGATAAGCCAGATAGAGTTCCCTTTCACAGAAATCCAAGGAAGGATTCTGGTCTCCCAGGGACTTGAATTCGTCGTCCTCGAAGGGAGGAACCCAGTTTTCACAATCTTTGTAAAGGTCCAGGGGAAAGTGGATAAAAGCCTTGAGCATCTTCTTGTCCTGGACGGGAACAATGGTGGTAATAGGTTTCATTTTCACGTTATTATCCTGCAAATATACGCATTTATTCCTAATTACTCGAATCTTTCTTTATTTTCCTTGCGCAGTGTCTTGACTCAAGCTCGGCCTATCTTTGTGGGCATAAATCTTTCCGTCAGCCTGTATATCGGCATCGTAGTCCTTCTGGTAAAAACCGTATTCGCTTATTGTGAGAATTGCCCGGAATGAGATCGGCCGATTTTTTTGTATTTTTGTATCTGAAAAAACTGTAAGATTCTGCAAAAAATTCAGATAAGAAGATACATTTGTACACACAAACGGAATGGATCATGTTATAAAGTCACATAGTGCTGATTGTTTGCTTCTGACAGAGATGCTTTCCCGTGCCGATGCGTCGCAGGTGGCCGGGCTATCGCGTTTTTTCAAAACCGGGGCGGGGGAATACGGCGAAGGGGACCGGTTTCTGGGAATCAAGGTGCCGGTGACGCGCTCGGTGGTACGGGATTGCTGGAAGCAGACCAGTTTCTCCGAGCTGGAGCTGTGTATCGGCAACGAATATCATGAAGTGCGGCTGGCGGCGCTCCTGACGCTGGTCGAAATTTTTTCCCATGCCAAACGGAATCCTGTGCTGCAAGAGCGTTGCGTGGATTTTTACCTGGGCCACACGGAGCGTATCAACAACTGGGATTTGGTGGACCTCTCTTGTTATCACTTGCTGGGAACGTGGCTGCTGGACAAGGACAGGGGGCTGCTTTACGAGCTGGCCCAAAACGGAAAAACCATCTGGGAGCAGCGTATCGGCATAGTTTCCACGATGACATTCGTCCGGCACGGGCAAGTGGATGACACTTTTGCCATTGCCGACATTCTTTTGCACCATCGGCATGACCTTATCCAGAAAGCGACCGGATGGCTGCTGCGGGAAGCCGGCAAGCGTGATTTTGACAGGCTTTGCGCTTTTCTGGACCATCGGCACCGCGTCATGCCCCGCACCATGCTGCGCTATGCGATAGAAAAGTTTCCCGAAGAGCTTCGGCGGCATTACCTCTGAGCTTTTGTTTTAATGCCGGCCCCAGGAGACCTCATTCGTAAGTATTACGACTTTTCGTCGGTGACGGGTTCCAGCCATTCGTTGGAGGCGCCGGGCTGGACATCCTTGTGGAGGGTGAGGTGCTGCATCCAGCTGTCGGAGGCGGCGCCGTGCCAGTGTTTGACGCCCTCCGGAATCTCTATAATGGTTCCTGGAAGAAGCTGTACGGCCGGTTTGCCCCATTCCTGGTACCAGCCGCGGCCGGCAACGCAGATGAGAACCTGGACCTGTTTGTGATGGATGTGCCAG
>CAMOIT010000105.1 GCA_946616285.1 uncultured Bacteroidales bacterium | reverse complement strand
CCGAGAAGCAGACCCGCCGCGCCCCCGAAACCAATTGCATCCGCTGCGGAAAATGCGCCGATGCCTGCCCCATGGGCCTGGAACCTTTCCTCCTGAACAAGCTGTCGAAGGCCCAGGACTGGGAAGGCTGCGAGGCTAATGCCGCCCACGACTGCATCGAGTGCGGCTGCTGCCTGTATTCCTGCCCTGCACACATTCCGCTGCTGGACAATATCCGCGTAGGTAAGGGCTTCGCCCTGAGTGCCATCCGTGCCCGCGCCGCTGCCGCCAAAGCAGCCGCCGAAGCCGCCAAGGCCGCTTCTGTCATACCGAGCGAAGCGAGTGTATCTCCAAAGAAATGACGCCATGAGTAAGTTATTAGTATCTCCTTCTCCGCACATCCATTCCAAGGATTCCACCAGGTCCCTGATGCTGGATGTGGTGATAGCGCTCATCCCCGCTGTTATCTGTTCTGTCGTCTTCTATGGCTGGCAGGAACTCCTGGTGCTGGGCGTGAGCGTGGCCTCCTGCGTGCTGCTGGAATGGGCCATCACCAAATACATGCTCAAACAGCCTTCCACGATAGGCGACCTTTCTGCCGTTATCACCGGTATCCTTCTTGCCCTTAACGTGCCCTACACCACTCCCTGGTGGGTTATCGTAATTGGCTCGATAGTAGCTATCGGCGTTGCGAAGATGACTTTCGGCGGTATAGGCCAGAATATATGGAACCCCGCCCTCGTGGGCCGCGTGTTCCTTCTGGTATCGTTCCCAACCTATATGACCACCTGGAGCAAGCCTACAGGTCTGTTCGGCGTGGATGCACTTTCCGGCCCCACTCCGCTGGGCGCCATCCAGGAAGGCCTTATGCAGGGCTCTACTGTCCAGGAACTTACTGCGGCATACGATTATAAGGACCTCCTGTTTGCCAACCTCGGCGGCAGTGCCGGTGAAGTCTGCGCCCTCGCGCTTCTGGCCGGTTTCGTGTATCTTTGCTGCCGCAAGGTCATCAAACCATGGATCACCCTTTCCATCTTCGCTACCGTTGCCCTTACTTCCCTCATCTTCTGGGGAATAGCTCCGGAGCGTTTCACCGACCCTCTGTTCAACCTCCTCACCGGCGGTCTCATCCTCGGTGCCTGTTTCATGGCAACCGACTATGTGACTTCGCCTATGAGCCTTTGGGGCGGCGTTGTCTTCGGCTTTGGAATCGGCTTCCTTACCATGATGATCCGTTACTTCGGCTCGTATCCGGAAGGCGTTTCCTTCGCCATCCTTATCATGAACTCTGTGGTGCCGCTGCTTAACATGTGGTTCAAACAGAAAAAATTCGGGAGGAAATAGTTATGGCAGCTAAATCCAATCTTACAAACATGGTGCTTGTACTGGGCCTTACCTGTCTGTTCTGCTCGGCGGTTCTGGGCGGTGCCTATGTGCTTACCAAAGAGCCCATCGATGCCGCTGCGGCCGAAAAGACCAATAGGGCGATTGCGCAGGTGCTGCCTTCCTTCGGCGAGGTAAGCTACAACGAAGAAGGCCATTATTTCACCGCCACCTCGGACGGCGTTCTGGTGGGTTATGCCATCGAGTCCACCGTGATGGGTTTTGGAGGCCCTCTATCGCTTATCGTCGGAATCACTCCCGACGGTGTGGTTTATAATACTTCCGTCCTTTCGCACTCAGAAACTCCCGGCCTGGGTGCCAAGTGCACCACGGACCAGAAGTTCGTGTCGCAGTGGCAGGGTTTCGACCCTTCAGTAAAGAGCCTCGCCGTCAAGAAAGACGGCGGCCACGTCGATGCAATCACCGCGTCCACCATCACCTCCAGGGCCTATACTCTGGCGGTGGAGAATGCGTTGAAAACGTTTGCCGGCCTTGCCCCTGTCATACCGAGCGAAGCGAGTGTATCTCAAACTAACGAAGGAGGACAAGACAATGAGTAAGTTCAAACTGATTACCGACGGACTGGTAAAGAACAACCCCACGTTCGTCCTTCTGCTGGGCATGTGCCCCACGCTGGCAACTACTACATCGGCCGTGAACGGTCTTTCCATGGGCCTTGCGACGCTGTTCGTGCTGGTGCTTTCGAACATGGCAATTTCGCTGATTGCGCCAGTCGTGCCCGATAAAGTGCATATCCCCGTGTACATCGTGGTTATAGCAACTTTCGTAACGCTGCTGCAGCTGCTGATGCAGGCCTACACTCCCGCAATCTACGAGACCCTTGGCCTGTTCATCCCGCTGATTGTGGTTAACTGCATCGTCCTTGGACGTGCCGAAGCCTTCGCCAACAAGCATGGCGTAGGGGAGAGCGCACTGGACGGCATCGGCGTGGGCCTGGGCTTCACCTGCTCGCTCACCGTGCTGGGCCTCGTGCGTGAAATCCTCGGCTCCGGATCGGCCTTCGGCTTTAACTTTATCGGCGGAAACGACGGCATGCTGGCCTTTGTAATGGCCCCCGGCGCCTTCCTCTGCCTTGGCTACCTGATGGTTCTGTTCAACAAATTCCTTAAAAAGAACTAGGCTATGGAATACTTCCTCATTATCATTTCGGCGGTTTTCGTAAACAATATCGTCCTGGCCCAGTTCCTGGGAATCTGCCCCTTCCTGGGCGTGTCCAACAAACTGTCCACTGCCAGCGGCATGTCCATGGCAGTGTGCTTCGTGATAACTCTGGCAACGCTGGTTACCTACCTGATCAACAAGTACCTGCTTATTCCTTTCGGCATCACTTTCCTCCAGACCATCGCTTTTATCCTGGTCATCGCCGCCCTTGTGCAGATGGTGGAAATCGTCCTTAAGAAAGTGTCTCCTTCGCTGTATCAGGCCCTGGGTATCTTCCTGCCCCTTATCACCACCAACTGCGCCGTGCTGGGTGTAGCTATCAACGTGGTTACAAAGGAGTTCTCCTTCGTCCCCGGCGGTATGCTCAACCTCGGACAGGCCCTGGTCTACGCCTTCGCCACCTCGCTTGGCTACGGCCTTGCCATGGTCATTTTCGCCGGCATCCGCGAGCACCTGGCCCTGAACAATGTACCCAAAGCCTTCAAGGGCGTTCCCATCGCCATCATCAGCGTCGGCATCCTCGCCCTCGCCTTCATGGGCTTCAGCGGCATGGTGAAATAAGCTGGTTTTATGGCCTTTAGAATGTCTGCGCTTTTTGGTGCAGACATTTTTATATACTTGATTATGAGGTGATTGCTGGTTTCATGTCTGCGCTGTTGGAGCAGACATGATCCCGGGAAGTGATTGATTTTGAGGTAATTAAGATTCCGTCGGATTTGCCCGCTGGGGCGGGCGCTTCCCGCCCCCTGCGGGGAGCTTATCACGAGCATAGCACAAATGCCACCTGCTTCGCAGGATGTCACTTGACACACAAGGGGGCACTCAAGCAAGCTTGGTGCCCCCTTGCACGTCAAATGCCACAGTCTTCGACCGTGGCATTTGTGCATTTCGTGATCCCGTCGGGATTCGAACCCGAGACCCACAGCTTAGAAGGCTGTTGCTCTATCCAG
>CAMOIT010000104.1 GCA_946616285.1 uncultured Bacteroidales bacterium | reverse complement strand
TCTTCTATAACGAAATACGAATCAAGTGCTTCCAGGCGGAGTCCGTTTTCTCCGAGGAAGCGCTCCACCACATTGTGGAAGTGAGGAACGCTCAAAGGCAGTTCCTGTATGGTGTGGTTTTCGTAGCGATACATCATCCAACAGGCTTTCCAATACTCCCGGTTCCGCCTGTAAGGGAATCACATTACAAATGTAACACTTTAATATATCTTTCCAAAGAAAACTTACAATTATTTCTATTTCTGGCAGAATTTGCTTACCATCTCGTTAATTTTGGCCAGCAGCTCATCCTGCGAATGGGTTTTGGCACGCATGCAGTATCGCACTTCCTTATCGCAAAGGAGGCAGCGGCGGGGAGGAAGGCCGATGGATGCCCGGTCCAGGAGATGGCCGGTCTCCAGCACGTCGATGTCCATCAATCGGCCCAGGGGATGGGTGTCCTCGATTTCGCAGCACAGGCGTTTGACCAGGGCGGCAGGCAGCGGGACCAGCAAATAGGCCTCGTAACCGCTTACCAGATCCTTCACCTGCGTAAAATGCGTCACACTGCCGAATTTGTCCAAAAGAGCCGCCAAGCCGGCGCCACCCACCACCAGTGACTTTTCCGTGCGCTTCCGAGGCCCCGGGAACTGGACGGTAAGGCAGATGAGCGTATGCCCCGGCCATGCCGACAACAAGTCCTGCTGGTGCTTCGCCCGTGCATCCCGGCTCTCCAGCAACTGTTCCAGACTAATATTCATTATTCCAGCATCTTCGCTACTATTCTTCCCTTCTCCAATTTGATTTCCAGACCGCGAAGGAAACGTTTTGCTCCCGGAGATATCCAGACATGGATTTCATCTCCGCTCTTGTTCTCCAAAAGTCCCCGGCCCTCCATCTTCAAAACGTAGTGGAAGCAGTTTTCTCCCTGCCAGAAGGTCGCATCCTCTCCCAGATAGCTCAAGTTTGCCAGCACATCCGTAGAGCCCAGAAGGAGTCGCACCCTCATGGGGGTTTCCGGAAGCGAAGCGGGATCTATGTTCCGGAAATAAAAAGCAAAGGAAGCCACATCCAGTGTTACCAGACCATCCTTGGGATAAATCTTCCGGACGGGATCCGGAGTGTCCTCTATCTGCAGGACAGACTCCACCTCATCCTTGCCGTAGAAGAATTCCAGATGGCGCATCTTTCCCTTCTTGACATGCGGGAAAGAATAGTAGTACGGCGACAAATCTTCCTTGGAGAGGATCAGGTTCACTTTGTACTGATTGCGAAGAAAGAGTTTGAACACGCTGGCCGCCTGCACACAGAAATCGGCCGCATAGGCGGGAGTTCCCTTCCAGTCGGTATCGGACAGGGTAAGGGTAGCCGTAGCCATCTTGGCACGGATACCGCCCCGGATATATTGCACCTTATAGTGCGCCTCCCCATCGGCCCATTCTGAGGGTTCCTCCCCCTGCGGCGCAAACGACAGCAAGGGCAGCAAGGCAAGAAAACACACCAACTTTCTCATCGGAAAAACTACTGCTTATTGCGGTAGATGGAGTCCATGGAGACATTGCCCCAGGACGGGAGGGTTTGGTCAACAACGAGGGCGTCAACGGTGCGCTCCTTGCCCAGGATGACGTCCTGTTCCAGGAAATTCATCTCTTCATCCCAAAGGAGATTCATGTAGGCGGCCACATCGTGCGTGCGGCCTTCATAGCGGTAAATCAGGTGATGATATCCCTTCCTGTCAAACTGCCTGTCAAAATAACTGCTACCCCAGATGCCCCGGCCAAAGAGTCCGTAAAAATCATAAGCCACCGCCTTGTCCTCCGTACCGTGGAAGAACACGATGGGGCACGGCTGTGCTTTGAATTTGGGCGTTCCCGTCACGGAAATCACCGCACCGGCAAACGACATCACCCCTTTGAAATTGAACCCTTCCGGCAACTCGGGGGCATCGCCATTCACAATATGGTACTCCGTAGCCAGCGAAATAATGGCTCCGGCCGATGACCCCGCCAGCACCAGATTATTCACATCCACTCCCACCTCATTCTCTGCCAGGAAATTCACCGCCGAGCATACATCTTCCACGCCCATCTCCTGCGAGAGGAGGAACTGTCCCGACGCCTTGTTGGCACCGGAGAGCCCCTTCCCTACCTTATATCCCTTCATGCCCAGCCGATAGTCGATGGCAACCACACCATACCCTGCCTCATTGAGGCGCTTAAACCATTCCACCTGGAGTTTTCCGTCCCGCGTACCGCCAATGAATCCACCGCCGAAGACGAACAGCACCGTGGGCTTGGGATGGCCCTCAAACGTGGTCTGAGAACCCTCAGCAGGCGCATATACGTCCAGGTACAAATCCAGCGTATCACGCGTGGCAAACTTGAAAGTCTGCTGTCCCCAGGCGGGAGCAGCAAACATAAGCGCCAACAGAATGGGGAGAATCTTGCGCATATTATTCAATGTTGTAAATTTTATCCAGGACAGAACCGTCGCGGTTCATCACAACGCCAACCACCTTCTTGCCGAACGGCAGCGGGTCCGGGGTGCCGATAATGGAATTTGCCTTTGCGGCCAGTTCTTTGATATCCACCACCTTGAGGCCGGCCGCCTTCAGTTTTTCTGCGATTTCAGGCCTGAGCGGATTCACGGCAATGCCATATTCCGTCACCACCACGTCCACGGACTTGCCGGGCGTGATGAGCGTAGTCACCTTGGGCACCACGCAGGGAATGCGGCCGCGCAGCAGCGGGCACACGATGATGCTGAGGGCGCTGTCGGCCGCCGTATCCTGGTGGCCGCCAATGGCCCCGCGGATAATGCCGTCAGAGCCCACCAGCACATTCACGTTGAAGTTCGTATCTACCTCCAAGGCGCTCAAAATCACGATATCCAGGGCATGCGTGGCACTTCCCAGGTGCTGTCCGGAAGCATATTCCACCGCGGAAACCTCCTGATGGAGCGGGTCCCGGGCAATGGATTCCGCCGCCACCTTGTCAAAGGACTGGACATCAATGAGTTTGCCGATAAGACCCTCTTCGTGCAATTTCACCATGTGGGCCGTAATGCCGCCGAGGGCAAAGGAAGCCTTGATGCCCCGGTTAATCATCTCTTCCCGAATGTACTTGACGGCAGCCAACGAAGCGCCGCCCGTACCCGTCTGGATGCTGAAGCCATCCTCGAAGTAACCGGAATTGATTATTACTTTGGCAGCCTGTTTGGCCAGCAGGATATCCCTCGGATTCTTGGAATCCCGGATGGCCCCGGCGGCAATCTTGGAGCTGTCCCCCACGCTGTCCACCACAACAACCGATTCAACGTCGGCTGCGGATATGGACTGCGGCATGTTGGGATAGGGCACCAGGTCATCCGTAATCACCACCACATGCTTGGCATAGCGGGCATCCGGCAGGGCATAACCCAGGGAGCCGCAGATGCTCTTGGCATGCTCGCTGCGGGGCACACCGCAGGCATTGCCCAGCTCGTCACAGGCCGATGCTCCCAGGAAGGCCACGTCAATCTTGAGCTCTCCCCTC
>CAMOIT010000103.1 GCA_946616285.1 uncultured Bacteroidales bacterium | reverse complement strand
CAGCGGCGGAGTTGCTGAGCACGATGCGGGTCTGCGCATCAGACTCGTCGGGAATACCAATCACCGGCTCAAAGGTTTTGCCTTTGTAGTCCGGGGTGTAGTCTGAGGCCGCTACCAGCTGGCCCACCACATCCCAGAACTGCTCCGTTTTTTCGGCTATTTCTTTTTCTTCCTGCGCTTTCTGCTCTTCCGGGCTCATCTTGTCCTTGTTGCAGGAAGCTGCAAACAGTCCAATGGCGAACGCCAATGCGGCCAAGGAAAAATTCTTTAAGAATTTTTTCATAGTTTAATTGTTTTGTGATTATTAGTCGGGCGTAGTAATTTCGGGATCGGCCTCCATATCAATGGGGCCATAGTAGTCGTTGTATCGGTACACCTCCGTGAGGCCGTTGATGGCATACTTGACATGGAAACGGCGGTCGGAGGCAAGCTCCCCTCCGGAGGCGTGACGTATTACCCAGCGAAGCGCACCGTCGTCGTTGAAGAAGCTCATGTAATTGCCTGTATTGCCACTCATGGAACGACAGTCCAGCACCTTGTTATTAACATCGTTCTTGCGGGAAGGATACTCGGCATGATGCATATTGTGCTCATTGTCAGTGGTCCCTTCTGTGTAAACAGCCTCATACAAGGTACAATTCAAGGAGATGTTGTTCCACAGATTCCCCCGGTAAAGAAGGTGAAGGCCATTGGCATCCAGACGGCGGAGGAAGTCTGCTTCGTCCACCCCAAAGACGGTCTGGAAAATGCCCTTCTCCGTCCAGGCTTTGTGTACTCTTTCCCAGAAATAACGGTTGTGGTACTGGATATTGTTTTTGTTGAAATCGGTAAAGAATGGCATGCCTTTGTCATAAAATGCCGCCGTGTTTTTATTATAGTTGTTTACGTTTTCTTCCCACTGGGAGGGATGCGCAATGGCGTACAGCATTTCCGCCAGGTTTTGCATGTTCTCGTTATCCCGGCTGATGCCGCTATTGGGAACAAACCATTGCTGTCCTGAGCCAGAGCGCTGCGCAACAAACTTGTCAGGGAGCGTATTGACGCAAATCCAGCGCGAAATCTGCTTTTGCTCAGGGCCGAAGGCCGGACGCACGCAAACCCAATACTCCGTTTTCCCTTCCGGCAAGGAGCGGGAAAGGACATCGCCAAAGCGATAGTAGGCCGAGCCACGGAACGAATGGTCATTGTAACCCATCTGCTTGGCCGTCATATAGACAATGTTTGCCAAATGAGGCATTTGCTTAATGGTCACTTTTACCGACGCCAGGGATGCGTTATCCGTGCTTTTGGTATAAACGAGCGTTCCCACCGCAGGATGCGAGTAGGTATACTTGGGCGTTGCCGGGTCAAAATTCTCCAGCCCCACCAGGTTGGCGAAACGCAGGGCGGCAGCGGCCGGATCGTTGGTTTCCACCACACGGTCATAGGAGCTCTCATTCAAGGCAACGCCAATGGTGGGCTCAAAGGTTTTGTCCTGGTATTCATCCGTATAGTTCTCCGGATCGGTAAGTTGCCCCACGATGCTCCAGAAAGCGAGTTCATCGTCGGTCGTCGGCTCGGGGGCGGGTTCCGGATCGGGAGTCTTCTTGCAGGAAACAGCGGTTATCGCTATCGCTACAAGCATTAGAAGGAATATGTGAGCGTGTTTCTTCATATCGTTCTTATTATTCTCGCCACAGGAAGTAATCCTCCATATTCTCCGTATACACGGAGCCGTATTGGGCATGGTTATAAATAGATACGTGGGAGCCGTTGGTGGTTTTGGCCAGCTCCTTATACAAGTCGTAGATGGTAATTTGGTTATCTGCCACAATGCAATCGCGGAATGTGCGCGCAAAGGCGTTGGACAGGTACACGCCGAGCTCCCGGCTGTGTACGTCCGCCTTGCTGGGTTCGTACGAATTGGCAGCCGTGAGTACCAGAATGTCGGGAATGTCTTTCAGAGCCTCCCCCCAGCGTCCGCTGTAGCAGGTCTCAATGGCAAAGAACATCCGTCGGTACATGTCCTGTTCCTGCATGGTTTTGACGATATCCCGGATGCGCTGCTTGCCAAAATACTTGACGGCGTCTTCATCGCCCCAAAGCGGGCCTTCCCTCTCCCCTCCATGGCCGCTCCAGAAGAAGAAGACATTGGAAGCGGCGTCCGGATGAATGACATGCGGCAGGCGTTCGCTGCTCTTTCCCGTCATGATATCGGCCAGGTCTTCCAATTCAAGGTCAGAGAAATGATAGTCCACCACCGCGTTCTTTCGGACGTCCTCACCCATGATGCCGGCATCCCCGGCAGCGCCACCGCCCCGTTCCACGAAAATCTGGCCGGGATAAATATTACGCGGGTGATTGTAAAGGTTGTCTTCTACCACCAGGACGATATGGTCGTCATCGTAGCCGCTGCGGCGCAGTAACTGGTACATGGCAAAAGCATCGGCCTGATGCCGATAGTTGCTCCAGGTGGTGGAAGGGCTCACCACAACCGCCCAGCGGCTTTCCACAGGTCCAAGCTCGTGATCTACAGGGGTGTCGCTGAACACCTGCTCCCAGTGCTTATCCCTCTCCCACATGGCGGTAACGGAAGCCTCCGTGTTGCTGCCCCCCGTTGAAAGGTAGCAAACGGGCTCTACTTTTTCGGCCCCCTCCCCCATTGCCCAGAGCATATAGGTGGTATTCAGGATACTGGTATAGTTCCCCTGGGCAAAATCCAGGCGGCCGGTGGCGCCGGTCAGGGACACCGGTTTGCCGGCACGAATGGCTGTGAACGCCGTTGTGAGGCCAGCAGCGTCCCACTGGGTAAGCTCCCCTTCCGTTGAAGCCACAAGGGAACGCATGTGGTCCGTAAGGCCGATGGTATAGGGACTTTGCAGATACTCCACCTGCTTGCCATTAATCAGGCAGCGGTCCCCGTTGACCTGCTGGTGCGTCTTGCCCAGCGCCAACAGGCAAAGGGCGTCGTATATTTGTGCCTCTCCCCTGTAAGGCAGGCGCCCGTAGATTTCTTGATAGCTTTGCGGATACCCGTGGTTCATGGATCCTACAGGGGTTACGCCCAAGTAAAAGGTGTGGCTGTCACGCCAGGATTCGATGATGCGGGACTCATAGCAATCATCGGCGCAGATGGGGAAAAGATGGGGAAAATCCGCTATCTGGCGGCATACTTCCTCATACAGGCCGGCCTCCGACAGGGCGACAAGCACAAAAACCTTATTTCCCTGGGCGGCATCACTGGCGGCCTGCAGGAAAGGACGGATATTCTGTCCTTTGCTGTAGGCATAGGGAGCCTCAGCGGCCATGTGGATTTCTTGCTCAGTGGCATAGAAGGCGAACCAGTCCTTGAACGACTGTCCATAGGTGTCGTCGCTGTAAATCATGGCCACGTCCGTTGCACCAACTGCGCGGGCGGCGCCAATCATGATTTCGCACTGGGTGATGTCGCTCTCCGTGAAGAACCAAGCAAAGGTTTCTTTGGAATAAATGCGCTGCAATTCCACGCTGGCGCAGGTGGGCATCAGGACCGGCAG
>CAMOIT010000102.1 GCA_946616285.1 uncultured Bacteroidales bacterium | reverse complement strand
CGGCCTTACCAAGTGCAAGAGATTCGCCACCAACGGTCTGGACGAATACCTTATAACCGACCTTGAGCGCCAGGGGGCAAAGATAGACAGCTACGGCGTGGGCGATGCAATTGCCACTTCAAAGGCCGCACCGTGCTTCGGCAATGTGTATAAACTGGTCCAGATAGACGGAGAACCCGTGCTCAAGCGTTCCGAAGACAAAATCAAGTTAATCAACCCCGGCTTCCAGATTACCTGGAGAATCAGCGCCAAGGATAACGTAAAAGGCAACCAGTTCGACGGCTACGCCTTCAAGGCCGATGTTACCTGTCTCCGCGGCGATGCCCTTGACTTGGCAATTCAGCACGAGAAAGAAATTACAATCCGTGACGAATACGACTCATACAAGTACAAGACCTTCGCCGAAGGAGCCTACGAGGCACGTCCGCTCCAGCATCAGGTGATTTCCGGCGGCAAAAGAGTGGCGCCCAAGCACACGCTCCAGGAGAAAAAGATATTCTATAAAGACAATCTCCACCACTTCTCTCCCACAGAAACACGTCTTATCAATCCTCATTATTATAAGGTGGACATTTCCGACGAACTGTACGACCTTAAGATGAAGATTATCGGAAAACTGGTAAAGGAAATCGAAGAGTTCAGTTTATAAGACCTGGCACACGGTGTTTAGAAAAAAACCTGGCGGATAAACGGTGTGGTGTAGTTGTAGGCGAGGCGGGTGAGGTTCCAGCGGGGTTCGGTGAGGATGAGTGCCGCTTTCTTGCCAACCGTTATGGAACCGTAATCGGCCGAAATACCCATTGCATAGGCGCTGTTCAGGGTTACGGCGTTGAAGGCTTCGAGGGGAGTCAGGCGCATGCGGATGCAGCCGAGAGCCATTACGAAGCGCATGTCGCCGCTTGGAGATGAACCGGGATTGTAGTCCGATGCAAGGGCTACACCAAGCCCGGCTTTAAGGTAATCCTTTGCGCGGCCGTAGGGGAGTCCGAGGAAGAAGGACGACCCGGGGAGCATCGTCGGCATGGTTGATGAGCCTTTCAGGGCCGCGATTTCGGCATCGGTGGTGCGTTCCAGATGGTCGACGGACAGGGCCCCATGCTTTACACCTACCTGCACGCCGCCGCTCACTGCAAGTTCGTTGGCGTGAATTTTCGGCACAAGTTTTCCCTTTGCCGCCGAAAGAATTCGGTCCGTATCTTCAACGGTGAAAAAGCCTTCGTCACAGAACACGTCCACGAAATCGGCGTAGGCGGAAGCCTCCGGTATCATGTCAATCACTGCCTGAACGTACGCCTTGTGGCTGTAACCGCGACCGATGGCATGCGCGCCCAAGAATGTACTCCTGACGCACGCGGGAACGCTTTCCTTTATGCGACGGATAACGCGGAGCATCTTCATTTCGTCCTGTGGGTTGAGACCGTATCCGCTCTTTATCTCCATGGCAACGGTGCCTTTGGACATCATTTCCTGAACACGTATCACGGACTGGTCCAGCAGGTCATCTTCCGAAGTTTCGTGCAGAAGGTCCGACGAATTAAGGATTCCGCCACCCCTGGCAGCGATTTCTTCGTAACTCAGGCCGTTGATCTTGTCCAGGAACTCACCCTCGCGGCTTCCGGCGTACACAATGTGGGTATGGCTGTCACAGAAGCCGGGGATCACCATGCCGCCTTTGGCGTCAATGACTTCTTCCGGAGATACGCTCGCTTCGCTCGGTATGACATGAGATTCCCGGTCGGAGCCGGGAATGACGGAGGCCATGCCGGGAATGACGTCATGGCCGACCAGATCGGCCATCTCCCCGAAACCGGTGATCCGGCCGTCCTCAATGCAAAGCCATGCATCTTCCAACACGCCGGTGCGGCCCTGCTCCGTTCCTTCCAGCCGAAGTACGCCCTCAGGCTGAATGCCGGCCAGTACCCCTATGTTCTTAATAATCATTACGTATGAACTCTATCGACTTTTCAATCAGCGGGTGCATGTAGGTGTCGGTGCCGATGAAGGGAACCTGTTTGCGATAATCGGCAAGGATGTTTTCCAAGAGCGGGGAGGTGCGGAGAGGACGGCGGAAGTCCAGGGCCTGGGCAGCGTTGAAAAGCTCTATTGCAAGTACGGTTTCCACGTTGTCAACTATCCTTACAAGCTTTGTGGCAGCGTTGGAACCCATAGATACGTGGTCTTCCTGGCCCTGGGACGAAGGAATCGAGTCGCAGGATGCGGGCCAGCACAGGCCTTTGTTCTGCGAAACGATTGACGCTGCTGTGTACTGCGGAATCATAAAGCCGCTGTTCAGGCCAGGCTCGGTCACGAGGTATTTGGGCAGCCCGCGGAGGCCGTGGATTAGCTGGTAAGTCCTTCGTTCCGAGATACTTGCAAGCTCGCTCATGGCAATTGCCAGAGAGTCCATGGGAATGGCGATAGGCTCGCCGTGGAAGTTGCCGGCCGAGATTACCATGTCTTCGTCCGGGAAGATGTTGGGATTGTCCGTTGCCGAATTTATCTCGTTCTCTATCACGGACTTGACGTAATTGATATTGTCCTTGACGGCGCCGTGTACCTGAGGAATGCAGCGGAAGCTGTAAGGGTCCTGGACGTGCTCCTTGGGCCTGCGGATAAGTTCGCTTCCTTCAAGTATTTCCATGAACCTGGCGGCAGTGGTAATCTGCCCCTGATGAGGCCTGAGCTGATGGGTAAGGGGGAGGAAAGGCTCGATACGGCCGTCGTAGGCATCAAGGGACATTGCGCCGATAATATCGGCCCAGCGGCTCAGGCGCATGCTCTTGAGTATGCTCCAGATGGCATGAGCGCTCATAAACTGTGTGCCATTGAGCAGTGCCAGCCCTTCTTTTGACTGAAGGCGTATCGGCTCCCAGCCTTTTTCTTTCCAGACGTCGGCCGAAGGACGGACCTCACCTTTATATAATACTTCTCCAAGGCCGATAAGCGGCAGTACCATGTGGGCAAGCGGGGCAAGGTCTCCAGATGCGCCGAGGGAACCCTGCTGGTAAACAATGGGCAGGATGTCCTCGTTGAACATGTCGATAAGGCGCTGAACAGTAATGAGCTGCGCACCTGAATGGCCGTATGAAAGCGACTGGGCCTTAAGCAAAAGCATCAGCTTCACTATTTCGGGACGCACTTTTTCGCCCGCGCCGCAGGCATGCGACATCACCAGATTGTGCTGCAGCTGGCTCAAATCCTCTTTTGGGATGGTAACGTTGTAAAGCGAGCCGAAACCGGTGGTTACTCCGTAGACAGGCCGGCCTATGTCGTCCATCTTCCTGTCCAGATACTCGCGGCATTTTACTATTGCCTGAACGGCTTCTTGGGAAAGCTCAAGCTTTTCCTTCTTATGGATAATTTCTTTAACCCTCTCCAGAGAGAGGTGGTCTTTGGATATGGAATGCATCGTTTACAGAGCTTTTCGGATTAGGTTTTCGTCGGCCTCGTTGGGCAGGGTGACTTTAAGTGAGGGGGTGCGGGCCATTTCGCGTTCGATGGCGAAGCGGGCGCCTTCGTTACGGGCCCAGCTTCGGCGGGCTATGCCGTTATTCACATCCCAGAACAGCATTTCGCGTATGTGACGGGCCGAATCTTCGCTTCCGTCGATCACCATGCCGAAGCCTCCGTTGATAACTTCGCCCCAGCCAACGCCGCCGCCGTTGTGGATTGATACCCAGGT
>CAMOIT010000101.1 GCA_946616285.1 uncultured Bacteroidales bacterium | reverse complement strand
GGTTGTCCTGCACGTACCAGGCGCTGGCGCTGCGGAGGTTCTCGTAGTAAGTCTTTTCCGGGTCGATGTCAAGCGTGCTGTAGTCCTTCCACTTGTCGGGATAGCCGATCTTCACGGTGAAAGCGGCGAGCTTCTCCCTTGCGCGGGCCTTGGTCTCGTCCGACATCCATTCAAGGGCGTCGATGTGCTCGCCAAGGGCGGTGCGGAGGTTTTCGACCAGGGCGACCATCTTCTGCTTGGAGCTTTCGGGGAAGTACCTGTCTACGTACATTTCGCCCACAGCTTCGCCCAGGAGGCTGTTGGGAACGGACATGGCCCTTTTCCAGCGGGGCTGTTGCTCTGTGGTGCCGGCCATCTGGTGGGAGAAGAATTCCCAGCTGGCGGTGTAGAATTCGTCGTCCAGGGCGCCGCACTGGCCGGAGATGAACTGGCAAAGGAGGTAGTCCTTCAGAACCTTAAGATCCTTCTTTTCCATCAGTTTGGAAAGAGCGTCGAAGTAAGAAGGCTGCTCCACGATTACCTTCTCCTGAGGTTCGATGCCGGCAGCTTTGCAGACTTTGCCGAAACGGAGTCCGGGCCACTTCTTGTCAATCTGGGCAGATGACATGGGGTTGTAGATGGCCTGCATGTCGCGGTTCTGTTCCCTTGACCATGAGGCTTCGGCCAGGGCGTTTTCTACTGCCAGGTCGTTTTCAACCACCTTCGGGGCGTCAGGAATGCCGGCAAGCTCCAGTACTTTTACCAGGAAAGCCTTGTAGCCTTCGTACAGTTCCTTGTTCTCTTCCTTAAGATAATAGTCGCGGTCATGCATACCCAGACCGCCCTGGCCCAGATACAGCACCTGCATGTCGCTGTTCGCAAGGTCGGCCTCTACGCCGGCGCCGAAGAAACCGCCCTCGCCGTAAAGGTTCATCTTACCAAGCAGAGTGGCCAGCTCGTCACGGGTGCTCACCTCCTGGATTTCAGCAATGTACTTCTGGATGGGCTCGGCACCAAGGCTGTTGCGGGTCGTGGAGTCCAGGGCCATCTTGTACAGGTCCGAGATTTTCTGCTCCACGGAGCCTTTTTCGGCCTCCATGGTGGTCATGTTCTCGAAAAGGGCGTTCAGGTTCTCGCGGGTTCTTTCGGAGATTGCATCGAAACTGCCGAAACGGGAGTATTCCGGTTTCAGGGGGTTCTTCTCCTGCCATCCGCCGGTGGAATACTGATAGAAGTCCACCTTCGGCGAAGTGGACGGATCAAGCGAAGTAAGATCCAGTGCGGGGTCGCCTGCCTTGGGCGCGCACGCCGCCGCTGCAAGCATGGACATAATCACAATCAGAGATTTTTTCATAGTTTATTTACTTTAGACTTTTGTCCCAAATCCTGCAAATTTACAAAAAAAATGTCATACTGAGCGAAGGCTCTATTGTCATACCGAGCGAAAGCTCTATTGTCATACCGAGCGAAGCGAGTGTATCTCCGTTGTTTTTGCTATATTTGCAAACTGATTTCGAATCATAATGAGTATCAAAAACATTGCAATAAGATACGGCATTTCCACGCTGGGACTGGTCCTGGTGGCACTCGGTGTGGGTATTTCCATTAAGTCCAATCTGGGAATAGCACCGCCTTCGTGTCCTCCTACCATACTGAACCTTCGCTGGAGCGCCATTTCCATCGGCACATTCACATGGATGATGCACATAGTGTTCATCCTGCTGCAGATGCTGCTGCTCCGGAAGAACTTCAAGCTACGTTACCTTATGCAGATACCCGCCGCATTCGTATTCGGTTACATGTGCGACGGAGCTATATGGCTGTTCGACGCAATCGCCTCGCCTTCAACAAATTACTTCATACAAATACTGCTCAGTCTTTTGGCTGTCGTTCTTACTGCAATCGGCATTAAGCTCGAGGTGGTGGGTGACGGTTGGATCCTCGCCGGAGACATGACCGTAGCGGTTCTGAGCCAGGTTACTAAAACCAGATTCAGCACCGTGAAAGTTGTTTTCGACATCTTTCTTGTAGTCATAACTGCCATCTTTGCATGGTTCTGCTTCGGCCTGCTTACCGGTAACGGCAGCACTGTGGTAATCCGCGAGGGGACGCTTATACTCGCCGTTCTCACAGGCGTTTGCATGAGGTTTACAGACCCCTGGATAGACAAGTTAGTGAGGCCGATTGTACCCAAAGCATGAGTTGGAAAAAGACAGAGGAGATACTTCGCGACTGGATGCTTCCGGTTGCAATCGTCTTGGGTATAAGTCTGTACCTGATTTACCATTTTAATCCGGTATTTCATCAGTTCGGCCGATGGCTTCATCCCCTTGCATCGGAAGGCCAGAGGCTTGTGATTGCCTGCCTGCTGTTTTTTCAGTTTGTGAAAATTTCGCCGCACGACCTCAAGCTTCATTCGTGGCATTTTAAAGCCCTGGGTGTCCAGATTGGCGTTTTCCTTGCGCTGGCACTTGTGATATTGGGCATGGATTCCGGGGCACCACGAATGCTGCTGGAGTGCCTGATGCTGTGTTTCATCTGCCCGACTGCTTCGGCTGCTGGTGTAATTACCGACAGGCTCGGCGGCAACCTTGCTGCTACTGTCACCTATGTGGTGCTCATCAACGTCGCCGCCACTTTCCTTATCCCGCTGGTGATTCCGCTGGTGAATCCATCGGCCGATATGTCCTTCTGGGCCTATGTAGGGCACATCGCCATTAAGGTTTTCCCAGTCCTGATACTTCCGGGGCTGCTGGCGTGGCTGGTCAGATACACTATGCACAGGCTTCAGAGACGGCTCATGCGATGGGCCCCTAATTCATTCTATATCTGGGGTATAGGCTTGACTCTGGCCATGGTCCTTGCCACCCGTGCGCTAGTGAATTCCAGCCTTGGTCCCTGGACTGTCGGCGGCATTGTCGTGGTTTCCGTGCTAAGCTGCTTCCTGCAGTTCTTCGCCGGTCGCCGCATGTCCTCCTCGCAGATAGACAGCCTAACCGCCGGCCAGTCCCTCGGCCAGAAGAACACCGGCTTCCTTATCTGGCTGGGCTACAATTACATGACTCCTGTCACCTCCGTAGCCGGAGGCCTCTACGCTATCTGGCAAAACCTCTTCAACAGCTGGGAGCTATACCAGAAAAACCATACACGCTAGTTCCGCTTACGGTCTCGGACACGTTCTGGCCTGTTTTTTTTCCCTTCGCCGTCGGCCCCGTGCCAGGTCTGAAAAGATTTGTTCCCGGTCTGTGAGCAAAGTGCGCCAAGTCTGAAAAAACTTGCAGACCGGGAGCTCAACAGGCCGTGAGTGCAGAAAAGTGCGCCAGGTCTGTAGGGAAAAATCAGACCTGGCACATTCTTTCGCGGACCTGGCACGTAAAGACGATGCCGCTGAAAAAGTCTCATGGTAAAAAAGTCTCAAGGTATATAGATACTTCCGGCTCAAGTGCGTATCATTTCTGGACGAGGTCTGCGGCGTTTTTGGACGAGGTCCGAAAATAGGTGCTGGACCTGGTCCACGGTATGTGCCTTACAAACCACTCTATTGCCGAAGTGCTGGACCTGGTCCAAGGGTTATAATTGGACCAAGTCCAAAAATACATGAGACCGCGTCCATTCATGCGCTGGACCCGGTCCAGCACATACGGGACTTTTTCAGAGACCGCGAACAAGGCCTGGAAGTGTGCTTTAGGCCGGGTCAAGGGGGGGACTAAAGCGCGGAAAATGGGGATAAGGCCGGAAAGTGTGCTTTAGGCCGGGTCAAGGGGGGGGACTAAAGCGCGGAAAAT
>CAMOIT010000100.1 GCA_946616285.1 uncultured Bacteroidales bacterium | reverse complement strand
GCCACCCTCATGGACAAAATCCGCGGCGGCTGGTACGGACAGACCATCGGCTGCACTTACGGCGGCCCCACGGAGTTCAAGTACAAAGGCGGAATAATAATGGACGAGATTCCCATCCCCTGGTACGACGACTATATTTACGACACGTACATCGAGGACCCCGGCCTGTACGACGACGTTTACATGGACCTCACCTTCATGGAAACCATGCTGCGTGAAGGCCTGGACGCACCGGCAAGCTCCTATGCCGAAGCCTTTGCCAACGCCGATTACAAACTCTGGCACGCCAACCAGGCCGCCCGCTACAACATCTTGAACGGACGAGGCGCACCTGAGAGCGGCCACTGGATGTTCAACCCCCACGCCGACGACATAGACTTCCAGATAGAGGCCGACTTCATAGGCATGCTGTACCCCGGCCAGGTGAACAAGGCTTCGCAGCTGAGCGACCGCATCGGCCATATAATGAACTACGGCGACGGCTGGTATGGAGGTGTTTTCATCGGCGCAATGTACTGCCTGGCGTATGTGTGCGACGACATTCCCACCATCGTCTCCGAGGCCCTGAAAACCATCCCGGAAGGCACCAAGTTCCACAGCACCATCGCCGACTGCATAAAGTACTGGAAGAAGTATCCGAAGGACTGGAAACAGTGCTGGTTCGAAGTAACGAACCGCCATGCCAACGACGTAGGCTGCCCTGAAGGCGTATGGAACGGCTTCAACATTGACGCCACCATAAACAGCGCCTTCGTGGTCATCGGCCTGCTGTACGGAGAGGGAGACTTCCTCAAGACGATGGACATCTCCACCCGCTGCGGCAACGACTCAGACTGCAATCCGGCATCGGCCGCAGGCATACTGGGCGTAATGTACGGCTACGACGCCATCCCCGATTACTGGAAGAAAGGGGCTGAAAAGATCAAGGACATCCCCTTTCCCTACACCTCGCTAAGCCTGGAGCAGGTTTGCAAGGAGAATTACAATCTGATTCTTCAGTGCAACGAAAATACAGGCGACGGCATCTTATTCAATGTGGAAAAACCTGAGCCTGTCCGCTACGAGCAAAGCTTCGAAGGCATAAAGCCCGTAGAAAAGCGGGTCCTTAAAAAAGCGTTCACCACATCGGTGGACCTTCCCTTCAAAGGAAACAGCATAGTGGTGGAAGGCAGCGTCCGCAAGACCGGCCATGCCGACGACAGTTATGTAGCTGATGTCACGGCCCTTCTGGACGGTGAAGAGATTGAACACTTTTCTATGCCAATTGATTATATCAAGCGCAAGTACGAGATTTTCAGTGCATACTGCTTCCCCGGCGGTGAGCACGTCCTTACCCTGCGCCTGAACAACCCTCACCCGGATTACGAACTCTGGGCCCAAGAAATGGTAGTATATGATGAAGAGTAAGATCCTGTTTTTGTTTTTGGCCTTCGCAGCGCAGTTGGTCTCCTGCGGTTGCGAGAAGAAGCGTGAATTGCCCCCGGTGGATCCGCCGGCCTTCCAGCGCTACTCCCAGGACAACGTCCTTAACAGCAAGGTGCTTAATACCGTTGTAAAATACAGCGTTTATTTTCCGGCCAGCTACGTAACCGACACGGACAAGCGCTATCCGGTAGTGTATATGCTGCACGGCTACGGCGATGACAACAACTCATGGAACGGCAACTGGCTGCACGCCAACAGCAAGATAGACAGCTGGACGGAGAAAGGACTGGGGGAAATGATTTACGTATTCCCGCAGGGTTTCAAGACCTATTTTTGCAACCGATACGACGGCACGTTCAGCTATATGGACATGTTCGTAAACGAACTGATTCCCTTGATTGACAATAGTTTAAGGACGATTCCGGACAAGCAGCACCGCGCCATAACCGGCTATTCTATGGGAGGCTTCGGCGCCGCGGCCCTGCCCGAAAAACATCCGGAACTGTTCATCGCCAGCGCTCCCCTCTCCATGTCAGTGAGGACTGACTGGCAATACAAGGAGGAATCCCAGGACGGCTGGAACAACCAATGGGGAAAAATTTTCGGCGGTTTCGGAGAATCCGGTGATGCCAGAATCACGGAGTACTACAAACAGCACTGTCCCATCCATTATTTCAATGCCCAAAACAAAGAGCAGCTTTCTTCAGTTCACTGGTATCTGATCTGCGGAGATGATGAAAAGAATCTCCTTTACGCGAATGACGAGCTGCACTGCGTGATGCGTGAAAATGGCTATGATCACGAATACCGCGTGGTGGACGGCGGTCACTCCTCATCCGTGTGGATGCCGGCCCTGGACGAAGTGCTGCCAATGTTTGACTATTACATGAACGGAGGCAGCCTGTGGTCTCCGGACGATGAACCTTCATTCACTCCGGGCAGCATCGAAACGGAAGAAGACGGCTCATACCTTTCTCCAGCATATAAGGAAAGCAGTAACGGGACGGCAGTATTCATAGCCCATAACAACCTGTCACAGGAAGACCTCCAAACCATTATGGCCACCTGTAAAGGCCAGTCTTCCTCTGCAGCGTATGCTCTCCTTCCCTGCAACACGGCCCAGAAGTCACTTCAAACCTGGATGTCGGAATGGGAAGCCAAGTATCCCAACCAAAAGAAATATATCCTTGGTGTGGCAGAAGGTGCCCGCGAGGCTCTGGCACTTCCTTCTGACACTTTCTCCCGCAGCTACTACCTTAATCCCGCCGTGGGAAACATTATCCAGGTTGCATCCGGTCAGGAGATTTACTTCGCCGGAACGGATCTTGACACCAATTACAATGATATGGACAAGCTGTACATTGCCTGCAAGCGCAGCGAGGCAGCCTTCCAATACAGGATTGTAAGAGGATATAAAAACAGCTCCCTCAATCTGTACAATAGTTTAAAATCCATACTTTCATTTATTACCTATTAACTTTTAATCAATTATCACTATGAAGAAATTCTTCTATGCAATTGCCATCGTATGCCTGGCAGCAATGGCATTCTCTTCCTGCAAAAAGGATGAGCCCAAGATCCAGAAGCGCATCACCATGTGCGGCGACCAGTGGGACAAGTACTACTTCTCCTACAACGCCGACGGCAGCATCAAGGATGTGAAGCGCAATCCTTCCAACGAAGCAGGCTGGGGCGGCTACGAGCGCACCTGGAGCTTCACCTGGAGCGGCAAGGTTGGCACCGCCAAGTATGTCAAGGAAGGCGAAGAGAAAGGCAACTGGGTTTTCACCCTTGGCGAGAACGGTTTCCTCACCAAACTGGAAAACGAATGGGGAGACACCTGGGGCTTCTCCTATGACGGTTCCGGTTACCTGACCAAGATTGTCCGCGTTGACAAGGACAACCTGGTGAAATCCAACTGCGTATGGGCCAATGGCGACCTGTCCAAGTGGTCCCGCTTCAATGACGATGGCGAGCAGTGGAAAATGCAGAGCTTCCTGGCCGATGAGAACGTAGGCGGCATCTTCGCCGACGCCTGCGACAAGGCCGACGTTCCCCGCTGGGTCTTCGAACTTGGCATGTGCGGCAAACCTTCCAAGCACCTGCTGGACCAGGCCGCATGGCAGGGCAGCGAGTCTATCGCCGTTCACACCTATGAGAAGGACGCCGACGGCTTCGTAACCAAGGTTAACAAGGTTTACGGCACCGACGATCCCGAGATTTACGAGTATGTCTGGGAAAAATTCTAGTAGTCTATTTTCCTGACCACATTCCAGCCTCCCTCCAATCGGGGAGGCTTTTTTTTGCTTTGCTCCGGGGAAAATGCTATATTTGCATAATTTGAATATCTGAATTCGTATGGAAAGCTTGAAAAGAACCAAAATCAAGGCTCTGCTTCAGATGGAGCCGGGGGCAGAGGTTCTGGCCAAAGGATGGGTCAGGACCAAGAGAGGAAACAAACAGGTAAAGTTCATCGCCCTCAACGACGGTTCAACCATCAATAACATCCAGATAGTGGCCAATACGGAGCTTTTCGACGAAGAGCTCATTA
>CAMOIT010000099.1 GCA_946616285.1 uncultured Bacteroidales bacterium | reverse complement strand
TGCCGCGCAGGCGGTTCACTACGAGGGTGGTAAGGGCCTGGCCCTCAACGTCTTCGGCAATGATAAGAAGGCTGCGGCCTTCGCGGGCGACGGGCTCCAGAACGGGCATCAGGTCCTCCATATTGGAGATTTTCTTGTCGGTCAGGAGCACGTAGGCGTCGTCCAGAACTGCTTCCATCTTGTCGCCGTTGGTCATGAAGTAGGGGCTGATGTAACCGCGGTCGAACTGCATGCCTTCCACCACTTTAACTTCGGTTTCGGTGCCTTTGGCTTCCTCCACGGTGATAACGCCGTCCTTCTTAACTTTGGCCATTGCGTCAGCGATGAGCTTGCCGATCTGGGCGTCGTTGTTGGCGCTTACTGTGCCAACCTGCTCCACCTTGGAATAGTCCTCGCCTACAGGCTGGCTCTGGGCCTTGAGGTCCTTTACGACAGCTGCGACAGCTTTGTCTATACCTTTCTTCAGGTCCATGGGATTGGCACCTGCGGTAACGTTCTTCAGGCCCACGTTGATGATGGCCTGTGCCAGAACGGTTGCGGTTGTGGTGCCGTCACCGGCCTGGTCGTTGGTCTTGGAAGCAACTTCCTTCACCATCTGGGCACCCATGTTCTGGAACTGGTCCTCCAGCTCCACTTCCTTTGCCACTGTTACGCCGTCCTTCGTAATCTGGGGAGCGCCGAACTTCTTGGCGATAACCACATTGCGGCCCTTGGGGCCAAGTGTTACCTTAACTGCATTTGCAAGTGCGTCTGCACCGTCCTTCATAGCGGTGCGTACGTCAGTATTGAATTTAATTTCCTTTGCCATAATTCATATTCTTTTGAGATTCCCTCGCTTCGCTCGGAATGACATTTTTGTCATACCGAGGCCTTAGGCCGAGTGTATCTCCTTACAGAGTTGCTAAAATATCAGACTGCTTAACAATGAGGTACTTTTTTCCTTCTACGGTGACCTCCGTGCCGGAGTACTTGCCATAAAGCACAACGTCGCCCACTTTCACTTCCATGGGCTCGTCCTTGGAGCCGGGGCCTGCGGCAACGACTTTACCCTGCTGGGGTTTCTCCTTGGCATTGTCCGGGATGTAAAGGCCCCCGGCGGTCATGGTTTCGGCCTCGCTGGGCTCGACAACCACTCTTGTTCCTAAAGGTTTGATCATGATATTTTGTGTTTTAGTTTTGTTCTGGCCCGAATGATAAACAATGCCCGTGCCATCGGCCCCGTCACTGACAAAATGTCATGCCCGCCCCTGCGAGTGAAATCGTGCGTTTTAGGCCATTTTTGACCGATTCCACTTTCGGTAGCCGGTACCACCGGTGGCGGAGATACGAAAAAATGCTATATTTGCAGTATTGTTATACTAACTAACCACGAAATGAACAGAACACTGACCGTTCTTATTGCAGCCATCCTTGCTCTGGCTGCCTGCAGCCGAGCCCCAGAAACCGGCAATATTCCCCACAGTCCCAAAGTGGACAGCCTTATGAAAGTGATGACCCTGGACGAGAAAATCGGCCAGCTGGTGCTTTTTACAAGTGACTGGAGCGTAACCGGCCCTTCCATGAGGCAGGGTTACCTGGACGATATCAGAAACGGGCGCTGCGGCAACCTCCTGAATGCATACACCTCCGACTTCACCAGGGAAGTCCAGCGCATCGCCGTTGAGGAAACCCGTCTGGGAATCCCCATCCTTTTCGGCTATGACGTAATCCACGGTTTCCGCACAATCTTCCCCATAAACCTGGGCATGTCCTGCAACTGGGATATGGCGGCAATTCAGGAAAGCGCAAGAATAGCGGCCGAAGAAGCCTCTGCGGCAGGCCTTCACTGGACCTATTCCCCCATGTGCGATATCTGCGTGGAACCCCGCTGGGGCCGCGTGAGCGAAGGCGCCGGCGAGGATCCTTATCTCGGAAGCCTGATTTCGGCCGCAATGACAAAAGGCTACCAGGGCGATGATCTTGCCGCCGACAACACTATCGCAGCATGTGTAAAGCACTTCGCGGCATACGGTGCTCCCCAGGCCGGCAGAGACTATAACACCGTGGACATGAGCGAGCGCTGGTTCCGTGAATTCTACCTGCCGCCGTACAAATCGGCCGTGGATGCGGGTGCAGTAAGCGTCATGGCGTCGTTCAATGAGCTTGACGGCGTCCCCGCCCATGCAAACGCCCACCTGATGCAGGAAATCCTCAGGGACGAATGGGGCTTCGGCGGATTCGTGGTGTCGGACTACACCGGCATTCTTGAGATGATTGCTCACGGTTACGCAAAGGACCTGAAGGATGCCAGCCGCCTTTCCATAAATGCGGGCCTGGACATGGATATGATGTCGTCCGGCTATATGGATTACCTGAAGGAACTTGTCGAAAGCGGGGAAGTGAGCATGAAAACCCTGGACCAGGCGGTGCGCCGCGTGCTTGACGTAAAAGCTGCCCTTGGCCTTTTCGACGATCCCTACCGCTACTGCGACACCCAGCGCGAAAAAGAGCGCACACTTACGGCGGAGAATAAAGCTTTCGCACGCGAGTTTTCGGCCCGGAGCATGGTGCTCCTTAAAAACGACGGCGTGCTGCCGCTGAAAAAAGGCGTGAAGACAGCCGTCATCGGCGCCTTGGCATCTTCAAAGGACGATTTGCTGGGCTCATGGAGGGGCGCCGGGGAAGTGGAGAGCGTTCCAGCTTCAATCCTCGACGCAATTAAGGAAGTGACGCCAGTGATCTATGCCGAAGGCTGCAAGGAAATTGGCGATGACAGGAGCGGTTTCGACGCAGCTCTTGCGGCAGCCCGCAGCGCCGATCAGGTTGTGCTGGTAATTGGTGAAGATTGCCAGTGGAGCGGTGAGGCCGCATCACGTTCCAGCATCAATGTCCCCGGCGTGCAGACTGAGCTTCTGGAAAAGCTGGCTGCAAGCGGCAAGAAAGTGGCGGTGGTACTTATGAACGGCCGTCCGCTGGACTTGTCGAAGGAATCGGAAATCGCATCGGCCATACTGGAAGCCTGGTTCCCCGGAACAATGGGCGGTTATGCTGTTGCCGACGTACTTTTTGGCGACGTGAACCCTTCCGGAAAGCTTTCCATCACCTTCCCCCGCAACCTTGGTCAGGTCCCCATATACCATTATGCAAAGAACACCGGCCGTCCCTATGTACATGTCGGCACGAAGTACGAATCCCGCTACCTGGACGTAGAGAACGAGCCCCTGTACGCATTTGGCCATGGCCTCAGCTATACCAGCTTCGATTATTCCGATATCAGGCTTTCGGCCGATAAATTCGCTGGCAACGGCTCCATTACCGCCTCCGTCACCATAACCAACACCGGGGCGGTGGATGGCACGGAGACAGTTCAGCTATACATCCGCGACCTTGTGGGCAGCGTGACCCGTCCCGTTAAGCAGCTCAAGGGCTTCGAACAGGTAAGCCTGAAGCCCGGCGAAAGCCGCGAGGTAAGCTTCACCATCACTCCCGAAATGTTGTCCTTCTATCGTCAGGACATGAGCTGGGGTCCCGAAAGCGGCGATTTCCATCTTTTCATCGGCGGAGCATCGGACGATGTGCAAAAAGCGGAATTCTCGTATGAAATCTAAATTCTTCCTTGTCATTGCAGGCGCTTTTTGCCTTGCCTGCAGCTGCCCCGCACAGCTTTCGGACGACGAGCTTCTGGACGTGGTCGAAAAGGCCACCATCGGCTATTTTACCGATTTCGCCGATCCCGCCACCGGCCTTGCCCGTGAAAGGAACAACGACCAGAACGGGAACATTGTCACCATCGGCGGCTCCGGTTTCGGCATGATGGCGGTAATTGCAGGCGCGGAAAGGGGATACTACTCCCGCAAAGAAGGCGTCCGACGCATTGAAAAGATGGTCGAATCCCTTGAAAAACTGGAGCGCTTCCACGGCGCGTGGGCCCACTGGTACAATGCCGATACCATGAAGCCTTTTTCCTTCTCGGAATTCGACGACGGCGGCGACCTTGTGGAAACGGCTTTCATGGTGCAAGG
>CAMOIT010000098.1 GCA_946616285.1 uncultured Bacteroidales bacterium | reverse complement strand
GAGCGTCCCATGGCAAAGGACAACAAGCAGATTGGCATCTTCCACCTGGACGGCATCGCTCCCGCACCCCGCGGAGTGCCCCAGATCGAGGTTACCTTCGATATCGACGCCAACGGTATCCTGAACGTATCGGCAGTGGACAAGGCCACGGGCAAGGAACAGCACATCCGTATCGAGGCTTCCTCCGGCCTTTCAGACGCCGAAATCCAGCGCATGCGTGACGAGGCCAAGGCCAACGAAGCCGCCGACAAGGCCGAAAAAGAGCGCATCGACAAGATCAACAACGCCGATGCTCTCACCTTCCAGGCCGAGAAATTCCTGAAAGAGAACGGCGACAAAGTCCCCGCAGACATCAAGTCAGAGGTGGAGACTGCGTGCAATGCCCTCAAGGAAGCTGTCAAGGCCCAGAACATTGCCGATATCGACAAGTACTCCGAGCAGCTGAACAAGGCCTTCGAGAAGATGTACCAGGCTTCCGCAGGCGCTCAGCAGGGAGGTCCTCAGGGTCCTTTCCAGGGCGGTCCCCAGGGCCCGTTTAACGGCGGCCCTCAGCCCGGTCCCCAGGACCAGGGTCCCGACGAGCAGTAAGCCCCGGCGCGCTTTGCCTGGTTCGGCCGCGTTTGCAAAAAACCGGCCTTCCAGCGCACTGTAGCTGCAAACGCGGCAACGATTTTGGCCAAAACAGCCATTTTCGCTGCCGCGTCTGCATTAAATCGCCGCTGTGTGCATTCTGCGTGCAAACGCGGCTACTTCTTCGGCCTCGGTCACGAAAGCGGCCCAAAACGAGACCGTCGTCGTCAACCATGACGGCGAAGGGAAAGAAAACAGGCCAAAACGTGCCCGTCGTCGTCAGTTACGATGGCCGGGTTGGGGGTAAGGTCTAGCCGACATGGTCACCCTCGGCTGGAGAGGGAGGGGCCCGCTGATTTCAGCGGACGGGGCAAAGCTTGCTTTGCAACTGCCGATGAAAGCAGTGGGAGGGGGCGCGAAGCGACGGAGGCTAGACCTTACCCCCAACCCAGCTTCAGTGCGCAGCAGATGCATATTCTGCAATTACAGGAATTTTTCGTACATTTGTATGCAATGGTTCCTGAACTCGTAGACAAATACATATTCCTGGTGCAGACTTTCGTGGAGGCCGGAGAAAACGGTCTCACGCTGGAGGAGGTGCAGGCCAGGTGGGAGGGGCGCTACGGATCGGCCTATCCGCGCCGGTCATTCGTTAACCACAGAGCGGCGATAGAGGAGGTTTTCGGCATTGCTATTGTGTGCGACCGTTCTACAAACCGCTACATGATAGACCGAAGCGAAAGTGCAGTTGACAAGAGAGAAGCAACTGAATACCTGATAAATACATTCACCGTAAACAGCCTTCTTACCCTTGGGAAGGAGCGTCTGAGCGGGCGTGTATCCGTAGAGGATATTCCCTCGGGGCATCAGTGGCTTACATCGGTCATGCAGGCAATGCTGGATAACGCAGTGCTTACTATAGACTATAAAAAGTACCAGAGTTCGCAGGCTCAGCGCAGAGTTATTCATCCATACGCTGTAAAAGAGTTTGCGAAGCGCTGGTACATAGTTGCTTACAGCACGGAGGCGGAAGCTTTAAGGGTTTTCGCACTTGACAGGGTCGTGGCACTGGAACGCTCGGAGGAGCATTTCCGAATGCCCAAAGGCTTCGACGTTGACACTGTATTTGAAGGAAGTTACGGCATTTATCTCCCCGAAGGGCAGGAGCCGGTGCTGGTAAAGCTGCGGGCAACGGAACGGGAAGCGGCATACCTTCAGGACCTTCCGCTGCATCCTTCTCAGGTGCTTGTAAAATGGGAAGGAGAGCATGCCATTTTTGCCCTGCGCGTCATTCCAAATCCCAACCTGGTGATGGAACTGTGCAAACACGGGAACAGGCTGGAGGTGCTGGAACCCGCCAGCCTCAGGGAAGAAGTGGCGAATGAATTGAAAAAAGCAATCGAACTATATGAACATTAAATCTTTAACCCTTGCGGCCGCCGGCCTATTTCTGCTGGCCGCCTGCACCAATGACAGTGAAATGAAACCCAAGCAAGGTTACATCGGCCCGGCCCGGCTGGAGATTACTGACGGGCACATGACTCCCGAAGTGCTATTGTCCCTGGGGCGGCTGAGCGACCCCCAGCTTTCTCCCGACGGAAAAACCATCCTCTATGGCGTAAGCTACACAGACATCAAGGAAAACCGCAGCGTGCGCAACCTCTTTACCATTCCGGTGGAAGGCGGCACTCCCACACAGCTTACCATGGACGGGAAAAGCATATCATCGGCCCGATGGAGCCCAGACGGCAGCGCCATATTCTTCCTGCAGGGCGGACAGCTGTTCAAAGCCCCGTACAAAAACGGCAGGATTGGTAAGCGTGAGCAGCTTACCGATGTGGAAAAAGGCATCGACGACTATCTGCTTTCGCCGGATGCCTGTCAGATGCTGTACGTATCCACCGTGCACAGCGCCGTGGAAGTCCCTTCGGACACGGACCCGCTGCTGGACAAGGCCGAAGCCTTTGCTACAGAAGACCTTATGTACCGTCATTGGGATCACTGGCGTACGGAGATTAACCACACTTTCCTGGCAACGCTGGTGAACGGAGTGGTCAAAGAAGGCCTTGACATTCTGGGGGATGAACTCTTCGAACTGCCCAACGGCCCCTTCGGCGACGTTTCTGACCTGGCATGGAGCCCGGACTGCAGATATATCGCCTATGCATGCAAGAAGCTCACAGGTAAGGAGTACGCTTTTTCCACCAACACCTGCATCTACATTTACTGCCCTCTCACCGGCGAGACTTCGCAGGTTACTTTTGAAGGCGGTTATGATACCCACCCCGTCTGGAGCCCGGACGGCAGCCGCCTGCTGTGGCTTTCGATGGAGCGCGACGGCTACGAGGCCGACAAAGTGCGCCTTATGATGGGCGATGTAGCCTATGCCGAAGAAGGCGAAGGTCAATGCGCTAATCCTGAAGTGATTAACATCCGTGACCTGACGGCGGAGTTCAAATACAATGCGGACGGCCCGGTATGGGCTGCCGACAGCCAATCCATCTACTTCGCTTCGCTTGTGGAAGGACTGCAGGCCATTTACAATGTTGTTCCCGGACAGGAACCTCAGCGCCTCACCTCCGAGACTCTGTGGTTCGACTTCGGCTCTCCTTTCGGCGTGCTGCAGGACGGGACCCTTCTTGCGACTTACTGCTCCATGGATTTCCCCACCGAGCTGGTGGCCGTTACGGATAAGTCCCTAAGGCAGATTACCTTCGAGAACGATCATATCCTATCCCAGCTTGACAGTCATGAGACCCAGGCCAGGTGGATTGATACTGTTGACGGTAAAAAGATGCTCACGTGGGTGCTTTACCCGCCGCTTTTCGATGCTTCCAAGACCTATCCCGCCATCGAGATCACCCTCGGAGGCCCCCAGGGCACGCTTTCCCAGGGCTGGAGTTACCGCTGGAATTACATGCTGATGTGCCATCAGGGCTATGTGGTGGTGCTTCCCAACAGGCGCGGAACAACTGCTTTCGGCCAGCCCTGGTGCGAACAGATTTCCGGCGATTACATCGGTCTTAACATGCAGGATTACCTTTCTGCAGCGCGCATGATCAAGGACGAGCCTTATGTCAGCGGCGTTGCAGCCTGCGGTGCTTCTTACGGCGGATACAGCGTTTACTATCTGGCCGGCATCCACGGCGATGTGTACGACTGCTTCGTTGCTCATGCCGGTATCTTCAACGAAGAGCACATGTACATGACCACGGAAGAGATGTGGTTCCCCAACTGGGACAACGGCGGCATTCCCCTGGAATACGCTTTTGAGGAAGGACAGGTTGGCCCTGCAGGCGACGGAATCACTTTCGGCGGCATCCAGCAGGCCGGATCGCCCTGGAGCAATAAGGCCGAAGCCGTTCGCCACTATGCGAACTCCCCGCACAAGCTGGTGCAGAAATGGCACACGCCCATCCTGTGCATCCACGGCGGGGCTGACTTCCGCGTCCC
>CAMOIT010000097.1 GCA_946616285.1 uncultured Bacteroidales bacterium | reverse complement strand
AACTGCGAAGCCCGCAGCGGCATCTTCACGCCCAGGATGGTCTCCGTGGTAGAGCCGTCTTCACAAGTAATATAAACCATATACTGCCACAGCGATTCCTCGGCCGGTTCTGCCACATACGGATCGTCCGTATAGATAATGGACTTGGTCCCGTCCGTATCCATCGACGGCATCGTCACGGCGCAGAAGCACGTAAACCGGCCGTCCCCGACCTTCACTTCATCGGCCCGGACCTTCGGGTTGAACGTAAAGCGGTACGTGCTGTCGGCCAAATCGAAGCCGTTGGCGAAGCCCGAGGCGAACACCCGGATATCCTTGATATGGCTGCCTAATGTATCCAAAACCAAGGCGCTGGCGCTGTTAACCATATACAGTTTTACATCGAACTGCTGGTCTACTCCGTCCTTGATATCCATGGGCAGACGTGCGCTGAACACGCCCGAAGTTTGCGAAGGGACGATGTTCTCGGTGCTGTTTACCACCAGGTCCAGCCGGGAACGATGGCATTTTTCATCGTCCGTCAAAAGATACTCCAGAGGCGCTTCCGAACCGTCGGGCATAGTAGGATGCAAATTGGCCACGGCCACGTGCATATACTTGCGCACGGGTATATATAAGGTATAGCTGGACTGGTTCGCGTCCATGATATGAGTCTCATGGTGAAGCCGTACCATATCCTCCTCCACGTCGTAGAAGGAAAGGTCTACATCGTGGGCGTAATCGGTGAATACACCCTTCAGATGGTTCTGGATGGCAGTAGCGACAGCCGTCAGTTCTACCTGCGTAGAAAGCTGGGTCTGCAGTTCGGTAGTCAGGTTGGTCACAAGACGAAGCTCGTAGTTGATCTTGTGATCGGCCTCACAGTCCGTAAGATCCTCGTCCACCAAGGAGCAGCCCGTAAAGGCTGCTGCCATCACGGACAAGATCCAAGCGATATGACAAGATCTGAACTTCATTGTTTTTCCTTCATTACATCCATCCAGGCCTCGTACTCCTTGCGGGCAGGGCCGTAAACGCGGGTACCTTCCAGATTGTGCCGGGCGCATTCGGAGCCCATGCGGGCAGCTTCCTGCAGCAGGCTCAAAGCCTGTTCCTCCAGGGCCTGGTCCTTGTTGTCCAAGGCCGTGAAATACAGCGCAATGCCATAGGCGTTCGCGGCCTCGGCATCGGTCTTTACACGGGAGAGCAGGGCTTCGTCGGACTGGATGGCGGCAACGGCTTGCGCATAGTGCTTGGCCTTGAGGAGTTCGGCTACGGGGCCGTTCCACTTTTCGGTAACGGCATCGGGGCGGTTACTATAGTAAACCCGGATGAAGCCGGAGTTGCGCTGATCTGCCAGGAACTCTTCCTTCACTTTCCGATAAAGCTCGGGATCCTGCTTGATCTTCCTTTCACGGGCATCGGCATCGGGCTCGTTAAAAACAATATCCCAAAGCGCTTCATTTCCTTCCGGGCGGGCCTTGAGCTGATCCCTGAACCAGTCCCAGGCCTCTCCCTTGCCAACGATGTCGAACTGGCGGGGGGCCAGGCCGGTGCGCTTGCCGATATACTCGGCCACGGCGCGGGCGCGGCGAACGGACAAGCTGTCGTTGAGTCTCCGGGGGCCTTCGATGGAGGCGAGGCCCACGATGGAAAGCAGCAGCTCGTCGGTGCTCCCGGCATCCCGGATGGTCTCTACGGCGCTTTGCATGCTGTCCAGGACCTCTGCATTGTTCATGTAATCCCGGCGCAGGGCATAGCTGTTCAGTTCATAATTCACGAACAGGAGGCTGTCGGCGGCAGGACGCGTCAGGTCCAGATACGTAAGCGGACGGTATTTTTCAATGGGGATGATCCACGGGTTCTGCCGGGCCAGGGAATCGGCCACGGTCATGGGCGCTTTCACTTCCTTGAGCTGTACGACGAAAGCTACCGGCGGAGTAAGCACCGTAACCGTGTCTGTTCCGCTGATTGTGAGGTTGCCGCCCCGGCGGGCCCGGTGCTTTTCGCGGCTCACGGGATTGTAGGCCACGTTCAGGGCCAGTTTGGGCACTACACCCACTTTCCTTTCCTTGGACAGAAGGGTTCCGCAGTGGTCACATTCATAGCGGTCGTAGGCGGCCAGCCCCACGGCGGCACCTGCTTCCAGTTCCAGGCGCCAGTGCTGCCAGGGCCACCAGGCATAGCCTGCCGCCAGGCCGCCGGCCCAGAAGGAACCCTGCAGACGGTAATTTTCCACCTCGGGATACATGTGGAAGGGGGTGGGTACATCGCCTACGTTATAATGGGTATATAAAGCATCGGCGCCGAAGAATACGCCCCGGAAGACTTCCTTCACATAGTAGCGGACCTCGGGAGCCACGGCGAAGTTGCGCCAGTGGGTGGGATTCTGCTTATCCCAATCCCAGGCCAGGTAGCGGGGCCAGGCCTTGATACCGGCGTCCACTCCAACGCTCCAGTGTTCTCCGGTTTGCCACTCCAAGCCCAGATTGGGCTCTGACACAGCATCCCACAACAGATTCGTACGAAGGGAAAGTTCCTGCGCACCTGTTGTGCGTGACTGAAGGAGTGCAAACGTACAAAACAGGAATATTATATACTTGCTCGAAGTCATTCCATTAGTTTTTTACAATAAGCCGACTGCCATGAAGAACATAGCTATTGGAAGTTCAGGTACACAAATTTACATGATTCAGCATAAATGTGGCGCATATTTACGGGATTATTTTGTTTCATTTTGACAAAAATTACGCATCCAACCCAAATTTTTACTAATTTTGAAACGAATTTGACAAATGAGCCTATGAAAACAGTGTTTTTGCTAGCAATTATCTCCACTACCATGGAAATGGTCGTGTGCCTCATATGCGCCCGTCAGCTGGGCCGTTTAAGACATGAAACCGGAGACAATTCCCGCTGGCTTCTGGCGCTGGGATCCCTCGCCAGCGGTCTCATGGCAGGCTTCGCACTGGTTGCCAATATCGCGGCTGGTACAGGAGCCGCTAAACCGCTCACCATGCTTCCGCCATGGATGGGCCTCATCTACATGACCCTCCATATTATTATGGTGCTCTATCCCATCACCGTGGTAAGGTCGGACTGGCTCACGCCCCTTCGCTATTTCTTCCTGTTCCTGCCTCCGGCTGTCTTTACCTTCGCCTTCCTGTTTTTCATCGGCCGATGGACACAGCTGGACACGACGGCAGATATCATCGCCAACGTCAAGAAAGCCGACGTCCTGCTTCGCCTTGCATCGCAGGCCATCATGATCCCTTACTGCTTTATCCTGTTCATACTGCCATACAGTTATCGGAAGAGCAGTGCAAACTTCTGGTGGATTGTCAACTACAGCTTCGGGCTCACCGTCATTTGCGTCGTGCACATTATCCTGGTGCTCACCAACATTCCTTACCTCATGGTGCTGCTGCCGCTGTTCGCCGCCATGTTCTACTACCTGTCCATGGATTTCGAACTGGGAGACCGCCTGCGTCCGGGCAAGACCACCGAAAAAATTCCCGAGGTACCCGAAGTAACGCCGCAGAAGGTTGAGGAGAAGCCGGTGCAGAGCCATTCTCCCGAGGTTGATCTGTGGAGCCGCATTACCAACTTCATGGAGAAGGAAGAAATCTGGAGAGACCCGGACCTTTCCCTGGTAAGCATGGCACGCCGCTGCGGCACCAATGTCACTTACCTCAACCGCATCATCCGTCATGAGACCAACAGCGGCTTCAAGGAAATGATCATCTCTAGACGCGTGGCCTCCGTAGCCGACCAACTCCGCAACGACCCCGAATGCGACATCCAGGAGGCCTTCTTCAACGCCGGATTCCGCTCCCGCACCACTGCCTGGCGCAACTTCAAGGATGTGATGGGCGTAACCCCGTCCGAATTCCGCCAGAGTCTCGGTTAAGAATTTTTTGGATTGTAAAAAAAACTTACTACCTTTGCAATCCCTTTCGGGCGGTTAGCTCAGTTGGTTCAGAGCATCTGCCTTACAAGCAGAGGGTCACTGGTTCGAATCCAGTACCGCCCACTTCCAAGTCCTCCAGTTT
>CAMOIT010000096.1 GCA_946616285.1 uncultured Bacteroidales bacterium | reverse complement strand
ACGGTTTCGTACTGGTTAACCATTGTTTGTTAATTAATTGTTAATAAATGTTTTACATTCTTTTCGGCGGACAGGCCGCTGAAAAGGACTGCAAAAATAGCAATTATTTTTCTTAAAAACAAATTTCGCGGCCGAATTGTCCCCCTTTGGGGGATTCGCAAAAAATGTTTATATTTGTATTTCGATGGAAAACAAGAAAAGCATAGGGACATCGCTGATGGAGGGGCTGCTCAATCTAAGCGGCAGCCTCTCCTTGGGATACCACCGCTGGTGGGCCAGGAGGATTGCGCACCTTATGCATGGCATCCTTCACTACAGGCAGGACGTAGTAATGGCAAACCTTGCCAGAAGCTTTCCTGAAATGTCCTACGAAGACCTCAAGGCCAACGCCAAGCGCTTCTATCTCCATTTTGCAAATACCCTTACAGAAATGATATGGTTTGGCGCCTGCAAGGGAGAAAAAGGCCGTAAACGCCTGCACGACAGCCACATAGTGGAAATCACCAACCCGGAAGAACTCAACCGTCTGTACGGTGGCGCAAGGCAGCTGATGATACTTCAGTCCCACACCGGCAACTGGGAACTCATAGGAGGCATCACCAATTATTCCTACGGCGCTCCCCTTGACATCCGTCCGGATGCCTTTGCCGTAACCTACATGAAAATTCGAAGTCCTCTTTGGAACAGACTGATGGCCGACAACCGTACCGCACCGGTGAAGGATCAAGGTTTCGAAGGTTATGTGGAGAACTACAATATCCTGCGGTTCGCCCTGTCCCACAAAGATCAAAAATTCGGCTATTCGTTCATTACGGACCAATATCCGTATATCCGCGGCCACAGGTATCCCAAAGTGGAATTCATGCACCAGGACACCTTAACCATGACCGCACCCGCGTCGCTTGCATGCAAACTGGAGATGGCGGTTGCTTACCTCCGCTTCGAATGCCGGGAAGAAGGTGGTTACAGGATGACTTTCGTCCCAATATGCGAGAATGCGAAGGGGCAGGACCCCGAAATAATAATGAAGCAGTATTATTCCCTTCTGGAGCAAGACCTTAATGCCCAGCCGTGGAACTACCTTTGGACCCATAAAAGATGGAAAAAAGAATCGGAACTATAATATGTGCCCTGGCAGCTGTCTGCCTTGGAGCTACGTCATTGAAAGGACAGGACATTCAGTATTTCCTGCCTTCCACAACCATTATGGTGCAGGTAGAAACCCGCCAGGAAGCCTTTTTCGCCGGCCCTTACGCCAGTTTTGCAAAGCAGATGCTCAACATGGACGTGAACGATGCCGATGCAGTAACGACCACTGTCACAAGCATTGAGCTCAAGCCCGTGCTGGAGGCCGACCTTTCGGCAAGCGGAAGTTGCGACGCAGAGAATGCCGTCCTCCTTGCCCTCAGCACCCAGGGGCTTGTGGCCTTCGGCGACAAAACCGAAGCCGCCCGGCTGGACTGGCGTTTCAACGCTCCGGTAAAGGCCGATTTCACATCAAACGGCCTCACGGAGTCCCAAAAGAGCGTTACTGTAACTGAATTCCGCGCCGAAATTAATGCAGAAGGTGAAGAAGTTCAGATTCCTGTGGAGCACAAAGTACTTGTGGAGAAAACCCTTGAAGACAAAGCCTCCGATGCAGCGGACTGCATCCTCCAGGTTCGCAAGGCCCGTCTGGACATAGTCACCGGCAATACGGATGCCAGCTATTCCGGAGAGGCAATGGAGTCGGCCCTGAGGGAGCTGGACCGCATCGAACAGGAATACATGGTGCTTTTCCGCGGATACAGCGTGGTCCGCACCCAGACCAGATGCTTCGAAGTAACGCCGAACCCGCAATCCCCCGTTCAGCGCTACGTAGCCTTCGTCCTTACGGAAGACGGTGCGGAAGGCCCAGGGGCCAAGGGAACGCCTTACTACCTGGAATTTGAAGCACAGCCCATTGCAGTAGCAGCTCCCGAAGACCCTTTCGCCGCGGCCGAAAAGAAGAAAAAGCTTGCAGGAGCAGCCGTCCGTTACCGCATTCCGGCAATTTGCTCCATGCGGCTCACCGAAGACGGTAAACCCCTGCTTCAGACACGTGTCCCCGTTTACCAACTGGGGAAAGAGTCGATTCTCAGTCTGACAAAAATAACCAATAATCATAGATATGAGCATTCAGAACATTGAACCCCAAGTGGTATGGAAAAACTTCCATGCCCTTACGCAACTCCCCCGCCCCTCAAAACATGAGGAAAAAGTAAGAGAATATCTCCTGGGATGGGGAGAATCCCACGGCTTTGAGACCATCAAGGACGACACCGGAAACGTTATTATCCGGGTTCCCGCCACTCCCGGCATGGAAAACCGAAAAGGCGTTATCATGCAGGGCCACATGGACATGGTACCTCAGAAGACATCCGATTCCGCCCACGACTTCCTCACCGATCCAATCAACGCCTACGTCGACGGCGAATGGGTAACGGCCGACCGCACCACCCTTGGTGCCGACAACGGCATCGGCGTAGCGCTTGCTCTTGCCGCCCTGGAAGACCCTTCCGTAAAGCACGGTCCGCTTGAGGTTTTGGTAACCTATGACGAAGAAACCGGCATGACCGGAGCCAATTCCCTGAAGCCCGGTGTCCTTAAAGGCGACATTCTCCTGAACCTTGACTCAGAGGAAGAAGGCGAACTTTGCGTCGGCTGCGCCGGCGGCCTGGACGTATCGGCCAGCTTCAAGTTTTACAAGTACAACACTCCGGAAGGACGCGATGCCCTGCGCTTCACCGTAAGCGGCCTCCAGGGCGGACATTCCGGCATGGACATTTCCCTGTACAGGGCAAATGCCAACAAAGTGGTGGCCCGCATCCTCCTGCCCCTCATGGAAGACTATGGGGTAAAGGTGGTCTCCTTCCGTGGCGGCTCGCTTCGCAACGCCATTCCCTTCGAGGCTTCGGCCGAAATCCTTGTGCCCAAGGAGAGCTATGCTCAAATACGTGAAATCATCACCGACATCTTCAACACCGTCAAGGCCGAATTTGCCGAAAGCGATCCTTCGGCCCGCCTGGAGATTGAAGACCACGTGAGCGTACAGCCCAAGTACATCCAGGACAAGGCCATGCTCACTGCCGTTAAGGCCATTATCGCCGCCCCTTCAGGCGTCATCCGCATGAGCCAGTCCATGCCCGGACTCACCGAAACTTCCATCAACCTTGCCATAGTGCGCACCGAAAACGGCAAGATCACCATCCACTCCCTCATGCGCAGCGCAGTGGACAGCTCCAAAGCCTATCTGGCACAGAGAGTTCAGTGCGTGTTCGAGCTTGCCGGAGCCGATGAAATCACCTTCGCAGGCGGCTACAGCGGCTGGACTCCCAAGCTTGACACCGAAATCAACAAGGTTTGCATGGAGCAGTTCCAGAAAGTGTACGGCCATCCCATGAAGATAATGGCCACCCACGGCGGACTCGAATGCGCCATAATGGGCGCCAAGTACCCGAACTGGGAGATGGTTTCCATCGGACCTACCATCAAGTATCCCCACAGCCCGGACGAAAGGGTGAACATCGCTTCCGTCGCCCGCACCTGGGAGTACCTGAAAGCCGTACTCGCCAATATTCCCGTAAAATAATCAAAACACAATAACGTATGTTCAAAGGACAACCTAAAGGCCTCTTTGCACTGGCACTGGCCAACACAGGCGAGCGTTTCGGCTACTACACCATGATAGCCGTGTTCGCCCTGTTCCTCAGGGCCAACTTCGGCCTATCCGCCGGAACCGCCGGCACAATTTACAGCTCTTTCCTGATGCTGGTGTATTTCTTCCCCCTCATCGGAGGTATCCTGGCCGATAAATTCGGCTTCGGCAAGATGGTAACCACCGGCATCCTTGTTATGTTCCTGGGGTACCTGCTCCTGGCAATTCCGCTTGGCGGAGGCACTGTGGGGCTGGTTGCCATGCTGGCCGCACTGGTGTTAATAGGATTCGGGACAGGTCTGTTCAAGGGCAACCTGCAGGTAATGGTCGGCGATCTGTACAACGAACCCAAGTATGCCGACAGGCGCGACTCAGGCTTCTCCCTATTCTATATGGCCATCAACATCGGCGCCCTCTTTGCCCCTACCGCAGCCATCAGAATCCGCGAATGGGCAATAAGCCTCGGCTTCGACGGCAATTCCGCGTACCACTTCTCGTTCGCTGTCGCGTGCGTCTCCCTTATTGTTTCCATTGCCATCTATTATGCTTTCCGCAGCTGGTTCAAGCATGTTGAAGGCGGTCATGCCA
>CAMOIT010000095.1 GCA_946616285.1 uncultured Bacteroidales bacterium | reverse complement strand
TTATATATCAAATAGTTTGGTGGTATATCACCAACTACTTTTTGCACCTATACCTGTATTCGCCGCCGGACAGGTCGAATTCTATGCCCAGGTTGGGAACGGTAAGGAGCCACTCAAGGGCGTTGGTGCTTATGGAGAAGCGTTTGAAGAAGCTGGTATGCGGCTTTTCTGCGGTGGCGGTGGAATCTGCCTCCTGAGCGCAAATAGCGGGCCCTCCCCACAAAGGGATAGCCAGTGCAACTAGTACCATCACACGGCGTAGCGTGTGTTTGGGGTTATAGAGTTTCACTAAAAAATGCGCTCAAAATTTTGCCAAAAGTAGTAACTATTTTCCTAATGGACAACTATTTCTGAAGAAAAAACATATTAACTTGCTAAAAAAAGAGAGAAGCTACTCCAGCTTCTCTCCTTTTTCGTTGTACATTTCATTTTGCAGGACCGTGAAATCGGTGATTTCCTGTATCTCCAGCTTGACCTTGTAGCGTTTTCTCCACCTGGTAAGGAAGGAACTGAAAAGTCCGCGTTTCAGGTATGCCCCCAGGATGGGGCTTGTCTTCAGGACTATGTTCCTGATGCCTTTCTCGATAACGTAGAATGCAATCTTCCGCTCTATTTCTTCGTCGATCACCGCGCTTGAGTGAATCTTACCGGTGCCGTGGCATACAGGGCACTGCTCGCTGGTGTTGATTTCCGTGACGGGGCGTATCCTCTGGCGGGTGATTTGCATCAGTCCGAACTTCGTGAGAGGCAGAACGTTATGCTTTGCCCTGTCGCTTTCCATCAGCTCCTGCATTAACTTGTAGAGGGCATTTTTGTGCTCGTTGGACTCCATGTCTATGAAGTCCACAATCACGATCCCTCCCATGTCACGCAGCCTGAGCTGTCTGGCAATTTCTTCGGCGGCAATCTTGTTCACCTCGAAGGAATTCTCTTCCTGGTCCGAGGTTTTCGTGCGTATGCCGCTGTTTACGTCAATTACATTCAGAGCTTCGGTGGTTTCGATGACAAGATATGCGCCCTGACGCATTGGAACCACTTTTCCGAAGGAGCCCTTTATCTGACGTGTTACCTCAAAATGGTCGTAGATGGGCTGTTTGCCTTCGTACAGGTGGACTATCTTTTCCTGTTCCGGCGATATCAGCGAAACGTACTTTCTGGCTTCTTCGGCCACCCTTTCGTCGTTAATCCAGATATTGGAGAACGAATCGTTAAGGAGGTCCCTCAGGACCGTCGTGGTTTTGCTGTACTCGGTGAAAAGGAGCTTGACGCCCTTGTCTTTCGAAATCTTGGTCCAGGAGCTTTCCCATTTCTCAATAAGGGATTCAGTCTCCGCTACCAGCGTGGCGGCATTTTTGCCTTCCGCGGCCGTGCGGATGATGGCCCCGTAATTTTTTGGGAGGATGCTCCTTACCAGCGTTTCCAGTCTACGTTTCTCTTCCTTCGACGCAATCTTCTGGGAGATCGACACTTTTTCGGCAAAGGGGAGAAGTACGATGTTACGGCCTGCCAATGAAATTTCCGCAGTCAGTCGTGAACCTTTTGTGGAGATGGGCTCTTTGACAATCTGGGCCACTATCATCTGTCCCGGACGGAGGTATTCCTCTATATGTCCTTCCTTTGGAAGTGCCTCGCCGATTTTAATCCGCGAGTACAGGTCCTTGGAGTTTACGTTGGGATTGGACTCCCTTACAAACTCGTCGAAGGCGGGGAAATACAGCCCCAGGTCCAGATAATGGATGAAAGCTTCCTTCTTGTCTCCGATGTCCACAAAAGCAGCATTGAGGTTCGGGAGTATCTTCTTCACCTTACCCAGGTGAACGTCTCCCACTGTGAACTTGTTCCCAGTGCTGGACTCCGTGTTGTACTCTATCAGCCTGTGGTTTTCCATCAGGGCGATATGTACTTCTGTCGGCGTTACGTCGACAATCAGATCTTTGTCCGCTTTTTCAGACTCCATTTGGAAATTTGATGGGATTTAAAGAAGGGCCCTCGAATAATATCTTGGGCCCTTTACATTGGAAGAAGCTTATTACTTCTTCTTGTGGCGGTTCTTGCGCAGGCGCTTTTTACGCTTGTGCGTAGCCATCTTGTGCCTTTTATGCTTCTTTCCGTTGGGCATAATTTATAGTAATTAAATGGTTTATTTCTCCTTGACAGCGTTCACGAAGCTCTTGGAGGGCTTAAAGGCAGGAATGTCGTGAGCGGGGATGGTGAGAGTGGTTTTGCGGGTGATGTTGCGGGCTGCCTTCTGGGCGCGGTGCTTGATGATGAAGCTGCCGAAGCCACGGAGATATACGGGGTCGCCGGCAATGATGGAGCCCTTAACGGTGCTAACAAATTCCTCTACTACTGCAAGAACCTGGGTCTTTTCGATACCGGTATTCTTGGCGATTTCGTTTACAATCTCTGCCTTAGTCATGATGTTAATAATTTAATAAAACAAGTATTGTGATTCTATAGTTAGTCAAAATCTCGGCAAAAATAGAGCTAATTTTTGAAAATTCAAAATGTTATAGCCATTTTTGTCATTTGGATGCCTCTGGCACGGAGATTGACCATATAGGCCCCTGGGTAATTGTGCCCGTTTTTTATGACAAAATGTCAGTTATGAAGCAAAATTTTGATTTTGACAATAATATGATGCCCCGCGGAGTGGAAGTAAATATCATGCCGGTAGTGGGGGAGGCCGCCTCCATGAAGGTGGACGTTTCGTCTCTGCCTCCGGATCTTCCGGTACTTCCTTTAAGGAACGCTGTAATATTCCCCGGCACCGTTTTCCCGGTAACCGTGGGAAGGGAGAAATCCATACGCCTGGTAAGCGAAGTAGAGGCGGGGGACGGCTGGCTTGCAGCCATCCCGCAGCAGGACGTATCGGTGGAGGAACCGTCGGAGGCGGACCTGAATCCTTTCGGCACTGTGTGCAAGCTTATTAAAACCCTTGAAATGCCGGACGGAAGCGTCACGGCCATACTTCAGGGCGGGCAGCTGTGCGCACTGGAAGGGGTTACCGTGTACGAGCCTTATATGCGTGCGCGCCTGCGTTATGTAGAGGAGAGCGTCCCCGCCGATGCAAGCGAAACGGAGCTCATGGTCCTGGCCGATTCCCTGAAGGAAAAGGCTGCCATGATAGTGAAAGCTTCGTCCTTTGCGCCAAAGGAGGCTATCGGCGCGCTGCGCAGCATTGACAACTTCCATTTTCTGGTGAATTTCGTCGCGACCACCATCGAGGTGGAGAATTTCCAGGAGCGCTGCGCCCTTCTTGGCATCCGCGACATCCGCGAAAGGGGAATGGCGCTTCTGAAGGTGCTGGATACTCAGACGCAGCTGCTGGAAATCAAGCAGGAGATTAACCAGAAGGTAAAGACCGACATAGACCAGCAGCAGAGGGAATACTACCTTAACAATCAGCTCCGCACCATCCAGGAAGAACTTGGCATGGACGAAGGCGAGGAAATGGAAAAGATGCGCCGCCGGGCCGACGAAAAGAAATGGTCAAAGGAAGTCCGTGAAATCTTCGACAAGGAGATGGCGCGCCTGCAGAAATTCAACCCCTCGTCGCCGGATTACAGCATCCAGTTCTCATACCTGCAGTTCATCCTGGACCTCCCCTGGGGCGAAATGTCGGACGACAATCTGGACCTGAAGCATGCGCAGGAGGTCCTGGACCAGGATCACTTCGGCTTGGATCAGGTGAAAGACCGTATCATCGAGTACCTGGCGGTGCTTAAGCTCAAAGGCAACATGCGTTCTCCCATCCTTTGCCTCTGGGGCCCTCCCGGCGTTGGAAAAACTTCCCTTGGGAAGAGCGTTGCCCGTGCCCTCGGTCGCAAGTACATCCGCATTTCCCTTGGCGGCATGCACGACGAAGCCGAAATCCGCGGCCATCGCAAAACCTACGTGGGCGCCCTTCCAGGCCGAATTCTCAGCGGCATCCAGCGGGCCGGAACCTCGAATCCCGTGATTGTCCTGGACGAAATCGACAAGCTTTCGGCCGACTTTAAGGGCGACCCTTCCAGCGCTCTTCTGGAGGCCCTGGACCCGGAGCAGAACTCCACCTTCCACGACAATTACCTGGATATCGACTACGACCTTTCCAACGTACTGTTCATAACCACGGCAAACGGAATCGGCACCATACAGCCCGCTCTTAAAGACCGTATGGAAATGATAAACGTGAGCGGCTACCTGGCCGAAGAAAAGCTCCAGATCGCCCATAAGTATCTGGTTCCCAAGCAGCTGAAGGAGCATGGACTGAGGGAGGATGAGCTTACTGTGTCGGATGCGGCGCTTACTGAGATTATCGACAAATATACTCACGAATCAGGCGTGCGCGGCCTTGAAAAGCAGATTGCGAAGCTTGCGCGCGTGA
>CAMOIT010000094.1 GCA_946616285.1 uncultured Bacteroidales bacterium | reverse complement strand
TTCGGAAAAATTTGCTCCGCGCTTGGACAAGGGTATTTCAGAAAAAAACCTTACCTTTGCAAGTAAGGTAAAGCGCACGCGTTAAATGCTCTATCCGATAGGCATACAGGACTTTGTAAAGATCCGCAAAGATGGCTACGTCTATGTGGACAAGACAGACCTTGTTTACAAGATGGTCCGGCAAGGTGGTTACTACTTCCTTAGCCGTCCTCGCCGTTTCGGCAAGAGCCTGCTGGTTTCCACATTGGAAGCATACTTCAGCGGCCGTAAAGAGTTGTTTGACGGGTTGGCCATAGCCGAACTGGAGAAAGAGTGGAATCAGTATCCCGTTTTACGTCTGGACTTTAGTGGGGCTAACTATAATTCAGAGCAAGTTCTTGAGTCAAAACTGAATTCTTTTCTGAAGTTCTATGAAGAGATTTACGCTTCCGTAAGTAGTGAACCTGTAGCGAGTGTGCGTTTTGATGCGCTGATCCAGGCTGCTTATGCCAAAACCGGAAAGCCCGTTGTCGTCCTGATTGACGAATACGATAAGCCTATCGTGGACAACCTTGGGGATGATGCGCTGGCCGACACCTTCCGCAAGCAGCTTCAGGGTTTTTACAGCGTGATGAAGGCCAAAGATGCCTATATCAAGTTCGGCTTCCTTACCGGTGTTACCAAGATTGGCAAACTCAGCATTTTCAGTGGGCTCAACAATCTCAAGGACATCTCAATGGATGCCCGCTATACGGACATCTGCGGTATTTCCGAACAAGACCTGAAGAAGTATTTTGATGAGAGTGTCAAGGAACTGGCAAAGGCAAACGGCATCTCGGTCGAAAAGTGTTATGAGCAACTGGCCGGAATGTACGACGGATACCATTTCTGTGAAGATTCCGACGGAATGTACAATCCTTTCAGTGTCCTTAACACATTCGATTTCCTGAAGTTCAAAGAGTATTGGGTTGAGACCGGCACGCCATCCTTCCTCGTCAAAGTAATGAAGCAGACCGACTATGATGTCACCAGGCTCTCTTCTGAAGAGGCCGACTCGACGCTTCTCACCAGTATTGATGCCGTTTTCTTTAATCCGATACCGCTGCTCTACCAAAGCGGATATCTCACCATCAAGGATTACGACAAGACTACCGGTATCTATACGCTGGGATTCCCCAATTTGGAAGTAAAACACGGGTTCCTGTCCTTCCTTCTGGACGCATATACAACGGCCAAGGGTTCCGGTAATCTCTTGATCCGCAAAATGAATAACGACCTGTTGATCGGAAAACCGGAAGACTTCATGAAGCGGATGGAGGCCTTTTTTGCCAGGCAGAACTACCAGATTCAGGGAGATGCCGAGAAGGATTTCCAATATGCGATGAGCATCATCCTCCAGTTGCTTGGGGAGAATCTCATCGTCCATACCGAAGATGCAACTTCGGAAGGTCGTATGGATATCCTGGTGGAGGCCCCAGGGTTCATCTACATCATCGAAATCAAAATCAATGATACCCCCGAGGCTGCCCTTCAGCAGATCGAGGGTAATGGCTATGCCCGCAAGTTCGCCGATGACAAACGCCGAATCTTCAAGATCGGCGTCCGATTCTCCACGGAAACCCGATGCCTCAATTCATGGAAGATAGCTGAATGAGTGTTTTGGCCGGCCCTGCCGGGAATGATTGCCAAGGGGTTTAAACAGCGATTTTGCAGAAATGGGACAAGTTTTTGCGGTCAGTCCGTGCGTCCCGTCACAGACTGATTCGGGCACAGACAGTCGTTTGGTTACAAACAAAAAGGGCCCGACCGAAAAGATTCTTCACTTCGCCCTTCGGCAAGCTCAGGGCAAGTTTCGGAATGACAGTCCGGTGTCGAATGATCGTCCTCTGTCATTCTGAGGCAGGTTCACCTGCCGAAGAATCTACTTTCTGGTCGGCCCTTTGTTTTCGGGAAAGACGCCTGTTATTTGGCCAGTTTGAAGCCGATGCGGTAGTTGTCGTAACCTTCGGCCAGTTTGGCAATGGACGAGACCTGGGAGGAGGACTGGCCCAGCTTGGAGGTGAGCTTCTTGATGAAGGCCATGGCCTTGTCGGCCGGGAAAAGCATGCGGGCGCCGCCGGAGGAGGATTCGAGGGTGCCGGTCATGTTCAGGAACTGCATGGACTTGCCGAAGGTGAGGGACACCGTGCGCTCGCCGTCGCCCACTTTGTAGCTGCCGGGGAGGCTCAGGGAGCCCAGGTTCAGGGTGAAGCTGCCGTCGGCCTTGTTGAAGGTCCAGCTGAGGGCGCCGGGCTTGACCCCGATCTTGGCCAGGTATTCGTCGGCCTTGGTTTCGATGCCGGAGGTGACGGCGCTGCCGGCCAGGTTGGTGAGGATGCCTCCTTCGTTGGAGGTGGCCGATACGGCGACGCCGTTATAGGAATAGGTGCCGTCCAGGGTCACCGGACCGGAATAGATGGCCCCTGCCATATTGGTGAGCACGTTGCCGATTTTGCCGAAATCGATGTTTCCAAGCCCGCTCTGGGCAGAGGCGGTAAAGGAAAGGGCCACAGCGAGGGCCACGACTGAAACGAGTTTTTTCATGGTATGAATCATTTATAAATTTTCTTCTGTTTCCGGCCAGCCCTGGGCTTTGACCGGGAATTCGACGCCTTCCGGTGTAACCAAAACCGTGCCAACCTCCGGCTGTGCGAGGTGGCCGATGATGTCGAAGGTCTGAAAATCGCGGCGGAACTTTTCCAGCTGCAGGATGGGAATCACGAAAAGGAGGCGGTTGTCGTCTCCCCCGTTCATCGCCGCCGACACCGGGTCCATGTCCAGTTCCCGTCCCAGGGCGAAGCTGTTGCCCTCGAAGGGAATTTTTTCGGCATAGACCTTGGCGCCCAGGCCGCTGTCGCGGGAAAGGCGCTTCAGGGCGTCAGAAAGGCCGCGGGTGACAAAATAGCCGTAGGACGGGTAGATTTCCACGTCTTCCAGCCTGGAGACCACGGAGGCGTCCAAATCCGGCCTCAAGTAATCCCCTACCACCATCTTGTACTGGCCCATGTCGGGCTGGACGCCGTCTTTGGCGAAGCTGCGGGCCCCGCGCTCCAGCAGCTGAAGGCCCAGATAGGCCGCACCCAGGGCGCCGGAAACGCAGATAAGGTCCTTGGACGAGGCGGCCATGCGGCGCTTATCCGTAAGATGCGAGCACTCCCCCGTGGCCGCCACCGACACATACAGTCCGTTGCCCGAGGGCTGGAGGTCCAGGTTCACGGCTTCAAAACCATGTTCCTTGGCCGCCACCGTAATGCCCATCCACAGGTCTTTCACCTGCGGAAGGTCCAGTTTGGCCGATACGCCCAGCACCACATTGAGCAGCCTGGGATGCGCCAGGGCGGCGTACAGCTCTCCCACGACGCCCACTACACACTTGTAACCCAGGTGTTTAAGGGGGAAATAGACCAGGTTGAAGTCGATTCCTTCCAGATACATGCGGGCGGCGGTGGTCACCTTCCCTCCCTTGGGGGAGGCGTAGGTGAGCCCGGAGACGGGAGAATATGCGGAGAGGCGATAGAGCTGGTCTATCGCCTCTACTTTTCCAATGTCGGAGAATGAATCTGCCATACTTTGTAGAAGCGCTTAACTTCTGCAAAGATAACAATTATTTCTTTAGGGAAGGCGTGGCGTTGGGAAGGAAGTCGTTGGTGGAGTTGTTGGTGTCCACAAGCTTTCCGTCCGCGACATTGCGCCGTACGCTCTTGCCGAAGCGGGCGGGGTCGCGGTCATAGTCTCCCGCATGCGTCCAGCCGGCATCGAAGGCGGCGGGCCAGGGGTTCTGGTAGAAGGAGTCCTCCAGGCAGCAGTTCACGGCGTCCAGGACCCATTCGCCGGGAATCACCCAGACATCCTCGTCGGCCAGGTCGTAGTCGAAGTTCCACTCCTGGAAATGGAAGAAATAGGTTCCGCTCCAGTGATGGTTGGTCATGATGGTTTCGGCGGTCTCGTTGTACGGAGGAATCACGATGGCATAGCTCTCGAAGCCGCGGTTGTGAAGGGAGGTGATGGTACGGGATTCCTTGAACCAGATATTGAGGTTCGCCACATCGGGATTGTCGGTGTCGGGATAGAGGTCGTTTTCGTCGTAGAATTCAAAGTCGGCCTTGCTGAGGTCGATGGCGTTGGGATTGCCTTCGATGAGGTTTTCGCCATCCTTGTAGGAGGCGGTGTAGTCGATGGCGGCGAGGGCCAGGACGATGGATTCGCCGGGAGCGACCGGGTGCTCGTCACCCTTGCCGGGGATGGCGTACATATTGTTCACGGCCAGTCCGTCCGTAAGTTCGGGGTACTCGTAATAGGCGCCTGCGCTGGTGATGGTGCCGACGATGTAATTGGTCACGAACAGCACGCCGTCGGCATAGACCACATGGTCGGCGTTGTTGGTGAGTTTGATGTACTGGTCCATG
>CAMOIT010000093.1 GCA_946616285.1 uncultured Bacteroidales bacterium | reverse complement strand
GGTATCCGCGAAACCCGGGAGAGTTTTATTTCCAACCCCAGCACATCCAATATGCTCCAATAGTCAATACCTCCCGCCACGGCCCGAAAGCAGTGGCGGGAGGTATTCGTTGTGCCAAGTGGGCGCCAGGATGCGGGATTATTACGGAGCGACGGTGGAGACGGCGCGGACGGGCAAAAAGACCTGACGGGTACTTTTATAATAGTCATTTCCTGTTTCAGAGAAGAATATTTGCCTGGCCCCATCTTGATGGTCTCCCCACGCATTGTTTGCCGTGGGATCATAAGGAGTCAGATATCTGCCATTATCACTGTAATAAGACGTATTGTCCCGATAGCCGGCAGCCGGAAGATAAATGATTCCGCCGGCTCCCGTGACCGAACGGGTTTTGTTCCCGCCGTCTACGGGATACACCCAGCCGGAAGACCAGGTTACAGAACTGGTCAAGGAGTTATTCAACGTTGTCCAGCCCGGTCCCAGCCACACGGTCGCCGGATCATCAAAGGAATCCAGCGTACAAGAGGCATTGTACTTAATCAGATGGCTGCCGTCCATGCACCAGAAATTATTGGCCGTCGAAGGGCTTTCCTTGAAGCACCAAAGCGGGTCCTCAGACCAAGGAATGATTTCTCCGTACGTGAAATACAGGCCGAAATCGTCCAAGTCTTCGGCGCCGATATTCCGATCGGCCACATAAGGATTGCCATTTCCGAACAAATCCACCTTTTCCGGCTCCGAAGCCGCGCGCACCCATCCGGTATTGGGTAGTTTCACTGCGCTATGACTGGAGAGCGACTTGGTGAAAGTCCGCGTAAGGGCAGGCCCCTGCGTGTCGAACAGCAGGAAGCGGCGTTCTTCGGCCGAAGACCAGGCCGACTCGTCGATGATGCCGCTGAAAAGGATGCCCTCGCCGTATTTGCAGCCGACCATGGGCTCGCCGTATGCGCGTTCCTTCTGGAAGAACAGGCCATCCTGACCGAGGGTATAGCACGACACCGGCTTCACCTTCTGAACGGCAAGGCGGTACCGGTCGTTCTCATTGTACCTGCCCCCGTCCGCCGCGATGTAGAACTGGACGAAACCATCCGGAATGGTCATGTCAAGCGTACCGCTGAGGGTGGTTACATCGCTTGTAGAAGTAAGGGTGTAGGCAGACTGTTCCGCTTTCAGATAGTAAGTGAAGATATTTCTTACGGTATAGCCATAATTCCTGTCCGAGCCCTGGAAAACATCGAAGGCTTTAAAAGTGTAGCTGCTGCCGTCTTTCGAGACCTGAAGGGGAATGGGCGTATATCCGGAATATGCCCCAAGCCGGAACGGGAAATACACCGCGCTCATGGTGGCGCCGCTCTCTTCCAGGCCAGTGCCGTCCCAGCCGTCCGAGAAGGCCGCGTCCCAGCCGGAGGCCGTGCGGGTGAGCGTCGCATATTTCGGAGTATCAGAAATAGTTACGTTGTTGAAGAACACATACACCACGTCGCCGGTTTCCCAGCCGGTCTTTACGGCCTTGGTCTGTCCTTCCGCCTGATTCACCTGAATATTGAACACAATTCGGCCTTCTGTCTTTTCCGGAACAGGTTTTTCCTCCGGTTCAACAGTTTCTTGCTCATCGATTTTAGCGCACGAGAATGCAGTGGCAAAGGCCAACAGGGCAATCATCCAAATCTTTTTCATAACAGCCTCCATTTTTACCAAATTTCTTCGGGGTTGAATGAATTGAATTCAGGGGAAGCATCCAGAATGGCCTGCTCCATCGACAAGTCAAATGACTTGACTTCCGGTTTTTCGTAAACCGCTTTCCGGTCTGTGGTCAGTGTTTTTTCCATAGCATTCACAAATATTCACAAAGATATCCCCCTCTGGAGATTTATCGCTCCTATCAGCGGAAAAATGCACTCCCGATTCGGGAAAAGGGAGAAAAACAAGCCCGTCTGAAGGTTGTCAATCGGCGCCGAGCAGCCGGGCGATCGGGCAATGAAGCACTTTGGAGAGGCGCACAAGGGTGGAGGCTTCGGCACGGGAGAGATCCTGGGTGCCCTGTTCATAGGCCCGGATCATCCTCAGGGACACGCTGCTACGCTGGGCCAAGGCTTGCTGTGTGAGGCCGGCGTTCTTCCGGCATTCTTTCAGGGACAACGCCCGTGGCCGATAGTAGGAGTCAAAGACATCGAAGACTTTGGTGATATCGGCCTCATGGAGGGGATGGAAGAGTTCGTGAACCTTCTCAACGGGAAGGCCGTTCCGATCGATGGAGGCGAAACTGGCTCCCCTGTACCACTGGTACTGGCAAAGGACCCAACCCGTCCAGAAAACAGAGGAATCTCCCCAGGGAAAATAATACTTGTCATTATAAGGAAGGGTTCCTCCGGTATTTTCCATTACCCTCACGGCTAATTCTATTCCGCTCATTCCCACAAGAAACTTGGGATGACCGGATTCAATAGCCTTGTCAATCCTGCTGGAAAGGAAGCGGTCATAAAAATCCCTCAACTCCAACCCGTTCCAAGTGACGGCATAATCCATCATTACGGCGATGTTTTCTTTTGCCGCCGGCAAATAGTCTTTATCGTAAGCGTGGATCATCGTTTTTCCATTTATTTCGGTAAATATCAATGGCATAGATTCCGTCCGGCGCAGGTGTTTCCAACCTCATCCGATAAAATGCCTCTTTTGCCTGAATGTCTCTTTTCTGCCTGCGGGGATAATAGACTGGGATATCCACCGGCTCAGCTGTCATAAACACCAGTGCTTCAAAGGCTTTCTCGCTTTGAAGAAAAACCTGTTCTCCTAAATTTCCCAAGCGGAGAGCACGGGATAACTGCTCCAAATTGATGGTGTTATTGAGGAATAGCTGGGCAAAGCCGAAATAGGAATCGTCGGCCCGGTATCCCCGAACAATATCAAATGGGCTTGTTTGGGGTAAAAACTCCTGTAAGATGAACTCTTTTATCGCTGAAGGAAGGTCTTGTTTCGTGTCAAAAACACGGTTGTTCAGAAGAATGGCCAACCAGTTAAGGACGTGATAACAAGGCCCGGAGAGGTCACAGACCTTTAGATCATAACTTGGCTCAAAACTGTAGTGATTGACAAAGGCCGATGGGGCCTCCGTGCATGCCCATTCCCTGGCCAGATCCAGACTGGGAGTACAATAAAAACCTTGCCCGAAGTCGTTGTGGAGCCGCCCTCCCTTTTTGGAAGGCCGCTCCACAACTTTATCGGATCCGTGAAACAGTATGTTTTCCATCTCTTTGCAAAAGTGACGTTATAGCGTTACTTTTGCAAAGATAATGGATTATTCTGAATTACCACAATTTAGGCAAAGAGGTTATTCCCGGACGCAGCGGACGTTGTAGCCGTGGCCTTCGTTGGAACCGTCTCCCAAGGTTGGACTTCCCCCGTTGCCGGATGCCAAAGCGTTGCCAGCGCCACGAGCCCAAACGCGAATTAAGCTTCCGGTGTTGTTGTGATTGGATCCCCAGCGGTCTCCGGTGGCTGGGTACCAGGCCTCTCCATTGAATACACAGCCGTGGTACGTACTCCAGTCACTATCCTTCGGGGCAAAGGAGCTAGAATTGAATCCCGACGTACTCCAAAGGTCCGAAGGACCAACATGCCAGCCCGGCGGGCAGGGGTCAAAAATGGTCTTGTCACTGGCGGTCCAGTAGTTTGGACTGCCACCCCAGCTGTCTGTTCCAAAGACCACGGTCGGTCTCAGGATAGAGGATGCGAGGTTCGAAGAGCCCGCTGAACTGGTATATGTGCCAAGGACGCCAAGAGCAGTGTAACTGGTACGTGTCGCCGACATCATGAACGGATCCTTCCGGCCGTTCTGATAGGCGAAGCCGAAGTCCAGTGCGTTGTCTGCGGCATAGCAGTTGGTCAAGGCGCCCAGGTTGCGGTCCATTACCACATAGCCGGAGCCCGGATATGTCTGGGCCTGAGCGGCAAGATCGTCACTCTCAAACCATAGGTGCCAACTCCACAGGATATTGTCGGAGCCGTCCTTGATGGCCACCAGAGCGTTTCCTTCTTTGTAAGTATCGCCTGTTGAGAAATAGACATAGCCGTCGGAATAGCTGATGTCCTTGATCAGTTCACCGGCAGCAGGGGCGACGGTCGTGTTGAAGGTAGCCCAGACCAGCTCGGCGGAGGCGATGGTCGCAGCGTCCGTGTCCGTGCTGATCCCGGCCAGATCGGCATAGCCGTTACCCTTGACAGTGGCCTTGAACTTATATTTCCCGGCCGCGGAGACAATGTAGCAGTTGGCGGTGGCCAAGGCGCTGAGATCGACACAATTATTTACAGGTCTCACCAGGCAGTAGGGATAACTGCTGCTGTAGGTGTACATGTAATGAGATCCGCTAGTCAGGATGGTGAGACCCCTTGCATCACCACTGCCGGGCGAAGACAGGTAAACGTCGGAATAGGTTCCATGAGGCA
>CAMOIT010000092.1 GCA_946616285.1 uncultured Bacteroidales bacterium | reverse complement strand
ACGCTTTGACAAAGTGGGGGTCATCGGCCACAGCGAAGGCGGCACCATCGCCCTGATGCTGGCGGCGGAGAAAAAGGTGGATTTCATCATCTCACTGGCAGGAATGGTGGTTTCCGGCGCCGAGACTTTGCTTTGGCAAAACCGCATTGCCCTGGCTGCGGCTGGTTTTCCCGCTGCGTCTGTCGATGCTTACTGCGATGCCCTTCGTGCAGTTTTTGATGCCTGCATCGCTGGAAAGCCGGTACCATCGGCCGCCCAATACGACCTTCCTGCAGACTTGGTGCAGAATCTATCCGCTGTGGTCCTTCAGTTGCAGACGCCTTATTTGAAGTACTTCGTGGCTTTGGACGTTCGGCCGTTACTGGGCAGTGTTACTTGCCCTGTCCTGGCCCTGAACGGGACCAGGGATATGCAGGTGGAACCCGAGCATAATCTGAGTGCGCTGCGTACCGGCCTGCCGGCCAATGCCGGGAACCGGGTGGAGACGATAGAAGGCGTGAATCACATGTTCCAGCACTGCCGGACAGGCGCTCCCGCCGAATACCGCGACATCGAGGAAACCATCTCTCCGGAGGTGCTGGAGATGCTGGTGGAGTGGCTGTCCTGGGTGTGGGGCGTCAGATAATATCTTTTGGTTACCGGCAAAAGCCATTATGTCAAGGATGAATTCGCTAATGATAAGACAATGACTGATGTAAAGCTAGTTTTAGAAGAACTCAAGGGCCGTGACGTGGTCCTGTTTGTGGCCGATAAGGATGAAATTTCTCCTGCCGAAGTACCTTTCCCCGTAGTTTTCACCGGGATGGGAAAGATGCGTATGTTCAGCAGCCTGGTGAAATGGCACGAAACACTGCCTGAAGGAAGCAATCCCGTTGTCCTAAATATTGGCAGCGCCGGGTCGGCCCAATATCCCATCGGCACCATCGTCAACTGTACCCGGATTTTCAACGGCGGCTGCGAGTTGGTGCATGATTGCATTGAACTTCCGGGTAATGGCGCCAGCATCTTTTCCGGGGATTATTTCATGAGCACCCAGACTTTCAGCCCGGAGCAGGTGAAGGAGCTTTCGCAGCAGTACGACCTCTTTGATATGGAGGCTTACGCCGTAGCCCAGTTCTGCAAGATGTACGATATCCCGTTCTACTGCCTAAAAGCGGTATCCGATAACCTGGACGGAAGCCTGAAGGACTGGCGCTCCATTCTTGCCGATATCCGCGTCCAGTTCACGGAGTTATTGAATGCTTTCTGATAGTATTTCTTGCTTCGCATCATCTTACATATCGACGTCAATAACGCCCCTGACAGGTGTTTCTTTCCTCCATTCTGGTTTCCAGCCGCTTCAGGAGTTCCTCATGCTTCAGCCGTCCCCACGGCGCATCAGTATATGCGGGAGGGACACTGCCGGCAATACGTCCGATGGCGATATCGGGCCTCAGCCGCTCCAGGATGTCAACCAGCAAATCGACATACTCATCAGGTCCCATCCGCAGGAAATCTTCCGGCTTCTCGGCAAACTCCTTCTCTATCTGTGTCCCCTTGATAAGCTGCAGCTGGTGGATCTTGAGACTGGTTAATGGCAAGGTACTGAGGATGCCGGCTTCTTCCAGCAGCATTTCCCGCGACTCACCGGGCAAACCAAGTATCACATGACCGCCCACGGGGATGCCTCTGCCGGCTGTCTCCTTGATGGCCGATGCCGTACAGGCGAAACCATGCCCACGATGCACCCGCTGCAGAGTCTGGTCAAAGACAGATTCGATACCGTACTCCACCTCCACAAGGGCGCCGCCAACCCGTAGTGAGGCCAGATAATCCAGCTTTTCCTCGTCGACACAGTCTGGCCTTGTTCCTACGACAATTCCCTTTACCAAAGGGTGTGCAAGGGCCTTTTCATACTTTTCTTTGAGAACCGGCAGGGGCGCATAGGTGTTGGAAAACGTCTGGAAATACGCCAGATATCCATCGGCCTTCCGGCCTCTTTGGGCGTGGAACCGGATGCCGGCCTCAATTTGCTCAAGGAGGCTTTTCCCTTTCGTGTACCCGGGATGGAAAGCCGCATTGTCACAGAAGGTACACCCGCCAAAACCTAGCGTGCCGTCCCGGTTGGGGCAGGTGAAGCCTCCATCCAGTGTCAGCCGCTGAAGGCGCATTCCATATCGGTCACCATAGCTGAAGGGGGTGTACCGCAAGTTTCTGCCTTTACATGAGCTCGATGGAATGGTTGACAAATCCGAAAACATACCGCTAATTTACCACAAAAAATGATTAATTTTGTATATCATGGACAAGAATCCGCAGTTGTAGCGGATCATATTATAGTCATTCAAAGTCTGCAAGACTTGCAGACTTTTGGCAGTCTCGCCGCCCTCCAGGCTTATAATTCGGCCAAAGAATTGTATCTTTGTATACCCGAAACAAAAACACGTATTATTAGCATAAACTATGAAAACCGGATTCAATAAACACGATATCGCACGCGACGCGTGCCAGCTCTTCGGCGCCCAGGCGCATCAGGGCTATGACTGGTGGTGGCATTCTTTCACCGGATACGACGCGGAAACAGGGGAGGCCAAGCCCTTCTTCATTGAGTTCTTCCTCTGTAATCCGGCTCTAGGCGCTGATGAGCCTGTCTTCGGCCAGATTCCCGGCAAGCCTCAGAAGCCTTCCTACCTGATGGTCAAGGCCGGTGCCTGGGGTGAGGATGCCGCGCAGCTGCACCGTTTCTGGGGCTGGAAGCGCATCCGGGTGGATTGGGGCGTGCCCTTCAGCGTAGAGGCCGATGACTGTTTCCTCACGGAGGACCGCACCCACGGTCATATCCAGGTGACGGATGCCGCATCGCATCCCGAGTGGATGTGCCAGGACGGAGAGATGTCCTGGAACCTCAAGATCCGAAAGATAACGGCATTCAACGTCGGTTTCGGAGCCGATGAGGTCTTCCGCAAGGTGGAGGCCTTCGAAATGTTCTGGCATGCCGAGGGGATGAAAAGCGAGTTTGAGGGCGAGGTTACCTGGAACGGGCGCCGTTACGTGGTGCGCCCCGAGGACTGCTATGGCTATGCCGACAAGAACTGGGGCAAGGATTTCACCAGCCCCTGGGTATGGCTTTCTTCCAACAACCTCACCAGTGAGATAACAGGGAAGAAACTCAAAGACAGTGTATTCGATATCGGTGGCGGAAGGCCAAAAGTGGGCCCGATCGCACTTCCGCGCAAGCTCTTGTCGGCCTTCTGGTACGAAGGGAAGCCTTACGAGTTCAACTTCTCCAAGGCCTGGACTGGCGTGCATACAGAGTTTGACTGCAAGGAGACGGATACGCAGATTATCTGGCATGTGGAGCAGCGGAGCACATCGGGCCGGATGATTACGGATATTACCTGCGAGAAGAAAGATATGCTCCTGGTGAATTATGAATCTCCGGACGGAGCCAGGCGCCACACCCGCCTTTGGAATGGAGGCAATGGCATCGGCACCATCCAGCTTTTTGATATCCACGGCCATCTGATAGACCGTATTCACGCCGAAAATATCGGCTGCGAATACGGCGAATACATGGGGGGCAAGTTCATTTTTGGTTAACCCGCCAGGCCGACTCATACCCCTTCTTAAGCTCCGTTTATTCTTTCTGGATGTCCCACATGGAACCGCTGCGGTCCATGATGATTACGTTGTAAACTTTGGTTTTGCTGATCGTGTTTTCCATGGCTCTGAATATTCGAACCAACTAAATATTTCGCGTAATTTTGACGCAATTTTTTTGATTATTGAAACAAAACGGCTAAATTTGCCCTTGCTATGGCAAAGAATTATACCTATGTAAGGGGCGCTGCGTTCCCTTATCAGTACAAGTATGAGCATCCTGCGGTCACCACGGACTGCGTCATCTTCACCTACGAGGACTGGAAGCTGAAGGTTCTGCTGGTCAAACGCGGGGGAGAGCCCTACAAGGGGGAGTGGGCCCTTCCGGGCGGATTCCTGCGGGGCGATGAGACGGCCAGGGAGGGAGCCCTCCGTGAACTGAAGGAAGAGACCGCGCTGGAGGCGTCGGCCATCGGCGAGTTGGGCGTTTTCTCCGACCCTTCGCGCGACCCGCGCGAGCGCGTGATTACCATAGCCTTCTACGCGCTGGTGAAGCCCTCCAAGGTCCAGGGCGGTGACGATGCCGATGAAGCGGCCTGGTTTCCCATCGATGACCTCCCGCAGCTCGCCTTCGACCATGCCGATATCATTCATTCTGCCCTCGAACGCCTCAAGAGGGACATTCACTTTGAACCCATCGGCTTTGACCTTCTGGACGAAGAATTCACCATTCCGGACCTCCAGCGACTTTACGAGATCATCCTTGGCGTCAAGTTCGACCGCCGCAACTTCCAGCGGAAAATCCTATCCTCCGGCATCCTGGAGGAGGCAGAGGAGCCCGCGGAGTACAGCCACGCCGAGCCGGAGATGCCCATGTCCGCTGCCGAGGTTAAGCCCAAGCGCCGTCCGGGGCGCATCGCTTCGCTTTTCCGCCTGAACAAGGCCAAATACGTGG
>CAMOIT010000091.1 GCA_946616285.1 uncultured Bacteroidales bacterium | reverse complement strand
AAACGCCCCGAAACGTGACCGTCGCCGTTGGTCATGACGACGAAGGACAAGAAAAGGGTTCAAAACGTGACCGTCGTCGTTGGTCATGACGACGAAGGACAAGAAAACGGGCCAAAACGTGACCGAGACCGGCAGCCCTGACGTATTTCGTGAAAAATTTCTAACTTTGTGTCCGGGTTATGGTACCCTGTCCGGGCGTTGTGCTCCGGCGGGTTTAATAGGGAAGCCGGTGAGAGACCGGAACTGTGCCCGCAGCTGTGTTATCCATAACGGCACCGAATCTTAAAGCCATTGAAGAACACATCTTCTTCGAGAAGGCCGGTGCCGGGAGAAGTCAGAAGACCTGCCATGACAAAGTTAAACATAGAGGCTCGGGGGCAAGTCTCAGTTATAGCGATTCTTTATTAATGAAAAAGGCAAGACTGCTTTTAGGCTTTGGTGCGCTCATGACTGTATTTGCGTGCCAGAAGGACCCTGTCCCGGAGACTCCCTCCAAAGATGCCGAACTTGTCGGCCAGAGTGTTGATGTATCAGCTTTCAGCAATGCCGGAAAGAAGGTTTTCGTCCTGAATGAGGGCGGCATGGGGGCCAACAATTCCACCCTGGACTTCCTTCGTTTCAGCGACGGACAGTATGTTACGGGCGCTTTCAAGAAAATGAACCCCGCGGAGGCGGCAGGTCTGGGAGACGTGGGTAACGACGTTGCAGTTCACGGAGACGAACTCTGGATGGTAATCAACAATTCCGGCATCGTTGAGGTAGTATCGGCCAAGGACGAGACAGAGATTGCCGCAATCAGAATGCCAACACCCCGAAACATTGCATTCGACGACAAATATGCATACGTCACTACATGGGCGGGTGCTTTTGCACGCGGAAGTTACGACGGCGATGGCAATTACGTCATCACCGATTCCAGCAACCCCAAGGGAGAGGTCTATCGCTTCAATTTGTCAAGCAAGAAGATGGAAGGCTCGGTGCAGGTAGGTTATCAGCCTGAAGGCATCGCTTGCTATAATGGAAAGCTGTATGTAGCCAATTCCGGCGGCATTTCCAGCCAGCTTTCCCCGAATTATTCTTATGACAATACGCTCTCAATCATTGATACCAAGACATTTACGGTATCTAAAACCCTGACAGTGGAAGTGAATCTGAAAAACGTTTATTCCGATGGCAAAGGCAATATTTACGTCACTTCTCTTGGCAATTACTGGAGCATCCATTCCGGCCTTTACATGATAGACAAGTCGGATAACGTGAGTAAAATCGCCGACTATGTTAGCGTATCGGCCATAAACGGCGACACTGTTTACTGCATCGGCACCGACACCGAATTCGACTGGAGCGCGAAACATGAATACAGCGCATGGAGAGTTAAGGATGGGGTTAAATCGGCCCTTTCACTCAATGTCACCGAAGCCGTGCCTTACGGGCTTTTCGCAATCAATGCCGATACTTTCCTGGTGGGCGATGCCGGTGACTACTTCAACCCCGGCAAAGTGTCCTGCTATAGCAATGGTGCCAAACTCTGGAGCGTTACCGCCGGAGTTTGCCCTGGCCATTTCGCACTTTATTAGTGCGCAATAAGCTGGTTATCATTCTTTTGACTGCCTCCTGTGCCGCAGCTGCGCAGGAGGCGGATACACTTGCGCCCGCCAGCGTCTATTCTGTGAAAACTCTCCCTGTAGTGAAGGCATCCGAGCAGGTTTTTCTGCCTTCCCTCACAGCGCCACCCACGCAAATCGCCGACATACTGCGCAACTTCACCGGCGTACAGGTTAAGGACTACGGTGGTGTGGGAGGACTCAAGACAGTGAATGTCAGGAGTTTAGGGAGCGAGCATGTGGGCGTTTTCATCGACGGGATACAGGTGGACAACGCCCAGAACATGCAGGTGGACCTGGGACGTTTTTCCGCCAATGAGATAGGCATGGTGTCGCTGTATTCCGGCCAGAAAAGCGCACGGCTGCAAACTGCTTCGGAATATATCTGCGGCGCTGCGGTGCATCTTGAATCGGCAAGCCCACGGAGCGGCCTGAGGGCGCGGATAAGGGGTGGTTCGTTTGGCACCATAAACCCTTCCTTAAGCTGGGTTAAAGACCTGGGTCACATGACTTTAAGCATTTCAGGGGAGTATCTTGGCAGTAACGGAAGGTACAAGTATCAATGCTTCGACACAACGCTGGTACGCGAAAACGGCGACATAAAAAGCCTAAGGCTTGAGACGAAGCTTTCCGGAAAGCTTACAGGCGGACAGTGGAACCTGCATCTTTACAGCTATGGCTCGGAGCGGGGGTTCCCGGGGCCGGTCATACGCCGCGCCGCCGGTTTCCCTTTCAGCGCCGAACGCCAGGCCGACCAGGACCTTTTCGTGCAGGGCGGATGGGTGCAGAAATGGACCAGCCGATACAGTACTGCGCTAAGACTTAAATACTCAAATAGTTACACTCACTACAACACACATCCGGAGAAGAATCCGATGGCACTGCCGTACAACCTTCACTATCGTCAGCAAAGCGGATATCTTTCTCTGGCCCAGTCGCTTATCCTGGCCGATCCCTGGTCAGTGGACTTTTCTGCCGACATACGCCACAGCGCCCTTGACTCCGATGCCGGACAGAGTGTTACGCCGCGCCGGACAGAGATTTCGGGAGCGCTGGCAACCCGGCTTGCGTGGGAAAAGTTCAGGGCGTCGGCCCATATCGCGTACCTTGGAGCGTGGGACAGGTTTGACACGCCGTCGGCCGGCGGATGGAGCAGGGAAAACGCCTTCAGGGAGGCCTGGATGCCATCACTGAATTTATTCTATTCGCCGTTCAAATGGCTGGAACTGAGCGCATTCGCACGCCGGAGTTATCGGCTCCCGTCCTTTAACGACCTCTACTACAGCCTTATGGGCAATTCCGCCCTGTCGCCGGAGTCGGCGCTGCAGATCGGTGCGGATATCCGTGCCCGTGCCTCCTTTGGCCGATGGTCGATGGCCTTTAGGCTCAGCCCCTATTACAACTTGGTGACGGATAAGATAGTCGCAATACCTACATCATCACAGTTCCGCTGGACCATGCTTAATATCGGGAAAGTGGATGTGACTGGTCTTGACGCAAAGGCCGAAGCCGGATATTCCCACGGGAAATTCAATATAGGTATGGTACTTCGATATACTTTCCAAAGCGCCCTGGATCACAGCACTCCCGGGAGCCAGACCTGGGGGAACCAGATTCCATACATCCCGCGCCATAGCGGAAGCGTCAGTCTTTCAGCGTTTTGGAGGAATTGGAACGCCGCATGGGACACAGTGGTCACCGGCGAAAGGTGGTCCCGAAGCGCCAACACCTCCGATTATTACATCCGCCCCTGGACTGTCAGCGACGCGTCTGTGGGCCGAAAATTTGACCTGCCTGTTCCCAAGGGAAGAGTTCTGGAGATTACTGCGGGTCTGGCATGCAGGAACATATTCAACCACCAGTATCAGATAGTACAGGGCTACCCCATGCCCGGAACAAGTGTAATGATAAATCTGTCAGTATGTTACTAAGTCTTTTATATGTGCTTTTGAGCGGTATCGCCCTGCCTGTAGGCGGTATCCAGATGCAGTATCTGTGGCGAAACCAGCTGGGCGACGTGTACAGCCTGGGCCTTGGCAGCGCCGCCTGCCTTGGCGCCGCCGCCGCCACCATGAGCGGCTGGTGCAGCCTCACCGTGGGCAGCTTTATCTGCACTTTGGTATGCACTCTGGTTTGCTTCTTTGTTACACTTAAAGTGAACACACAGCAGCTCATCACTTTTGGAATACTTTTTGGCACTTTCATCGGCTCGCTGGGCACAATCGTGGTTACGAATGCGCCGAACGGCGATTTGCTCAAGAAGTACTACCTCTGGGGCGCGGCCAATTTCAGGCTGGAGGGCGTGACAACTGGAGACATCATTTTCTCCCTGGTTCTATTTGGTATCGGTATCGCGGCGGCACTTTCGCAGGCGGGACTACTCACCAGGCACTTCAAGGGCGAAACGGAGATATCGGCCATGGGAAAAGCCCTGCTGCTGCTTGCCATAATGTGCCTTGTGACCAGCGCCGTAAGCATCTGCGGACCTATCGGCTTCATCTCCCTGGGCGTTCCAAACCTGAGCCGGCTCATATGCAAGAGCACCGACATCCGCAAGCACTATCTGATTTCCAGCGCCATGGGTGTAGGCCTCCTGCTCATCACCTACCTGGTGGTCCAGTACGTTAATTTCGGCATATACCTCCCCATCAGCGCTACCATGGCCATCCTCGCCCTGCCCCTTATGGCCCTGATCTTCGTGAAAGGCTCAGCCACCGAAAACGCATAGCACAGCCGCAGGGGAGGGGGTAAGGTTTCGCCGACATGGCCACCCTCGGCTGGAGAGGGGCCCGCGGGTTTCAGCGGGCGGGGCAAAGCCCTCCCACGAGGGGAGGGTTTGGGAGGGGGCAACGTGGGGCGAACTTACGAAGCGGGGGCTTGTGAGATAGTGTAAGTTCGTAGCGAAGCGACGGAGGCGAAACCTTACCCCCTCCCCTGACCATTCGGCTTACGGTCTCGGTCACGTTTTGGGTTCTTCGTCAATTTTCGTGCAGATTATTTCGAGTGTAAAGGATGATCTTGATT
>CAMOIT010000090.1 GCA_946616285.1 uncultured Bacteroidales bacterium | reverse complement strand
GCCAGAACTGGGGCTTCCCCACCTACAACTGGGAAGAAATGGCAAAGGACGGCTATGCATGGTGGAAAGCCCGCATGGGCAAGATGGCGCAGTATTTCGACGCCTTCCGCATAGACCATATCCTGGGCTTCTTCCGCATCTGGGAAATCCCTTCGCAGTACAAGAGCGGCCTCATGGGCCATTTCAGCCCCGCGCTTCCTTACAGTGGAGACGAACTCAGGGGCATGGGCTTCGACCCGTCAAGGGGCGAAGGCAACGACGTCCTCTTTGTCGAAGATCCCCGCAGGAAGGACTTCTGGCACCCGCGCATCTCCGGTAACAGGACCTGGGTCTATGCCCAACTGGACGGAGGCATGAAGTACCGCTACGACAAACTGAGCGAGGACTTCTTCTGGCGCCGCCACGACGACTTCTGGCGCGACAGCGCCATGGCAAAGCTCCCGGCCCTGCTCCGTTCCACCGGCATGCTCGCCTGCGGCGAGGACCTGGGCATGATTCCCGCCTGCGTTCCGTGGGTGATGAGGGACCTCAACATCCTGAGCCTGGAAATCCAGCGTATGCCAAAGGATCCGAAGGATACCTTCGGCCATCCCGAATACTATCCATACTGGTGCGTATGCGCTACCGGCACCCACGACACTTCGCCCATCAGGGCCTGGTGGGAGGAAGACCGCGGCCTTACCCAGCGTTACTACAACGAGGTTCTGGGCTGCGGCGGAGACGCCCCCTACTTCTGCGAACCGTGGGTGGCTGACCTTATCGTCGCCAGCCACATGCATTCCCCGGCAATGCTGGCCATCCTGCCCCTGCAGGACTGGCTTGCTACCGACGGAGACGTCCGCTATCAGGGCAATCCCGCCGACGAACGCATCAACATCCCGGCCATCCCGCGTCATTACTGGCGCTACCGCATGCACTGCACGCTGGAAAGCCTTATCGCAAATGATCACCTGAACGCCCATATCCGCACCCTTGTGGAATCTTCGGGCCGAAACAGATAATGGGAGACTGGAAAGACAGACTGGGCGTGGTTTATTCCACGAATCCCGACTTCAAGTACACTGTGGAGGCGGAGGAAGAGGCTCAGACCCTTCCTCCGTCCCGGCAGAAACTGATAGTGGGAATCGACAGGCGTAACCGCGGCGGCAAGCAGGTTACGCTGATAAGCGGTTTTGTAGGCAGGGCCGACGACCTTAAGGAACTCGGCAAAACGCTGAAAACCAAACTTGGAGTTGGTGGTAGCGCCAAAGACGGCGAAATAACAATCCAGGGGGATTTCAGGGACAAAGTGGTGGAACTGCTTAAAACGCTTGGATATCAGGCCAAAAGAGGTAATTAAGGATGTTTGAAGAGGCATTCAGGACAGGAAAGATGCTGCTTGGCAGTGCTCCGGAAGAGACAGCGACCCTCCCGGACATGATGCCGGTTGGCGCCATGGTGCTTGCCGTGGTGTTCATCTTCCTTTCCATCACTCTTCTCAGACGTTTCCTTGATATCCTTCCACTACTTGTCGACAGTCTGTTCCGCGCCCGCAGCGGCCATTCACTGGAAAACAGCGTCAGATACACGCAGGACAGGTCAATGATATCGCTGCTGATGCTAATCCCCACTCTTCTGGTGGTTTTCCGCTACAGGCTGTACAACCCGTCCTTCCTGCACATTATGGATCCCGATATAAGGCTTGCGGGAGTGGCCGGTGTGCTGGTTGCATTTGCTCTGATACGCTACCTGATATACATTCTCCTTAAGCCTCGCCGCCGTGCGGACAATTATATCCTTGCCAGAAGGGTGGGTAAAACATACTATATTCTTCTGGTTCTCCTGGTCCTGATAACAGTCGGCCTATTGTCTCTCATTAAGGCTACAGACCTGACAATCAGCATCTTCATTTATGTGGAAACAGCTATAGTTTATCTGTTCCTCTTATTCCGAAAAGTGCAAATTTTGTCCGGTTCTTGCAATCCTTTGCGAACTTTTTCGTACCTTTGCGCCCTCGAATTAATTCCGACAGCAATTTTGGTGGTTTCGGCGTTAGTTTTGTAGTGTAGAGAACTTGACAGAAATGAGCATACAGAATATCCTGGTTTCCCAGAACGCCCCCCGCGTTCTTACGCAGTATCAGACAGTTACAGAAAAATTCGGCGCAAAGTTCAGTTTCCGCCCCTTTTTCAGGATAGAGCCCCTTACATCACGTGAATTCCGTGCCCAGAGGATAAACCTTCTGGACTATACTGCAGTCGTTTTCTCTTCCAGGCATGTGATAGACGCCTATTTCTCCCTGGCCGAGGAATTACGCATCAAGATTCCCGAAACCATGAAGTACTTCTGCTCCACGGAGGCCGTGGCCATGTATCTGCAGAAGCACATCGTGTATCGCAAGCGCAAGATTTTCTTCGGCACCGGCACGCCCGAAAGCGTGGTTGCCCTTATCGGCCCCAAGCACAAAGGGGAGAAGTTCCTCATTACCCAGTCGGACAATTCGTCGTCGGAAGCCATCACTTCGCTTTTCGACGCTGCAAAGCTTCAGTATACCACCGGCGTGTTTGTGAAGTCCGTGAGCCAGGACATCAAAGACCTGAACCTGAAGGACTTCGACATGATAGTTTTCTATAATCCCGCCGATGTAAAGTCTCTTCAGGAGAATTTCCCCGGCTTTGAGCAGGGCGACATAAAGTTGGTGTCTTTCGGCCGTTCCATAGTAAAAGCCATGGAGGAGGCAGGCCTCAGGATCGACGTGAAGGCCCCTACGCCGGAGGCCCCGTCAGTGGCAAAGGCTATCGAACTTTACCTGCAAGGCCTTTGATGATGGACGCCAGCCTTCCCAAAAGTGAGCGCCTCTCGGGCAAGACTTCCGTTGCGAGGCTCTTCGAACGGGGAAAGGGACACGTATCCGGCTGCATCCGCTGCAAATACCTTATCAGGGGGGACGAAGATCCTTCCCGTATTGTCGTATCCGTTCCCAAGCGCAGCTTCAAGCGCGCGGTAAAGCGCAATCTTCTCAAGCGCCGTATCAGGGAAAGCTACCGCCTCCAGAAAGCCCTGTTGGGCCCTGGAGTGGATATCCTCTTTATATATCAGTCAAAGGAGGTCATGCCCTTCGACGTTATTTTTGCCGATATGACTTCCCTTCTGGAGGCAGTGAAGTAGCCATGGAGATACTGAAGAAAATACTCATCTTCCCTTTCGTGGTGCTCATCAAGTTCTATCAGCTGTGCATCAGTCCCTTCACGCCGCCATCCTGCCGTTTTACGCCAACCTGCTCGCAGTATGCCCTGGAGGCTTTTCGCAAGCACGGGCCCTTCAAAGGCCTGTACCTTACGGTCCGCCGGCTTCTTCGCTGTCATCCCTGGGGCGGCAGCGGTTACGACCCTGTCCCCTGATTGGGTATTTCGGCTAAAATGTTTATATTTGCCGAACTAAACCAAACGTGATGCAAAACTTAACCATTGTCCCCGTCGAAGGAAAGCGCATGCTGCGCCAGTTCATAGAATTCCCGCTCAAGCTGTACAAAGGCTCTGACAAGTGGGTTCCCGCCTTCGAAGACGACGAATACAAATCCCTAGGCACAGACAACCCCTCCCTTGAATTCTGTGAAAGGGAGCTTTATCTTGCTATACGCGGCAATGAAGTGGTAGGCCGCGTCGCCGCCATCATCAATCACAACGCCGATAAAAAGTGGAACGAAAGGACCGTCCGCTTCGGCTGGATAGACTTCGTTGAGGATTTCGAAGTGGCGAAAGCCCTGGTGGACAAGGTCGTCGAATGGGGAAAGGCGAAGGGCGCGCAGAAGATTAAAGGTCCCCTGGGCTTTACCGACATGGACCGCGAAGGCCTCCTGGTGGAAGGTTTCGAGAACGAAAGCCCCTTCACTGTCATATACAACTATCCCTATTACGTGGAGTATCTGGAAAGGATGGGCTTCACCAAGGACGTGGATTGGACCCAGCGGGTGATGGTAATCCCTGAAGAGATGCCCCCGATGTTCAAATATGCCAGCGTCATCGAGGACAGGTTCAACATCCATATCCTAAGGGCAAATTCACTCAAGGAAATGGCCAAGCGCGGCAGGGAGATGTTCCACGTGCTCAACGAAGCTTTCGCAGGCCTTTACGAGTACACAAAACTGTCCCAGGACCAGATTGACGGCTATGTAAAGCAGTATGTCCCCGTCCTTAACAAGGACCTTGTGGCCTTCGTTGTAAACGAAAAAGACGAGCTTGTGGGCTTTACGGTAACTATGCCTCACATTTCTGCAGCGGTGCGCAAGGCCAAGGGCAAGATTTTTCCTTTCGGCTGGATTCATCTCCTTCCCGCACTTAGCCCTAAGCGCAACAATACCACCGAGGCCCTGCTGATTGGCATCCTGCCCGAATATCAGGCCAAGGGCGCGGCGCTCCTTATGTTCAAGTACCTGATGGAGAACTACCAGCGCCTGGGCATCAAGGAAATGCTCCTTAATCCCCAGCTGGAAGACAATCACAAAGTCCAGACGCTCTGGGAATCCTTCGAGACAAGGCCCTACCAGAGAAGGCGTTCCTTCGTGAAAGACATTTAAAAAAATCCCGCCCTTTAACGGAGCGGGATTTTTTATAGAGTGTGGGACTTTTACTTTGCGGCAATCACTGCGTCGCAGACTTCCCCTACGGT
>CAMOIT010000089.1 GCA_946616285.1 uncultured Bacteroidales bacterium | reverse complement strand
TGAACGCCGGCAGCGGTTCCAACCAGAGCAACCACATGTACAAGCTTGGCCCCATACACCAGGGAATCCTGGAAAGGGGAGCCAAGACAGCATCGGATTCATATATCCTCTGGCCTTCCCGTGTTGGCGCTTTCTCGCTGGTAATGGGTCGTCACGTCACTCATTCCGACACCTCCAACCTGCCATTCTCCTACCTGATAGAGCAGCAGAATACCACCTATCTGGTACCGGGAGTCAACCTCAGGAGCGTAGGGACCGTTCGCGATGCCCAGAAGTGGCCGAAACGCGATGGCAGGAAGGATCCGGAACGCCTGGACTGCATAAACTACAATCTGCTGAGTCCGTACACCATCCAGAAGATGTTCAAGGGCATAAGCCTTCTTGAAAACCTTCAGGATTCGTCCGGAGAACTGTCGGATATATATTCCTTCCACAGTACCAAAATCAGGAACCAATCGCTCAAAAACGGCATCCGGTACTACCGGACGGCCATTACCAAGTTCCTTGGGAATTCCATAATCAAGCGTCTGGAGAACCTGCCTGCAGGGGCATCGGACGAAGAAATCCGGAAGGCTCTGAAGCCCACGTGCCCTATCGGCACAGGCAGATGGTCCGACCTTGCAGGCCTTATAGCCCCTCGCGAGGCGGTAAAAGATCTTCTGGACAGTACAGAGAAAGGGGAGGTTTCCCTTGAAGCGCTTTTCGACGCCTTCCATACCCTGCATTCGCAGTATTACGATGCGGAATGGACCTGGGCCTACGACAAGTACGCGGAATTCTTCGGCACTCCGCTGGAAACAATAACCGCCGGCGAGGTCATTGATATTGTTAAGAAGTGGAAGGAAGCGGTTATCGGCCTTGACAGGGAACTGTACGAAGACGCCCGCAAGGAATTCAACCTGGCTTCCATGACAGGCTTCGGCGCCGATGGCGGCAGGGAAATAAAGGAACGGGATTTCTCGGAAGTCCGCGGCGACTTTGAATCAAATTCCTTCGTCACAGCCGTTCTGGACCACATCAAGGTGAAAGAAGCCCTCGGTAATGAACTGATTGACCGTCTGGGCCGATGACCATATCACTGGAACAGCTCCTGGAAAGCCGCGACCGCCGCGCCGCAATGCAGAAAGACTTGCTGGATAAGTACCCCGGCAAGTCTTTGCTCTGTCTTACGGTCCAGCTGCCGGGGCGGGAAAAACGCAACGCCGCTTCTCTTGCAATTGCCGATGCCGGAGTTGCTGCCATTAGGGAAGTTCTCACTCCAGAAAGGGAAATTTTGCGAGATCTGGAGACGGGATACGAAGCTTACTTTATTGTTTCATGCACTGATACAGAGGCAAAAAGGCTTGCCGTTGGGATTGAAGATTCGCATCCTTTAGGTCGCATGATGGACATAGACGTAATACGCTTGGAGGGGCCTCTTTCAAGGGAGTCCATCGGCCTTGGGCCCAGGCCATGCCTGATTTGCGGACAGCCTGCGAGGATTTGCATGAGGGCACGTACACACAGCACCGAAGAGCTAATCGAAACCATAAACGCCAAAATCGATAATTATTTGAAAGCGAATCTTGGGAATATGGTTTAATATTGTTAAATTCGCGTTGTGATTCCATGACAGGCGGAACCGGGAGTATTGGAAAGCCTGTCGGACGATGCTAAGCTACAATAACCACGACATAGGGGAACTGTCTTTAAGCGTTCCCGTCTTTCGCGATAAACTGCGGCTCTTCCTCGGAGAAAATGGCCTCCGGATGGAAGAGTTTGATTCGTATTATGTGGTGGAATCATCTTGCGGTGAAATACTTGCCGGCGCCGGAATCAAAGGCGACGTAATCAAATGTGTCGCGGTAAAGGAGACCATGCGCGAAGAAGGCCTCCTCCTTCCATTGCTCTCCCATCTCGTTTCTTCAGCTGCGGCCAAAGGACTCACCAATCTGAAAGTCTTCACCAAGCCGGAAAACAGTAAAGTCTTCGAAAGCCTTGGTTTTCACCTGCTTGCATCGGCACCTAAGGCAATTCTCATGGAAAACGGCAGGGGACTGGAGCGCTACTGCGAATACCTGCGCTCTTTCCGCCGCGAAGGCCGGTGCGGCGTAGTGATCATGAACGCCAATCCCTTTACCCTTGGGCATCTTTATCTCCTGCAACAGGCTGCCGCCCAGGTGGACACACTCTATGTCATTCCCGTCCTTGAAGACACCACCGGTGGCTTTTCGTACGCCGAACGCCTGGCAATGATCCGCCGTTGCATTGAGACCCCCGGTCAAGCCGGGGGTGACGAGACCGTCTTAGTCCTGGAAGGCTCGGCATATCAGATTTCGGCAGCTACGTTCCCGACGTATTTCTTGAAAGACTTGTCAGATGCCGCTGAAACCCAGATGAAGCTGGATCTTGACCTCTTTGCCCGTCACATTGCTCCGGCGCTTAACGCCTCCGTGCGATTTGTGGGCACCGAGCCCACAGACGCCCTCACGGCAAGGTACAACCAACTGATGCAAGAACGGCTTAACGTAGTGGAGATTCCGCGACTAAATTCAATTTCGGCCAGCGACGTTCGCCGATTCATAAGCGAAGGAAGTTATTCCAAGGCAGCCGCACTTGTGCCTGAGACCACCCGACCTTACATAATGGCTGCGCTTGCTGAAAGGGCTTTGAGGCTGGAACTGGACACCCCGTTTAAGCCGGGCCTCGTTTGTCCAGACTCTTCCGGAGCGCATTCAGACATGGATTACACCACCATGCTCCGCGGAATCGCCGCCATCCGGCCGTTCTTCCCGCAAATGGCTCTGGCTGCATCGGCCGATGAACTCATCAGTCTTGGCATCGAGGCCGAAAAGGCTATGCTGGAGGCTACAGGCGGAGTGAACACCCATCGCGGTGCCATTTTCTGTCTTGGTCTTGCCCTGGCCGCTCTGGGCCGTGAAATGGAACTTCCTGATAATGAGAGAGATATCCAAAATAGCTTAGGCGAATTTGCCCAAGCTATTTTCGACAAACAACTGAAACACAGCAACTTACATTTCACACCTACATCACTCGCTGGAGCGCGTAAAATGGCCTCCGAAGGTTACCGCCCTCTATTCGACCACTGGCTTCCTTTCTTCAGGCAATCCGGGGCACAAAAGACATTGTTAATGATAATGTCCTCGCTGGACGATACCTGCGTGGTGAAAAGAGTTGGGAAGCAAAGGGCGGAAGAAGTAAAGAAAGAAGCAGGGGAGCTCCTGAACAGCTTCAACGAAGAAAAACTTGACGATATGTGCCGCCGATACGCCGCGGAAGGCATTTCCCCCGGCGGTGCGGCCGACATGCTTGCACTGACAATATTTATAGATTCAATACAGAAATGATAACACTTAATTCAAACGGAGTATATCTCCTTAACGGAAAAACCATCGCCAGCGAGGCGTCCCTGGACAAGGACGCCGCAAGGGAGAACACTATCGCCTACAAGATTCTCCGTGCGCATGACGTGAACCTCAGCAAGGGAAAGTCCCTAAACATCCGTTTTGACGCCATGGTCTCGCACGACATTACGTACGTGGGAATTATCCAGACTGCGCGTGCAAGCGGACTGGAGAAGTTCCCTCTGCCTTATGCAATGACAAACTGCCACAATTCGCTCTGCGCTGTGGGCGGTACTATCAACGAGGACGACCATGTTTTCGGCCTTAGCGCTGCAAAGAAGTACGGCGGCATTTATGTACCTGCAAACCAGGCTGTTATTCACCAATATGCTCGTGAGGCACTCACAGCCTGCGGCAACATGATTCTGGGTTCGGATTCACACACCCGATACGGTTCCCTCGGAAATATGGGCGTGGGAGAAGGCGGCGGCGAGCTGGTAAAACAGCTCCTGAAGAACACCTGGGACATCAACGCACCCGAAGTGGTGCTGGTCTGGTTGGAAGGCAAGCCCAAGCATGGTATCGGCCCTCACGATGTGGCCATCAGCCTCGTTAAAGCTGTTTTCGAAAGCGGCTTCGTCAAGAACAAGGTGCTGGAATTTGCCGGCCCCGGCGTGAAGGAACTTCCCATCGACTTCCGTAACGGCATCGACGTTATGACAACCGAAACCACCTGCCTCACCTCAATCTGGGTAACGGATGAGAAGGTGCAGGAATACTTCCAGATGCACGGCCGTCCCGAAGCGTATAAGAAGCTGGAACCCGGCGAGGTAGCCTACTACGACTCCATGATAACCGTGGACCTTTCCTCTCAGGAAAGCATGATAGCCCTGCCTTACCACCCGTCCAACGCCGTCAGCATCCACGAGCTTCAGGAAAACCCCGAAAAAGTCCTGAAAGCTATCGAGGAAGACACCAGGAAACGTTTCGGCGAAAAGGTGCATCCTGACCTGCTTTCCAAAATCAAGAACGGAAAAGTATATGCCGATCAGGGTATTATTGCAGGCTGCTCCGGCGGTACCTACGACAACCTGTCGGAGGCTGCAACTATCCTGAAGGGTAAATCCATCGGCAACGATTACTTTACCATGAGCGCCTATCCTCAGAGCACTCCTGTGTATCTTGCAACTACCCGCAATCACATTGCCGAAGAGCTTCTGGAAGCAGGTGTGGTCATTAAGCCCGCTTTCTGCGGACCTTGTTTCGGCGCAGGCGACGTGCCTTCCAATAATGGCCTCAGCATCCGCCACACAACCCGCAACTTCCCCAACCGCGAAGGCTCCAAGCCCGGCC
>CAMOIT010000088.1 GCA_946616285.1 uncultured Bacteroidales bacterium | reverse complement strand
CCTTTTTGGAGCGAGTTCGCTGACAGGACGCTCGGTTAAGGTACAAGGGAGTACAATCCTTCAGTCTTTTACTATAAAAGAAGGCGACCAATCAAGGCCGCCTTCTTTTTTTTATTCATGTATGTATCCGTCGTCCTTGATTTTCCACAAGAATGCGACCAGAATACCGCCGAGTATTGCAAATCCTGCCATCAGAATGAAAAGATGGTCCCAGCCGAATTTGTCCGAGAACCAGCCCAGGCCGGCACCGGTAATGAGCACTGATACGTAGCTCATGAGGCCGATAAGACCCACGGCAGAAGACGCTGCCTTTTTGGTTGCATGCTTCGAGGCCGTAACGCCCAGCAGGGCCTGCGGACCGTAAAGGAAGAAACCCGCAAGCGACAGTATGCATAGCACCAGCACCGGTGATGCCGTGGAAGGGAGAAGCTGCAGTACGACAAGGCACACTGCCACCAGGCCCATCTCCACGGCGCATACGCGGTGGGCTTTTCCGCCGAAGAAATGGTCGGATATCCACCCGGCGCACAGCATTCCGGCACAGCCGGCAATTTCGAAAATGCCTATTGTCCAGCCCGCCAGCTGGGGAGATAGCGGCACGGACATCTTTCCAAGGAAGGTGGGGCCCCAGTCCAGAACGGCGAAGCGGACCACATACACAAAGAGGTCCGTTATTGCCAGAATCCAGATAACGGGGTTCAGGAACACTTTTTTCTTTACGAACGCGCGGTATGCTTCAGGAGTGTCGTTGTCGTCCAGTTCGGTTTTGGTGTCCGGAAGTTCCGGCAGGCCAACTGATTTGGGCGTATCCCTCAGTGTGACAATGATAAAGACTATTCCTGCGGCCGCTATGAATCCTGGAATCCAGAAGCAGAGCCTCCAGTCGCCGGTGCTGCTTACGATATAGCCGCACAGGACAGCCAGGATGCCGGCTCCGATTGAATGGGAGGTATTCCAGATGGATGTTTTTGTGGCCAGTTCCTTAGGCGGCACCCAGTGGTTCAGGAGCCTGTTGCAGGGAGGAAATCCACAGCCCTGGAATACGTTGTTCAATACAAGCAGGATTCCCATTACAAGCACCATGGTGCCCACAAAGTCCGGCCCTTCGGCCTGCCCGGTAATCATAGTGGATATTTTGTCGCTCCATCCGAATACGAAATTCAGCGCAACGCAGGCGCTGAGGCCTATCACCATGTGCCAGCGGGCGTTGAACCTGTCGGCCACGAAACCGTTAAGGAACTTCGACACGCCGTATATGATGCCCACAAGGGACAGGATAATGCCGAAGTCCGTGTTCGTGATTCCGTACTGGGCGCTCAGAACCGGCATCGCGAAGGAGAAATTCTTCCTCACGAAGTAGAACATGGAGTAGCCGATCATCGACGAGATGATCACTCTCCACTGCCAGTACCCAAAGCTTTTGGTGGTTTTCATCAGCGGAAGTTTTCAAAGGTAAATGCTTCCCAGGGCAGGTCTGCGTCGGCCATGCCTTTGTCCAGGATTTCCACGATGTGCATGAGCAGGGGGAAGTTCTTCAGGTCCAGCAGGCCAAGTTCGGCCTTCTTCCTGACGGCTATGCCCATGACCCTGGTAATGACGAGGGATTCGAGGGTGATGCCCGCGAGCGCTTCCGTCACTTCGTCGTAGTTGAGGCCTTTGCCCATGAGTACGCCGCAGCGGCGGGTCCGGCCGGAGAAAATGGTTACGTACAGGTCTCCAAGGCCGATGGCTTCGGATTCGAAGGTGCCGCCCTGCATCTGCATCAGCGCGTGGGTTTCGCGGACAGCCTGGGTGAAGGTGCCTGCCTGGGAGTTGTAGTGCTGGGGTTCGTCCTCGCCGTGCCAGCGGATGTTAAGGCCAACGGCAAGCGTCACGGCCATCGCGTAGGCGTTCTTAAGTGCAACTGCGCTTTCCAGGCCGATGACGTCGTCCGTAAGGGAAATATGGTAGTAGGGACGCTGCATGGCCTCTTTCATCATCTTTAGAGCTTTTTGGTCGCGTCCGCAGAATCCGACCTCCGAAGGGTCCATGGAGACAAGTTCGTAGGAGGTGCAGGGGCCGCCGATGGCGCAGATTTCCCTGTGGATGCCGACTTTGGCGAGTTCGCTTTCCCAGTAGCCGGGGTAGGAGATGAGGGTGCCGTCCGGCAGGCCGCGGAGTCCCTTGGTCACTGAAAGCACAGGAATGGAAGGATCCAGCTTTTTCAGGATTTCCTCCAGGAACCAGTCCACGCCGAAGGACGATACTCCGCCGATGATAAAGTCCACGCCTTCAATGGCTTTCTTCCAGTCCCTGAAATAATGGTAAGAAACGTTGTCCGGGAAGGGGCGGCAGAATTTCTCGTGCTTGTGGGTTTTGATGTACCCGTCGATGATTTCGTCGTCAAGGCATGTGCCGATGATTCTTACGTCGTGGCCGTTTTCCGCTGCGGGGAAGGCGAGGGCCGATCCCATCATGCCGGCTCCGAGGATTGCGATTTTTCTTTTCATGAGTATTTTTGCTTTAATATTAGATGCGTTCACGTGCACGCCAGGCAAATATAGTAACTTTTTATCAAAAAAGTGCACGTGCACGCGGAAAAATGTTATATTTGCATGACGATGGCCGACACTAAGACAATACCCACTGTTTACGACATAGCCAGGGAAGCAGGCGTTTCCCGCGGGACGGTGGACCGCGTGCTGCACAGGCGCGGCCGCTTCTCTCCGGATACGGAGGCCCGAGTGCTGGATGCCGTAAAGCGTCTTGGCTATTCTGCCAATCTGAATGCCGCGAAGCTTTCGACCAGAAAAACCAGAAACATTGCCTGCCTTCTACCTTCTTTCAGCGAAGGGGAGTACTGGGCGTATATCAACCGCGGCATTATGGAAGCCGTCGATGAGCTGGGCTTCAACCTGGCTCCCGCGATGTATCTGTACGACCAGACCGACATCGACTCGTTTCGCGATTGCGCTGCGCGTCTTTTGGAAGACGCTCCCGACGGTGTTATCCTGAATGTGGTTTTCAGGGAGGAGGTCATTCGGCTGTCGAAGATACTTGATGAGAGAAGGATTCCATACGCCTTTATCGACAACAAGGTGGACGGGCTTGGGAACATGCTTTATGTGGGTATCGACCCTTACAGGAGCGGTCAGCTGGGCGCTTTCCTTCTGACGTTGCAGGACTGTCCGTCTGAGATAGGCCTCGTCCGTATCCTCCGTGACAAAGGCCGCAAGGGAGACCCTAACGAACCTCGCCGACAGGGCTTCCTGGATTACATCGGCACTCATTTTCCCGATACGGCAGTGCATACGGTATTCATAGATCCGTCGGCCCCTGAAAGTATAGAGCCTGCGCTTGAAGGGTTCATGCAGGAGCACCCGGATGTGCGCCATCTTGCCACCACCAATTCCCGCATCCATCTTGTAGCGTCGTTCCTTAAGAGGCATCCCGGAATTCACGCCGTCGGATTCGACCATCTGGACAGGAATCTTCAGGCTCTGAAGGATGGCTGCGTGGATTTTCTGGTTACTCACAGGATTAAGGATATGGCCAAGGAGTGCATGGGCCTGTTTGCCGAAAGCCTGTCCACAGGCGTCCCGCCATCGGAAAAGAATCATTTCGTACACCTTGATATTTTGCATCGATTGAACTTGGAATAGTATGAAAAAGATTGTAGTTGTTATTGCGTTCCTGCTTTCGGCAGTCGCTGCCTATGCCCAGGATAAAGTCTGGACCGAAGCTTCTGACCTTACCCTTATCGGCAAACTGTTCCCTGATACGCCCAATCCGTATCATAGAATAGACACCGTAAAGTACAAGGGCTTCACCAAGGGTGAAAACGCCCAGGTGCGCATGTCTTCCGGCATTGCCGTGTGTTTTGTTACTGATTCTCCGTTTATCTATGTGAAGACCGATTACGCCAAAGCCGGCAACGGCAGCAATATCACTGGGATATCGTCCCGCGGTTACGATCTTTACATAAAAAAGGACGGCGAGTGGCTGTGGGCGGGGGCCAATGCTCCGTCATGGGGAAAACTGGATAACGAGGTGTGCATAGTCTGCGACATGGAGCCGGTCGAGCACGAATGTCTGATGTATCTGCCCACCTTCAGCGAAGAGAATTCCATCCTCATCGGCACGGAGGAGGGGAGCAGCATCCGTCCGATGGAAGCTCCTTTCAGGCACAGGGTGGGGCTATTCGGCTCGTCATTCATGCACGGCGCATCCACTTCCCGCGGTGGAATGGCGGTTCCTGCACAGCTTACGCGCATGACCGGTATCCAGATTCTTAGCATCGCCTGCAGCGGCAACAGTAAGCTCCAACCCTATTTTGCCGATGCCCTTAAGGATGCCGATGTTGACGCCTACATCTTCGACAGCTTCTCCAATCCCGACGCCAAGATGATCAAGGAACGCCTGTTCCCTTATATCGAAAGGATACGCGAAAAGCAGCCGGATGTACCTATTATATTTATAAGCAGTATCTGGCGCGAACGGAATAACTTCAACACCAAGTCTTATGAAAAAGAAATGGCCAAGATGCACATGGCCGACAGCCTGATGAAGATAGCCTGCAAGAAGTACAACGACGTGTACTTTGTAAAGTCCGATGCTTCCACTCCCGGCCACAATCACCAGGTGGACGGCGTGCACCCCGATGACTACAGCTACGAGCTCTGGGCCAAGTCTATCTGCAAGCCGATTCTCCGGATCCTGAGAAAGTACGGGATTCGATAAGGAAGCGCTCTCGGTAAGAGAGCGTTTTTTTTGCCTTTTACCGAAAAAGTAAAAAAACTTAAAAAAAATTTGTCAGGTCGAAAAAAGTTGCTACCTTTGCAGTCCCGTTTGAAGCGAGCATCCCAAAA
>CAMOIT010000087.1 GCA_946616285.1 uncultured Bacteroidales bacterium | reverse complement strand
TCCTGAGCCAGGATCAAACTCTTCATTGTATATTCTTATAATGCTTAGCTTGTCCCTGACAGTTTCTTTGCGGCCCTTTTTTCCGATAACTGCACCAGCCTCCGTCTCCGGTCCTCACAACCCAAAGGTTGCTCCGGTCCTCAACGTTCACCTGGTTTGTTCTCGGAAAAAACGACTCGCAAATATTTCTTTAATAAGAAATCGACGCTCGTTTAAAGTGAAAAGTGTTACACTTTTCCGGTACTTGCTTGTACTTTTAGTCTTTCAGTATTTTCAATGAACTTGCTTAAAAATCCCGCTCGCTGCCGAACGGGACTGCAAAGGTAGTAATTATTTTCGACCCGACAAATTTTTTTTAAGTTTTTTTCATTTGCCGGGCAAAATGCTACAAATTGGCTACGGGAGACAGGATAAAGTGGAACTCGCGCGGGGCAGCATGAATCCTGTACTGTTCCAGGGGTTCATCGCCCCAGGAATTCTCGCCGCCTACACCCATCTGTACGGCGTCCACATGCACGTAAGTAAGACCCGACGGTACAAGTTCCAGAGAATGACGCGCCACTCCCCTCTGGCCGTTGCGGTTATTCTCAGCGCGATCCCCTTCCGCTGCCGCCACATCAAGGTCGGCGATGGAATAAGGCAGGGCCGATGCCGAAAAATCGGCCGTGGAAGCAACTTCAAAGCCATTTCCTCCCATGTCTAGAATCCGGAAGAAACGAAGCCCCGTATGCGTTCCGCTCTCCTGCGTACGCGCGTAACCATAATGATATTGTTCCGCTACGGACTGCCTGTAATGGCCAAGAATTGCAGCGCTGCAGCGGTCGGCATAATTTTCCCATGGACCGAGGCCGAAGAAATCCAGCGTGTCGAAGGTGCCTGGCATGGCGAAACTCATGCCAAAGCGGAAGAGGTCCGGGGCCTGGGAAAGGCCGCCTGCATCGGCCATGGATTCTACGACCGAGAGGGTGCCGTCGGCATAGATATGATAGAAGACCGAAACGGCTGCTTTGCCCTGCAAGGGCTTGAATTTCACTTCGATAAGGTATCCGCCCTCCTGCGGAACAACGCCGAAGCTCTCCACTTCGAAGACGGGTTTGCGCCACATCTTGAGCCTGCTCTGGTAGTTGGTGCCAAGGTCATTTTCCGTGACCGCGCGGTTGAAGCAGGGTATCAGTGGCTTGGACAGAAGCTCCTGACGCTCAAGGGTATAGGACGAAAGAGCACCAGTTAGCTTATTGAAGGTTGCTGTCCAGATGGCTTCCCTCTCCCCTGTTGTTCCGGGGACTTGGCGTGTTCCGCTAAGGACCAGGGCCGATGAGCTGTCGAAATAGCCCATGTGGCCGCCTTCGCAGTCCATGAGAACAGGGCGCACATCCCTTATAAGTATCTGGTCGTAAGACACTTCCGTTCCTGCAGGGAGAAGCGGACGGGGCTTTTTGAGGACATAGCTGAGATTAAGCGTAAGCGTGCCTTCAAGGGCATCCAGGTCGGCCTGCCTAATACCCAGATCCAGCTCCTGAGCCTCCTGGGGGCCGGCCTTCAAATTCTCCACAACGCCAGTCAAAGCAGGCTCACCGTTTGCTTCGACGCTCCAGAGAAGGCGCACGTCCGACAGGTCACGGAAGAAGTACTCGTTGTAAACCTTTAAGGCCGAAGGCGTTCCACTTGTAAGAATATCCCGGTACTGGTAGCGCACCTCGTATGCATGGGGATGAAAGCTTCGGTCCGCGGCCACTATGCCGTTGCAGTTGAAAGAACCGTCCGAAGGGTCGGTCATATTGTAATCCCCTCCGAAGGCATAGAATTTTCCGTTCCAGAAGGCCTGGTCCTGGAAATCCCAAATAAAACCGCCCTGATACAAGGGGTATTTTCTTATAAGGTCCCAGTATTCCCTGAAGCCGCCCATGGAGTTACCCATGGCGTGTGCGTATTCGCACTGGATAAGGGGCCTTGCAGGGTTCTCATTGAGGTATTTCTCACAGTCCAGCACCTTAAGATACATGGGGCAGAAAACATCGGATATGTCATAGCGGGTGTTCAGGGCGCTCTCGTACTGGACGGGACGGGAAGGATCGGCCTGTTTGATCCAGTCATAGCAGTCCACCAGGTTCTGGCCGGGGCCGGACTCGTTTCCAAGGCTCCAGATAATTACACTGGGGTGGTTGAAATCCCGCTGGACCATGCGCTGGTCACGCGCAAGCATCGCGGCGCGGTACTGAGGGTTCTGGGGAAGGGCCGATCCGTCCCTGAAACCAAGGCCGTGGGACTCGATATTGCCTTCGTCCACCACGTAAAGGCCGAAGCGGTCGCAAAGGTCCAGCCAGCGGGGATCGTCGGGATAGTGGCAGGTGCGCACGGCGTTGATATTCAGCTGCTTCATTATGCGGATATCCTCAATCATCTCGGCTTCGGATACGCCGTAGCCTTTGGACGGCGACATTTCGTGACGGTTCACGCCTTTGACAAGAACCGCCTTCCCGTTCACAAGCAGCTGACGGTCACGTATTTCAACCGTTCGGAAGCCCACGGGGAAAGAAGCGCTTTCCACAACATCGCCTTTGGCGTCCATGGCGCTCACCTGAATATTATAAAGGTAAGGGATGTCCGCGCTCCAGAGCCTGGCCCCGTCAATCCGGGCCGATGCTTCGGCCTTCCCTTTCCTGGGCTTGGCATCAAAAACTGCGACTTCGGCGCCGGAAGCATCTTTCAGACGCATCGACACCTTGGAAATGCCGCTTGTCACTTCGGCCTTGACGCTAATGTTACCGTTCATATCGGCAAGGATATGGACGTCTTCCAGGCGCTGCTTTTCGCGCGTATAAAGGTACACGCCGCGGGCGATGCCGCTGAGGGCCCAGAAATCCTGGTCTTCCATGTAGGTACCGTCGCACCAGCGGAAAATCTCCAGGGCGATGACATTAAGACCGGGACGCACGAATTTGGAGACGTCGAAGCGGGCTTCCAGCTTGCTGTCTTCGCTGTAGCCGACCATTTTGCCGTTGATCCAGACGCGGACGTTGGAAGTTGCGCTGCCGATGCAAAGGTACACGGGCTTCCCCTCCCACGAATTGTCCATGTCGAAAACCCTGCGGTACTGCCCCACGTGATTGCCTTTTTCCGGGACGAAGGGAGGATTGTTCGTGTACTGCCCTCTCCATGGATAGCCGATGTTCACGTACACCGGGTCCCCGTAGCCGTTCAGTTCCCACAGGCCGGGGACGGGCATTTCGCCCCAGGAAGCGTCGTTGTAGGTTATCGACTCGAAGCCTTTGAGACGATCTGCGACTGTTTCGCTCCAGTGGAAGCGCCACCTGCCGTTAAGGGAAAGTGTCTGCTGCTGGTCTGTTACGAACGACGCTCGCATTGGAAGGCGGTTCTCCTGGAAGACATTCGGATCCTGCCAAGGTTCGAGTTTACGGGCGTTAAGTGAAGTGATGGTTATCAGTGCGAGTGCTAATGCGGCAAGTTTTTTCATACAGTTCCGATTTTTCACAAATATAGCAATTCCACATATCCTTGACAAAGATTTTTGGTATCTTTGCACCTGTATGGACAAAAAAGTTTCTTTGTGGCAGATCTTCTGGGTTTTCGCCAAAATCGGGGCCTTCACCATTGGCGGAGGCTATGCGATGATACCCCTTATCCAGGCCGAGATGTCCCGCCGCGGCTGGATTTCGGACGATGACCTTCCCGACATAGTGGCCCTGTCCCAAAGCGCTCCGGGCGTGATGGCCGTGAACATATCCATATTCGCCGGGCACAAGCTGCGCGGGTTCAAGGGAAGCATTGCGGCAACCCTCGGCAGCATCACTCCATCCTTTCTGATCATCCTGGCAATAGCCATGTTCTTCACTGCCTTCAAGGATAATGTATGGGTCGAAAAGGCATTCAAAGGCATTCGGCCGGTAGTCATTTCGCTTATCCTTGTGCCGATGATAAACATGGCCAGAAAGAGCTGCACCACATGGTGGAAATGGCTCCTTGCCATAGCATCACTGGCCCTGGTGGCATTCCTCAACGTATCGCCCATATACATTATAATATGTGTCATGGTGCTTGGTTTCGGCGTAACTTATTTCCAGGGAAGATGACAGACATTATTATTTTGCTGGGCCAGCTTGCCTGGACATTCTTCATCATAGGCGCATTCACAATAGGAGGCGGCTATGCAATGTTGTCACTGATTCAGAATCAGGTGGTTGTAGAGCACGCCTGGATTTCGGAAAGCACCTTCACCGATATCGTTGCCGTTTCCCAGATGACCCCCGGCCCGGTGGGTATAAACAGCGCCACCTACGTGGGTTACGATGTTTTGTATACAGCAACCGGCAGCCACCTGCTTGGTGTTTGCGGTTCACTCACCGCCACGCTGGCCCTAATGATTCCTTCCTTTATAATAATGCTGCTAATCGTGCGCTTCTACATGAAGTTCAAGACCAGCAAGCTCTACGCAGGCACCATGAGCTGGCTCAAGCCCTGCGTAGCCGGACTCATCGGTGCCGCGGCCGTAATACTTGTGGTCAAAACTACATGGACAGGCTTCACGCCAACATTATCTGTAGTCGCCGACAACTTCCCCGACTGGAAAAGCTGGTGCCTCCTTGGCGGCGCCTTCGCGGCCGGCTACTGGGGCAAAGTCAATCCAATCTACATCATCCTGAGCGGCGCCGCCCTGGGACTGCTGCTGTACTGAGACGTCATGCACGGCCCGTTTTCGTCATGCCCGGCCCGTTTCGGCCTTGCTTCCGTCATGCCCGGCCACGACCGGGCATCTCCTGTCATACCGAGCGCAGCGAGCGTATCTCATCGGTCCCCAGGACACGCCATTTACACAAAATCCATGCTTTTTGCGTAAATCCCGTTTCCGCGGTCACGCTGTTTACAATCGAGTAGGAGGAAAACAAAAGTAGTGAGTTTTCCTCCTGCTTTTGTTTTC
>CAMOIT010000086.1 GCA_946616285.1 uncultured Bacteroidales bacterium | reverse complement strand
TCGGCTTCATGATGATCAAGTACAAATGGGGCATCGGTGCCAAGCACTGGTTCAAGCCTTTCCCCTTCATCATCGTTGCAATCAACATCCTCATCGCCTGCGCTTCCGACTTCGAATCTGCCATATTCGGCTGGAACAAATGGTGGCTCACCTCCGAAGGCGTTTGGCAGTATGGCGGCTGGCACAATGTAATGAACGGTGTCGCCGGTATCATAAACATCTTCTGCATGACCGCATGGTGGAGCGTATGGCCTTCCAAGGACAAGAAGGATATGATCTGGGCCGATATGACGTGGGTCTACATCGTCATCTACGACATCTGGAACTTCGCCTACACCTACAACTGCCTGCCCACTCACAGCTGGTACTGCGGCGTAGCCCTTCTGCTGGCTCCTACCGTGGCAGCCCTCCTTTGGAACCGCGGCGGCTGGATCCAGAACCGCGCCAATACCCTTGCTATCTGGTGCATGTTCGCCCAGGTATGGCCTCTGTTCCAGGAAACCTTCAAGAACGGTCAGCAGTGGTTCAAATGGGCTACTCTTCCCGTCCTCTATCCCAATGGAGCCGAAACCGTCAGCCAGCTTTACGCAACTGCAGGCATTACCGCAACCACGGTTTCTCCCGAGATTGTGGGCACAACAGTGGATCCTTCCCTGGTAGCTGCCAATCCTTCCATGATGATCTTCATCAGCGCCCTGGCCCTTGTAACCAATATCGCGGCCCTCTGCTGGATTATCTCCATCTCCAGGAAGCGTCACATCAACCCTTACAAGCAGGATGTCTTTGTGGACCAGAAGTACTACAAGGACGCAATGGCCCGCGCCGTTGTGGACTAATCACTCTACTCCTCGCTTTCTATGGGCGGCTCACTTATGGGCCGCCCTTTTTGCGCCTTTCGGATACCGTACTACCGACATTCTGACGGCGACGGTCAAGAAAACGGGGCAAAACGTGACCGAGACCGTAAGAATTGACGGCGAACGCTTCGCGACCCCTCCCACGGCCTTAACGGCCGCGGGCCCCTCCCTCTTAAGCCGAGGGTGGCTATGCCTGCCCCATAGCACTGCCTAACTTCTACGCTCAGCGGATTTCGCCGGTTACGAAGAGGTTAACTACTGGACGGAGCGGGGAATTAGTGATGAGGCTTAGCATTATCACGCAGTCGCCTTTTGCCAGTAACGAAGTATCCAGGGAAAAGTCAATGGTAGAAGAGTTGCCAGCGGGAATGTCCGGGATATCGGCAGTTAGCGTGAGTGCCGGATCTTCAGAATCTGCCTTGTAGATATGCAACGGGGCTTTTCCACGGTTTTTGCAAGTGAAGGAAGCCGTGATGTGAGAACCGGCAGAAACTACGCCGAAGCTTACCGTGCTGTTTTCGAACATGGGGATTGCAGCATTTTCCCGCTCTGATTCGCTCCAGGCCGCAAAATTCTCCTGCGTGAATGCCATGACGGAAAGAGAGCCGGCAGCCTTGGAACCATTAAGCACAGGAGTGGCAAAATAAGCATTGCGACCGTACAGTGACGGATCGGCGGCAACTGTATAGGTGAGGTTGGCTGTTGCTCCTGCAGGAATTGGATTGGGCGTAACGGTAAGAGACAACTGCTGGGAAACATCGGCAAAACTTACCGTCAGCGGCCTGGAACCAAGATTTGCTACCGTTACAGATTCGCTGGCCGAAAGCCCCTGGCGCAATGTCCCAAGCTTGAGTTCCCTGGTCTTTATGCCAAAATCCCCGAGCTTCTGGGCTCCGAAGAGCTGGCTCAGGGATTTTTTCTTCTCGTGGACTACGCCTCGCAGCCTTAGTACAACCGGCTTTTTCACGCCCGATATATATACCGTAAGAGTTTTGTCGAAGGCCGTGGGGCCGTCCTCGTTCTTGTATGTAGCCGATATCGTACCGCTTTTTCCGGGCATCAGCGGTTCACGAGTCCATTTTACGTCCGTGCAGCCGCAGGATGATACTACCTCAAAGATGGCGACAGGTTCGCTTCCGTTATTTGTGATTGTAAAGGTGCAACTTAACGGGCCGTCTTCTACTGAAACATCACCGAAGTCATGCACTGTTTTGTCCCAGGAGATATTGGAGTCAGAAGCATCGGGATCCAGTACAAGAACTACATCTTGCTCGGGCGCACTTATTGCAGAAGCAGTGCTCCGGGAAGTATTGGTGCCGCATGACAGGATGCCCAGCAGGAATATGGCAGTAACAAAGTTCATCTTCATACGTGCAAATATACGCACAGTGTTTTTGTAAATCAAATATAATGCCTATTTTTGTAGCCACAAAAGAAACCAACAACAATTAAGATAAAACAACTATGGCAAGAATCATCAATCCCGACCTTTGTGTCAGCTGCGGTTCCTGCGCCGATGTTTGCCCCGTGGGTGCAATCAGCGCCGGTGATGCCGCTTACGTAATCAACGCCGACGAATGCATCGACTGCGGTGCCTGCGAAGGCACCTGCCCCAACGAAGCCATCTCCGAAGCCTAAGAGACACATCACGAAAAAAAGCGGTCCCGAATCACTCCGGGGCCGCTTTTTTCTTCGTATCCGAAACCGTGCCAGGTCTGCAAAGCAATGTGCCGGGTATGGCAAAACCGTGCAGACCGGGAGCAGCAGAATCCATCAGATGTAGAAAAGCGTACCAGGACTGTAGTAAAAAAACAGACCTGGAACATTTTCCATCAGACCTGGCACACAACCATCCACTAAAGCACGGGATGTGGAAATAAGAAGCAGAAGTGTGCTTTAGGCGAGGACAATGATGGGTGTAAAGCACGGAATCTGGAAATGAGAAGCAGAAGTGTGCTTTAGCGCCTCAGGTAAAGTAACGACTAAGGTCACGAAGACGGGCGTTTTCGTGACCTTAGCGGTAAAAAATATGTGCGAAACTTATTTCCCCAGGTTGGCGGAGACAAGCATTACAGACTGCGACGATGTCTTGCCGAGCTGGTCGGTTACTTCTACTGTCATGAGCGTGCTGCGGGAGTCTTCGCTCTGCATGCAGAGGTTGAAGAGCAGGCTGGACAGATTGAGGGAGAAACTGGTCTTGCCGATGAAGTCCGCGGACGTTCCGGTAATGAGACCAAGACCTTTGGCGGCCTTTCCGCTGTTGGCAGCAAGGTCTACTACACCATTTTCAACTTTAGCGCTGGTATTGATATAGTTGATGATGTTGGGGTCGGCGTTTTCACCCTCGAACTTAAGGATTATTCCGTCAATTTTGCCATTTGCTTCAATAGCAACAGATGCACCTTCGAAATCCTTGTCACTGTCCAGATAAGTGATTGCCCCGATGCCATTGAATGATACTTCCGGAGCAGAAGTCCAGCGGAAAGAGGCGGTTTTGCGGAGTTCGTTGCCGTTTGCATCCTTAACGTAAAGCTCAAGGTCGAAGCGGTCCCCGTTTTCGTGGGCGTCGTCTCCGTATTTGGCCCAGAGAAGTCGGCCGATATCAAGGCGTAACGATTTTACGTTAAGCAGGTTGGAAGCTGGGCTGAGGGCGCCCTTTGTATTGAGCCATGCGGCCAAGGTGTTGTCCGAGATAATATCGTACACGCAAGGTGTGGAAGATGTTCCCTTGTTAGCCGCAATAGAAATTTCCTGATTAATGACGCGGTAAAATCCGTCAGGGACTACACGGAATGTAATCGTAAAAGAATTAAGCCCGTTGGGGACGTCCAAGGCAATTACCGAACTCATGTTCTCGGTGATTTCCATCTGGGCAAAACTGTCATTGTCAGTCCAGGTGAAGGATGGCTTGGTAGGGTCTACCGGAGCGTTTTTCTTGCAGGCACCAAGGATAAGGGCTACGGCAGCTAATGCAAAAAGAATCTTTTTCATATTGCAAATAAGTTTACTTCCAAAAATTTTTCAAATATACACAACTTTTATCAAAAGTTCAAGGATTGCGAATCCAGCTATTTTGCGTATATTTGTAAGTCGACAAAAAAGGCCCTTAAATGGCAGAAAAAATAAATACAAGCTACAACGACGATTCCATCCAGACCCTGGAATGGAACGAGCACATACGCCGCCGTGCCGGCATGTATATCGGCCGATTCGGCAACGGTGACAGGCAGGGAGACGGCATATACGTTCTCCTTAAAGAAATCGTAGACAACTCTATCGACGAGTTCTCCATGGGCTTCGGCAAGAAGATCGATATCACCATCGAAGACCGCACAGTAACGGTCAGGGACTTCGGACGCGGAATCCCCCTCGGAAAGGTGGTGGACGCCACTTCCAAGCTCAATACCGGCGGCAAGTTCGATGATGCCAACTTCAAGAAGTCGGTAGGTATGAACGGCGTCGGCACCAAAGCCGTAAACGCCCTTTCGACGGACTTTTACGTAGCTTCGTACCGCGAGGGCCAGTGCTCCTACGCGCATTTCTCAAGAGGCGTCCTTCTTGAAAGCGGCATTGTCCCCTCCAACGAAAAAAACGGCACCTTCACCCGCTTCACCCCCGACGAAGACCTCTTCAACGGCTTCTCCTACCACATGGAGTTCGTGGAGACCATGGTCAAAAACTACTCCTACCTTAAGAAAGGCCTCACCCTTAACCTTAACGGAGTACCCTACAAAAGCGAAAACGGCCTTCTGGACCTGGTAACGGAAAACATGAGCGAAACCCCGCTCTACCCCCTGATCCACCTGGAAGGAGAAGATATAGAGATAGTCCTCACCCACGGAAACAGTTACGGCGAAAACATCTCCACCTTCGTCAACGGCCAGCACACGCGCGACGGCGGCACACACCTGGCCGCATACAGGGAAGCCATCGCCAAGACTTTCAAGGACTTCTTCAGGAAAGACTACAAGCCCGAAGACATCCGCCAGGGCATAGTGGGCGCAATAGCAATCCAAATCCAGGAGCCCATCTTCGAAGGCCAGACCAAGACCAAGCTCGGCAGCACCTACATGTGGGAAAAGCAGG
>CAMOIT010000085.1 GCA_946616285.1 uncultured Bacteroidales bacterium | reverse complement strand
GCCGTCCATGAACTTTACAAGGAGTTCGGTTTCAAGGTCGGTCCAGGCCTGGAACTGGTCCTGGGCGGTTTTGACGCAGTAGTTCGTGACGTACTTGGTGACGTTCTTGAACGGGGCACGGGATATCATTCCGCCGTTTGACTGCATCTTCTTCTGGATTTTCATTGCAACCTCGTTGTACATGACGACGGCGGCGCTGTCTACGGAATGGGTCTTGCGCTCCATCTGGTCAATCTCGAAGGCGTCTATCTTCTTACGCACATAGCCGGCCATGACATTGTACATCTTGTAGCAGGCGTTGGACACGCGGTTGTTAATCCAGAAGGATGCCGTGGGAGAGTAGTGGAGAAGGTCTCCGTTACCCTCGCGGAAGCACTCGGGAACCTTGGAGATGCTGGTGTACATGGGGGTGAGATAGGAGGTGGCCGCATCGTCGGTGCCGAACCAGAGGATGCCTCCAACCACGTCGGGGACGTAATTGCGGGCCTGTCCTACCATCCAGAAGCCGGTCTGCTGGGTTGCGATGGCCCTTTCGTTGATGAAGGTCTGGCCGTCGTAGTTCTTCCATTCCATCGGCCTCCAGCGGTAAGGAAGGGCGTTTCCGCCTGCGCCGATATCCTGGGTCATGTCCATGGGGGTGCCTTCGAAGTGGTCGCGCATTACATCGGCAACCTGCTTTACGCCTATCTTTTTGCGGGGGTAGACCCAGAGGGGGATGTCGCCTTCGAGGTTTTCGCCCATGACGTAGTCAAGGTAGGTGTAGGCGTCGCGGGTGACGGGGGAGCCGTTTTCGTCGTAGAAGGAGAACCAGCCGTCGGTGAGGATGTTGAAGGCGCTCCAGGCGCGGGCGTCACAGCCGCGGACGGTGCCGAAGTCGATGGGGCAGTAGGCCTTCTTGAAGCTGAATTCGCTGTCCAGGCCGTCGAAATAGCCCTTGCGGCGGGCGAAGGTGATGACGTCCGGAGAGTAGAGGCAGTTGTCGGGGTCGTTGAGGGGGAACTTGCCGATGCGGGCCTGGTTTGCGTGGGCGCAGATGGCTCCGTCGGGGATGCGGCGGGCAACCCAGACGATACCCTTCTGCATGTTCACGCCGTTCTTCACGTTCATTCCCTTGCCGATGAGCTCCATGATCCAGGCTTCGCGCTTGTCGGCAATGGAGAAGGTTTCGCCTTCGGATGCGTAGCCGTAGCGGTTTGCAAGCTCCACGATGACGTCGATGGCCTCGCGGGCGGTCTTTGCGCGCTGAAGGGCGATGTAGATGAGGGAACCGTAGTCGATTCCGCCTTTCTTGTCTTCAAGCTCGGGACGGCCGCCCCAGGTGGTCTCGGTGATGATGACCTGGTGCTCGTTCATGTTGCCCACCGTCTGGTAGGTATGGGGAACCTGCTCTATCTCACCAAGGTAACGGTTTGTGTCCCAGTCGTATATCTTGAGCATTGTACCTGCGGGCCAGTCTGCGGCCGGATGATAATACAACTCTCCGAAAAGATAATGGGAGTCTGCCGCATAAGACACCAGGACAGAGCCGTCTTTGCTTGCTCCTGACGTAACAATCACATTGGTACAAGTATTGCCTTCCTGGAGAGAAAGAGCCATGGCGGCTGCAACAGCAAGGGCCTTGAAGAAGGTTTTTCTCATCGTTTTTGCGCTTTTTCGATTAATTGCGTAATTTTGTAAGCTATAATAATGTGCAAATATATGAAATTTTATCGTTTGTTCTGTCTTTTTACTGCCTTAATGATTGGCAGTACAAGCCTTGGAGCCCAGAATCAGCCCCAGACTAAGGAGCAGCAGGAAAAGCAGATGATGGAATTCATCGACAAGGAGGTAAAGAGGCTCTCAGAGCTTCTGGACCTCGAATACTGGCAGGAATTCTACGTGGATTCCACCCTCACCCATGACTTCAGGGCAATGAGCGAGGAGATGGACATCATGCAGAAATCCAAAGTGGAGAACACAGACCTGTATGCCGATGTAAGGGACAAGTGGATGGAAAAGATCGACGCAACCTACAAGCGCATCTTCAACGAGGCCCAGTGGAAAAGATACATGAAGGCCGGCGGAGAAAGGGCCAGAAAAGCACGTGAAAAAAGGAAAAAATAATTCATACCTTATGAAAGAAGCTATTGACAAAATTTTCAAGGAACTCGGTGAACTCAAGGCAAGTTCACAGAAAGAGGCCGAGGAGGCCCGCGTCCGTTTCCTTGGAAAAAAGGGTGAAATCACTGCACTGATGGAAGAGTTCCGCACAGTTGCTCCGGAACTCAAGAGGGAATACGGCCAGAAGCTCAACGAGCTCAAGAAGCAGGCCCTTGCAAAGATTGAAGAGCTCAAGGAGCAGGCTCAGGAGGCAGCGGCAGAGGTCATGCCCAAGGAAGACCTCTCCATGCCGGGAGACCCCCAGCCGCTTGGTTCCCGCCATCCCGTTTCAATCGTCAGGCAGCAGATTGTGGAAATCTTCCGCAAGTTCGGTTACGACGTGGCCGAAGGTCCGGAAATCGAGGACGATTACCATGTGTTCGAGGCCCTCAACTTCCCTCCGAACCACCCCGCCCGTGAAATGCAGGACACTTTCTTCGTGAGCACGGGGCATCTTAACCCGCTGCTTCTCCGCACACACACTTCTTCAGTGCAGGTGCGCACAATGGAAACGCAGCAGCTCCCTATCCGCGTGGTCTGCCCCGGCAGGGTGTTCCGCAATGAGGCCATATCGGCCCGTGCACACTGCATCTTCCACCAGGTGGAGGGTCTTTATATCGACAAGGACGTGACCTTCGCAGACCTTAAGCAGGCTATCCTGCTGTTCGCCCGCGAAATGTTCGGCCCGGAGACTGAGATAAGGATGAGGCCCAGCTACTTCCCGTTCACGGAGCCGTCGGCAGAGGTGGACGTAAGCTGCAACATCTGCCACGGCAAGGGCTGCAACATCTGCAAGGGCACAGGCTGGCTGGAAATCATGGGCTGCGGAATGGTAGACCCCAACGTGCTCAAGGCCAGCGGAATCGACCCCGCCCAGTACAGCGGCTTCGCCTTCGGCATGGGTGTAGAGCGCATCGCAATGCTCAAGTGGCAGGTGAATGACCTCCGCCACTACTTCGAAAACGACATGCGCTTCCTCTCCGAATTTGCTACCGCAACGGAAGTGTAACTGTCATTTCGAGCGAAGTCGAGAAATCTAATTTCGTGCAAGACGTACAGCGCCGATGGCCAGGAGCGTCTGGGCAGCGATATAGGTGAGCATCACCACGAATTCGCGTCCGGCGAAGTCTCCGCCAAAGGTGCCGATGGCGATAAGCGCATCGGAGAATGTGAACAGGACCGTTCCCGCAAGGATTATCCACCAGGGGGCGGTCCTTTCTTTTATGACTCCGCAAAGGCCGCTGAACATCAGGAGCATGAGGGCAAAGCCGTAAACGCACATGGGAACCAGCAGGGCGCCCTTTACGCCGATGAGCATGATGAGGACGGCCACGATTGCAGCCATCACTATGATTGCCGGAATCCACGTCTTTGCCGTGAAGCCCTTCCAGGACTTTCCGCCGAAGAGGCACATGTAGCATACATGGCCGGCAAGGAAAGCGACCATTCCGAATACGAAGAAGAGGAAGCCGTCATAGATAAGAAAAACGTCCCCGATGCATCCAAGGATGAGTGCAAGAACGAGAATGCGGATTTCTTTCTTATTGATATCCCCCGCTGCGCAGATGGCAGTAATGGCCAGCAACGGCATGAGAAGCGGCTTTACGGCACTTGCCAGCACGGCGTTTCCCACGAAACGGCCCACGAGGTTAAGGGTTGCAGCAATAAGGAAAAACAGTCCCGGGACTGTCCAGAATTTGGCGGCTTTCATAATCAGTGTGTTTATGTAGTGCAGCAAATTTAGAAAATAAATCCGAAACTCTTGCGGATTGAGACTTTTTTCGTATCTTTGCAGTCCCGCATTATTTCGCGGGAGTTTCAGGAACATCATTCCCGGAGGGGTGGGTGAGTGGCTGAAACCAGCAGTTTGCTAAACTGCCGTACGGGTTATTCTGTACCACGAGTTCGAATCTCGTCCCCTCCGCCAAACGGAAAAATATAGACGCCAAGCTTGCTTGAGCGTCTATATTTTTTTGTTTGGGCAAGCCCGCCGCAGGCGGGCGAGATGTCGGAGGGCGTAAGCCCGACGAAATCTCGGAGGGGGAATACCACGGGCCGCCTGCAGGCGGCTGGATAAACCGCACACACTCGTTTTGCACCACTCGGACACCGTTAGGGCTGTTTTGGTGTCAAACCGCGTGTTTTTGCAGCATTCGGACACCGCAAGGGTGGTTTTGGTGTCCAACCATGTGTTTTTGCAGCATTCGGACACCGTTAGGGCGGTTTTGGGCTACACGTTTTTCCAATTGTTCCAATTTTGGGTTGACAGCATAACCGCGTAATAGATAATCTTTTAATATGGCACTTGCCCATTTACGAAATAGGTTGCATTGCGAGAATTCACGCGGTAACCTACGGATAGTATCATATCCAGATTATAGTACTTACTCGTTCTTTTAACTTTCCTTCCGCCTTCATTACGAACTTGTGCAATTTTTGCACAGGTTGCCGTCTCTTCTAATTCAGCGCTTTTGTAGATATTGCTGCGGCCATAATGACGCCATGCTCTGTAAACACATATGGCAAGGAACGGCGTTTGCTCAAATTTGTGGCCGCATTTTGCGACCGCAAGTTGTTATTCGATATTCTATACTGCTCTTCAATCAACGCCGGGTTATTCCGGCTTTCAAAGATAATCAAAGGAAAGAATTCCGCCTACACCTAATCAATCTTTTTCAAGACTACGCGCACCCCGTGAAATGCAAATAACTGAATATCAGCGGATAGACCAAAATGCTTTCCGGAAAAAGCCGGAAAGCATTTTGCGGAATTCGCTGTCTAACAAATTGTTACATTTCACGCAAA
>CAMOIT010000084.1 GCA_946616285.1 uncultured Bacteroidales bacterium | reverse complement strand
GCCGCCTGGTGCGACGTTTGGACAGCGGTTCGAGTCCGCTCACCTCCACGAAAAAAGCTCGGCATGTGCCGGGCTTTTTTCGTGGAGGTGCAGGCCTCGCCTTATTCATTGAGGGGGCGTTCCCCCTCAAACTCCCCCGAGTCGGCCTTTCAGGCCTCCGTAATACCCCAGATCCACCTTTTCGTCATCATCACATCGTCAGTCGAAGCTCTCCAGCTTGATGCCGTGAAGGGCATTGTCGCTAACGACGGACATATTTACGGCGACGGCCACGTTTTTGCCTGGTTTCTTTCCCTTCGTCGTCACACTTGACGGTCCAGGTCACGTTTTTGGCCTCTTTCGTGACCTTCGTCGTCACGCTTGAGGGTCTTGTCTTCACGGCAGAAGTGAAAATGGTCAAAAATGAACGAATTGAGTTTGAAAAAGAGAAAATGATTATTTTTGTATGATTAATTTTGGCGTTATTCGGTAATTATGAAGAAGATTGTTTCTCTTTTGGCCGCATTGGCGGCACTTGTAGCCTGCACAAATGCAGGAGATATTCCTTTCACTGAGGTTCAGCGTTATTTCTTCTCCGGCGGGGACAAGTCCGGAGGTGAGTTCGTTTATTATTCAGATGATGCATTCGGGGCTGCTTTCAGACCTGCTGCCGTAATGGGGAAAGACGGGATGCCGACTGAAGTTGACTTTTCGAAGGAATTCGTCATTGCCGCAGTGCTTCCGGTAACGGACATTTATACGGAGGTGTCAGCGCAGAGTTTGGAAACGGACGGGAAGGAACTGGTCTTTACCTACATCGAGAAAGCAGGCGAGAAGCAGGGCTGGTCCATGCAACCCGTCCTTCTCATAAAGGTTCCCAAGGAGTACGCCAATCTTCCGGTAAGGTTCAACAAGATTCAGGAGCAGATTGTGTCCGAGAATCCCGCCGATTACAAATCCCATAACATAGAGAACATGCAAAGAGTAAGAGATTTCCTCCACGATGCAGGAGTCTATTTCATCGCGACGGTAGACGGTGACAAGCCCCAGGTACGTCCTTTCGGAACCGCTGAAATTATAGAAGGCAAGCTTTACATCCAGACCGGTCATGTCAAGAATGTTGCCAAGCAGATTGCGGCAAACCCCAATGTGGCCATCTGTGCATATAACGCCGGCAAGGGCGAATGGATTCGTATCAGCGCTACCCTCGTGGAAGACCACCGCGTGGAAGTGAAAAAGGCAATGCTAGATGCCAACCCTGGCCTTCGCAGGATGTATGACGAGAACGACGACAATACAGCCGTCTATTTCATGAAGGACGCCAAAGCTACAATCAGCTCCTTCGTCCATGATCCAGTCGAAGTGGACTTCTAAGCCGTCAATGACTTCAGAGGCACTCAAAGGACATCTAAGCGTAGGTGCCGCTTACATAATCTTCGGCCTTAACCTTGTCTTCTGCAAGGATATCGCCAATGCCGAAGCTGTGCCTCCCATTGTCCTCTTCACGTTCCGGGCTATTGGTGCCACTGCCATTTTCTGGATACTTTCGTTATTCATGCCCAGAGAAAGAATCCAGAAAGGGGACATGTGGAAGATAGCCATAGCTTCCTTTTTCGGCCTGTTTCTCACCCAGTTTTCTTTCCTCTGGGCCATCACGATGGTAACTGCCATTGATGCGGCAATTCTTGGAATTCTTGGCCCGATTTTTACTATGCTCTTTGCCTATCTCTTTCTGAAAGAGCCGATTACGGGGAAGAAAGCAGGCGGGGTGGCAATTAGTTTTGCAGGCGTTATCTTTCTAATTTTCAACACAGTGCATGGTGGTGGAGCCAGCGCCACTTCGCCTTTCGGAGTTGTGCTGTTACTTGTAAACAGCCTCTCCTTCTCTCTGTACCTGGGAGTGTTCCGCCCGCTCATCTCGAAGTACAGCGTTGTTACATTCATGAAGTGGATGTTCCTGTTCTCGCTCCTGATGTCGCTGCCATTTTCAATGAGGGGGCTGCTTACAACGGACTATGCGGCCATTCAGCCGAAAGTACTTTGGGAAATAGCATATCTGATTGTCTTCGCGACATTCTTCGCCTATTTCCTCATCCCGTATGGTCAGAAACGCATAAGGCCGACGCTCGTGAGCATGTACAGCTATGTCCAGCCGATAATAGCAACAGTCATCAGCATCTGGGTCGGGCTTGATGCAATAACATGGCAGAAAGTTGTGGCCGCAACGCTTATTGTCGGCGGAGTGATCCTCGTGAACAACAGCCGTGCGGCCAAAACAATACCTAAACCGTAATTTCCCCGATTGAACGAGGATCATTAATCAGTCAATGCTTTCCAGGCGGATGCCGTGGAAGGCGTTCAGCTTTTCAAGGATGGCGTGAGGGTAGTCTTTTTTGCGGACCATGAGGTTTATGTCGGCCTTAAAGGTGTCGCCCTGTTTGGTCATGGAAAAGCGTCCTACCTGCTTGCCTAACTGACGGATGGCGGCAAAGAGGTCTTTCTCCTGCTCCGAAGAGATTGTGATATTGACGATGCAATCTCCCATCCTGAAGTTCATGTAGTGAAGGATTTCCATGCAGAAGAGCATGAGAATGCAGCAGAGGATGGAAAGTTCGTACATGCCGGCGCCGAAGCTTAGGCCGATGGCACCGGTGACCCATATGCCTGCCGCAGTAGTGAGGCCGCTTATGTGCTTGTTCTTCATGATGATACCTCCGCCCAGGAAACCCAAGCCTCCAACTACGCCGGCGGCAACGCGTGCGGCGTCGAATTTGATGGCTCCCTCGAAGCCATATTGCGAGATAATCATGAAAAGGGCTGCGCCCATAGCCACCAGGAAGTGCGTACGTACGCCGGCCACTTTGCCGCGGAGTTCGCGTTCGTAGCCGATGGCTGCTCCAATAAGGCCGGCCCCAACTACGCGGATAGTGAGTTCTAAAGCAAGTGACATGGTTATGCTTTCTTAACTACTTTCCGGGGGTCTTTGAACAGTATCCAGAAGAGGATGGCAACCACAAGGGAATATCCGGCGAAGATGTACCACGCGTTGGGCCATCCTTCGGGATTGTTGAACACATCGCAGGCATCCACCACTGCACCGGCGGCGAGTGTGCCGATGGTGGCGCCGAAGCCGTTGGTCATCATCATGAACAGGCCCTGGGCACTGGAACGGATGTCCGCGGGGGCGTTCTGCTCCACATACAGGGAACCGGAGATGTTGAAGAAGTCGAAGGCGAAGCCGTAAACGATGCAGCTGAGAACAAACAACAGCACTGCAGGCATTGAAGGATTACCGAGGCCGAAGAGGCCGAAGCGGAACACCCATGCGAACATGGCGATAAGCATCACGTTCTTGATGCCGAACTTGCGCATGGCAAATGGAATGAGCAGGATGCACAACGTTTCCGAAGCCTGCGAAATGGCTATTAGGGCGTTGGAATTCTTTACGGCAAATGAATCCACGTAAGCGGGATTGCTGGCGAACGAGCCCAGGAAGGTGTTGGCGTAGCCGTTGGTGATTTGCAGGGAAGCGCCCAGGAGCATGCTGAAGATGAAGAAGATGGCGAACTGCCCGTCCTTGAACAGGGAGAAAGCCTTGAGGCCGAAGGCATCGGCCAGAGACTCGTTCTTCTTGGTTTTGTCAATAGGGCAGGGGGGCATGCTGAGGGCATAGCCGCAAAGGACCAGCGACAGGATGCCGGAAGATATGAGCTGCGTATAGCTTTCCTGCATGCGCACTCCGCCGATGGAAAGGAAGTTGGTAAGGAGCATGCTGCAGATGAAGCCGATGGTTCCGAACACCCTGATGGGCGGGAACTCCTTCACCGGGTCCATTCCCTCCTTTGCCATGGCGTTGTAGGACACGGAATTCACCAGAGCGATAGTGGGCATGAAGAATGCCACGCTAAGGCTGTAGAGGATGAACAGGGGAGCGAACTGCACTGCTTCGCCGGCTGTCATGCAATAAATGCCGGCACCGGCCATGAACAGGCCTGCGAAACCGTGGCATAAGGAGAGCACCTTCTGCGCCTGGATCTTTTTGTCGGCGACGATACCCATGAGTGTGGGCATGAAGATTGATACTATGCCCTGCATGGCAAAGAACCACTTGATCTGAGATCCCAGGCCGATGTTTCCGAGGTAGCGGCCCAGGGACGTAAGGTAGGCGCCCCAGACGGCGAACTCCAGGAAAAGCATCGCGATCAGCTTGAAGGTGACGGGTTTAATCTTGATTTGCATGATATAAGTTGTGTTATTAGTATTCCAATCACGCAAAAATACAAAAAAATCCTTATTTTTGTATCCTGTAAAAGATATAGATGGCAAAGTTTACCAAAATAGCGACAGACCCTGCATCTTCGGCCCGCGCTGGAGTGCTGGAAACAGATCATGGGAGGATTGAAACTCCCATCTTCATGCCAGTCGGCACTGTCGGCTCTGTTAAAGGTGTCTACCACAAGGATTTGAAGGAAGACATCAAGGCCCAGATTATTCTTGGAAACACTTACCATCTTTATCTTCGCCCCGGACTGGATACGCTGTACAAGGCCGGCGGATTGCATAAATTCGAGAACTGGGACAGACCGATACTGACTGACAGCGGCGGATTCCAGGTCTTTTCCCTTGCCCCTATCCGCAAGCTTACGGAGGAAGGCTGCAAGTTCTCCTCGCACATCGACGGAAGCAAGCACATCTTTACCCCTGAAAACAACGTCGACACTCAGCGAAAGATAGGTGCCGACATTGTTATGGCCCTGGACGAATGCTGCCCCGGAGACGCGGACTACCGCTATGCGGCAAAGTCCCTAAAACTCACGCAGGGATGGCTGGAGCGCTTCGCAAAGCATTTTGACGAATCCGAGCCCCTTTACGGCTACTCCCAGACCATGTTCCCCATAATCCAGGGCTGCGTGTATCCGGATCTGCGCAAACAGGCCGTGGAGCATGCTCTTAAACTGGACAACGCCAACCGCGGCGGTTATGCTGTGGGCGGTCTTGCCGTAGGTGAGCCCACCGAAAAGATGTACGAAATGCTGGAGGTGACCTGTCCGCTCCTTCCGGAGGACAAACCCCGCTACCTTATGGGTGTAGGCACTCCTGCCAATATCCTGGAAGGCATAGCCCGCGGCATCGACATGTTCGACTGCGTGATGCCCACCCGCAACGGCCGCAACGGCA
>CAMOIT010000083.1 GCA_946616285.1 uncultured Bacteroidales bacterium | reverse complement strand
TGAGGTCCATGGCATCTACGTATTCCAGGAGGTTGTCCTTGGCGATGCGCTGTTTTTCTTCGGCCCCGAAGCCGATAATCTGCGTATTCTTACGCAGGGCTATATGCCGCTCGATACCTTCGAATGCGCCGCCGCAGATGAAGAGGATGTTCTGCGTGTTCACGTGGATGAACTCCTGCTCCGGGTGCTTGCGGCCGCCCTTAGGCGGGACGTTTACGATACTGCCTTCCAGGAGCTTGAGCATGGCCTGCTGCACGCCTTCGCCCGAAACGTCGCGGGTTATTGAGGGATTGTCGGACTTTCTGGCAATCTTGTCGATCTCGTCGATGAACACTATTCCCCTTTCGGCCTTTTCCTGGTCGAAATCCGCTTCCTGAAGAAGGCGGGTAAGAATGCTCTCCACGTCCTCACCCACGTAGCCTGCCTCAGTGAGAACAGTGGCGTCCACGATGGTGAAAGGCACATCCAGCATACGGGCGATGGTTTTGGCCAAAAGTGTTTTTCCGGTTCCGGTAGGGCCAACCAGCAGGATGTTGCTCTTTTCCAGCTCCACTCCGTCGTCCGGCTTATCTATCAGATTGTGATTGACCCGCTTGTAGTGGTTATAAACCGCAACCGACAGCACCTTTTTGGCCCTGTCCTGGCCAATCACGTACTGATCCAGATAAGCCTTGATTTCCTGGGGCTTCGGAGCCTGACCCATAGGCTTGGCTTTACCGGAGAAGCCCTTCTTTCCGGCCGATTCAATCTCGTCCACGTACTGCGATGCCAGACGCGCGCAATCCGAGCAGATGTATCCGTCCATCCCCTGAAGGAGGAAAGGGACCTCCGCGTCCGACCGGCCGCAGAACATGCAGTGGTTATGAGGCTTTTTCGCCATTATTTCTTTCTCTTTCTAAGGATTTCGTCCACCATGCCATAGGCTTTGGCTTCCTCGGCGCTCATCCAGAAGTCGCGTTCACCGTCGGCTGCGACCTTCTTGAGCGACTGGCCGGTGTGTTCCGCGATGATATTGAAAAGCTCCGTACGGGTCTTTTCAATCTCCTTGGCGGCGATGAGGATTTCTGTAGCCTGGCCCTGTGCACCGCCGAGGGGCTGGTGAATGAGGACACGGGAGTGCGGCAGGGCCGAACGCTTGCCCTTTTCGCCGGCGCAGAGCAGTACTGCGCCCATGGAGGCGGCCATGCCGGTGCACACGGTAGCCACATCAGGCTGCACAAGCTGCATGGTATCATAAATGCCAAGGCCGCTGGTGACCTGTCCGCCCGGAGTGTTCAGGTACATGGTGATATCGGCCGAAGGGTCATTGGAGGCCAGGAAAAGCAGCTGGGCCTGGATGATGTTGGCAACGTCGTCGTCGATGGGAACGCCCAGAAATATGATGCGGTCCATCATCAGGCGGCTGAAAACATCCATCTGGGCCACGTTGAGCTTGCGCTCCTCGGTGATGGTGGGATTGATGTACGCGTCCACTGCGGACGTGTAACGAGAAAGGGTCATCGATGAGATGCCCCTTCCCTTCACTGCAAATTTATCGAATTCGTTCATGAGATACACTCGCTACGCTCGGTATGACAAAAAAAAAGTCGGTATGACAAAAAAAAGTCGGTATGACAAAAAATACCAGAATGACAGTGATTACTTCAATTCACGGAATTTGTCCATGGAGATTTTCTTGGTCTGGAGGGTAACTTCCTCGCGGACGCGGGCGATGGCCTTGTTGTCTTCGCACTGCTCTTCAAGGCGGCGAAGCTGGTTCTGGTCCTTAAGGAGGTTTTCGGCCGAAGACTTGATGATGTTCTGGGGAACGCCGCCCATGCCGTACATTGCGTACTGATAGGCAACGTAGGATTCGGCAGCGGCCTGGATGTCTTCGCGGGAGACCTTAAGGTCGAAAATCTGCATGATGCGGCCGCGGACAAGCTGCCAGCGGAAGTCCTCGATGAAGCCGGGGAATTCCTTCTCCACGTCTTCGGCGGAGAACTTGCCTTCGTTGGCATACACCAGCCAGCGCTTGAGGAAGGCCTCGGGAAGCTCCAGAGCGGCCTTTTCGACGAAGTACTTGCGTACGTCTGCGCCGAAACGGTAGTTGGCTTCCTGCTCGTGGGAGGCTTTTACCTGCTCTTCAACCTTGGCGTCAAATTCTTCTTCGCTTTTGACTGTACCCTCGCCAAACATCTTGTTCCAGGTCTCCTGGTTGGATTCGGCGGCTACGAAAGTCTTGACATTCACCACGGTGAACTCGAACATCGGATCGAGCTCTGCCAGGCGGGCTTTATCCACCTTAAGCATAGCTGCGCGGTCAGTCTCGTTGGTGAAGGCGGCGTTAACGTCTACCTTGAACTTGTCACCGGCTTTGCGGCCGACGAATGCACCGCGGGCTTCCTCAGCCACATTGGAAACGGAGATGTACACACCCTCGGCCTTGTGGCTTTCATTGGAGATATCGGCGATTATGTAATCGTTCTCGCCGGCTTTTTCGCCCTCCTGAAGAGCGCCATACTGCTGGAGCATACCCTCGCGGGTGGCTTTCTTCTCCGCAGCGGTTACGTTAATCTCGTAGTAAGGAACCTTGTCCTCCTTGCCAACGGTGAAGTTGAGCTCGGGAGTCTGGGCTATGTCGAACTTGAAAGTGAAGTCCTCGCCTGCCTGCCAGGAAATCTGGGGCTGGTCCTCGGAGGGCATGGGCTCGCCCACTATGCGGATTTTCTCGTCCTTGATGAAATTGTCCAGGGTCTCGCCCACAAGGCGGTTCACGCTGTCATAGAGGGCCTGGTCACCGTACATTCTCTGGATAAGGCTCATGGGAGCGGTGCCGCGGCGGAAACCTTTGATATCGGCCTGGCGACGGTATTCGTTAAGGCGCTTGCGAAGCGGCTCCGAATAGTCGGCCGCTGAAATCTCGATGGTCACCTGATAATTCAGGGCATCGGGCTGATTTTTGGAAACGTTCATATTATGTATTAGTTATTATTTCAAATGGGGCGGCAAAGGTAGTAAAATTTTGCCGAAGTATCAACCATTTCGCTTTGGATAGGCCACGCGGGCGTGATGAATCTGCAGAAGATAAGTCTTGAGCATGCGTTTCATCAGGTTCAGGTCGTGCAGGGTGATGTCCGCGTCTTCCAGTTGACCGGCCTTTTCCTTGCCTGCCACAATCCCTTCCACAAAGCGGTCCACCGCTTCAGGCGTGAATTCCTTGAGAGTACGTGACGCAGCCTCGATGGAATCGCAAACCATAAGGATAACCTCCTCCTTAGTCGTGGGCTTCTGGCCGTGATAGTAAAATACGTCAGTTGCCGAAGGGTCTCCCCCGTCATTCAGGTACTTGTTCAGGAAATAGGCAGCACACGAAGTGCCGTGATGGGAGCGGATGAAGGCCTTGATGTCCTCCGGGAGGCGGTGTTCTTCTGCAATGGCAAGACCGTCGTCCACGTGACGGATAATGTCGGCGGCGCTTTCCTCGGGCTTTTTCCCCTCATGATACTTGGGCGCGCCAGGAGTCGACGACTCATTCTCCACGAAGCAGAGAGGGTTCTGCATCTTGCCAAGGTCGTGATACAGGGCGCCGGCTTTAAGGAGCGGAACCTTGGCATCCGTCGCACGGCCCACGGCTTCGACTATGTTCATCACCTGCAGACAGTGCTGGAAGGTGCCGGGAGCCTTAACCGCAAGTTCCTGAAGCAGAGGGTTGGAAGTGTCGGCAAGCTCGATAAGGCGGGTTGTGGACACCAGGTTGAATATCTTCTCGAACAGATAAATCAGCGGATATAGCGCAACGGTGGCGGCCGAGCCGACGAAAATCAGAACGGCGTCTATCCACCAGGCCGAATTGCTGCCCGCGTCGATGAGGCGGAAGCCACCGAAGATCACAAGCTCCACGCCGAAGATGATGGCGGCGTTAAGGAACTGCTGCCAGCCTTTGCTCAGGTTCGGGAAGGTCTGGAGCGTGACAACGCCTGCCGTGAGGTACATCACGAAAAGCTCCATTCCGTTGCCGCAGAAGATAAGAAGCGGCAGCAGTATTACCACGTACATGGGGAAAACCTGCTGCCTGCGGAAGAAAGCCTGCAGATACAGCGCGAAGACCGGAAACGGCACCATGTACATGTAAGTGGGAGCGTACTTTTCCACAAAGAAAGTAACGAAAGCGGCAAGAAGGAAAACCGTAAGCACGAAAAGGTAACGGTTCCATCTTTCGAAAATCTTCGGTGCTGTGAACTGCAGCGCAAGGAAAAGCACCACCAGCATGGCCAGCGCCAGGAGTATGTTCCCCAGGAAAAGCAGCACACGTGGGCCGCTGTAACCGAAAACCTTGTTGTATTCCGCTTTGTAACTGTCCAGAATCTGAGCGATTTCCGCCGTTACTATCTCCCCTTTCGAGACTATCTTTTCATCGGCCTTCACATATCCCAGCGTCGGGGACACATAGTCGTCCGAATCTGCGTGGGTGAGCTCCGTCATGGTCTTGTCGTAAAGGAGATTGGGGACGATAACCTCGTACAGGCCGCTGCGGCGGAACAGGGAATCCAGGTTAACCGAGGGATAGGTCTGCGCGAGCATGGCCACCAGCTGGTCCCTTGCCTCAGATACTTTGTAAACCTCCGACCTGGGGTACTGGACGGCCCTCTTATTGCGCTGGATATATATCAGGTTATCCGAAACCTGGGCGGCGCGGTGGTCCAGCTTAACCTTGCCGTCCGAGATTACGCCCTTTCCGTAAATTACTCCAAGCTTGTTCACCACCGACGGACGGAGGCTGTTGAAAGAGCCAAGGTCCACGCTCTGGGCGTTCTTTACCACCGTGGAAGTAACTTCGTCCGAAAAACGGTAATACGGCACCACGATGGTTCCGGCCTGATCCCTTTCTTCCTGTATCTGCTCCTCCGTCTTCAGGATGGGAAAGTCGAACTGGGAAATAAGGGTTTCGTATGGCCAGGGCGTGCCTTTCTTGTAGTCATAATTGAATTTCGCGGTCCTTGGCATAAGTAGCACAAGGACTGCGAAAAGAACTGCAAGCGGGAAATATTTCCGCGGTATTTTAGGCGTCGATATTTGCATAGTGAGCGTTTTCTTCGATGAAGGCCCGGCGCGGCGGGACATCATCTCCCATGAGCATGGAGAAGGTACGCTCCGCTTCCGCGGCGTTCTCTATTGTAATCTGGCGAAGGACACGGCGGGAAGGATCCATGGTGGTTTCCCAGAGCTGGGTG
>CAMOIT010000082.1 GCA_946616285.1 uncultured Bacteroidales bacterium | reverse complement strand
AAGAAATTGAAGGCATCGCCGCAGGGACAAAGTTGGACAACGGCGCCGGGACGGTCTTCCTGGGCCCTTTCATACAGGGCTTTGAAGAACTCCGGCATGCGCTCGGGAGCGTCTCCGGGGCTTGCCAGGCCGCTTGCAGGATTGTAATCAGGAGCGCAGAGATTCAGATGCTGGCCGTCCAGTTTGAATCCGTCATAGCCCCAGTCCTTGAGAAACATATCCACAAGGTCAAGGGTATACTTCTGAGTGTACGGATTCACCGGTGAAAGGTACCAGCTGTCCCACCAGGAGATATCTTCATGGGTGCCGTCCTTCTGAAGGAGCAGCATCTCAGGGTGATTCTTTGCCAGATTGCTGCCGGGATCGGCCGCCAGGGGCGCCCACCAAATCTTAGCCTTGAGGCCCGCGTTGTGGACGGCTTCGGTGAGACGGCGCATTCCTGCGGGCCCGATGCGGTCATTTGCCTCCCAGTCCCCTTCGCACCACTGATAGCCATCGTCAATGTCTACCCAGGTGAATCCCAGCTCAACAACCTTGGGAAGCGTGCCGATAACCTCATCGACCGTAAACTGGCGTTCATATCCCCATGCGCACCAAACGGGCTCGTAAGCACTTTCCGGAGAAACGGGAGAAGCGAACCCGAAGGTCTCTTTCATATAAGAGGTATAATTACGCAGCGGCTGGAAGAAGTCTCCGGTGCCCTCCATCACGAACTGCCTGAAAGAACGGAGGGTATCTCCCGGCTGGAGGATAACGGGAGTTTCAAAGTCCTGGCGGATGCGGGCCCTTGTCACATTGCCCTTGCGGTCTACTGGCATTGAAACCAGTTTGATGGTGGGTTCTGCAAGGCCGACGCTGATGCTGCGGTCTTTTGTCCAGAGGCAGACCATGGGAATGCCGCCGCCATAGTCGCTGTCGTTCATTCCCAAATAATTCCGCTGGTAAAAACCGTTCTCTACCGGGAATGCCCAGTCCTTGCGTTCAGATGTAGACGAAGGCTGGAAGGTCCAGACATCGGCACCCTTAATCTCTACAAGGGAGGTTTCCATGGCGTCGATGCTCACGGGGGCCGGTCCGTTGTTCACAAATGCAACGGTCCTTATGTTCATGCTGCCGGATGCCGATGTTTCAACCACGGCGGCAATATCCTTTAAGGTGCGGTTCCCGGAGAGAAGCCTGTCCTGGGGTATTTCCCTGCCGCAGGAGAGCAGCAGCGGGAGAAGGATTCCGGCTATCAGCTTTTTCATATTTTGATTTCTTTTCCGAATTTATTCCTACAGATATTACGGACATCCTCAATGGATGTGAATGCACCGGTTCCGCCGGAGGCTGTCGTGTTCACGGCGCCTGTGAGATTTCCTGTTTCCTGACATTCCTCGAGGGAAAGCCCCTTCACGAAAGCGGTGATGAAACCTGAGTTGAAACTGTCACCTGCGCCGATGGCATCGACCACATCCTCGTTAAGGAAGGCCGGGAGGAGTTTCATGCTTCCGTCCTTTCTGACGAGCAGGGACCCCTTTGACCCGCATTTCACCACCATGGCATTGCCAAGGTACGGCATCACTGCCGATATTGCACTCTCGAGATCTTCCGTTCCGGTAAGTGCCATGAGCTCCTTCTCATTGGGCATGAAGATGGTTATCTTGGGCAGGACCTTCCTGAAATCCAGGGCCCACGTTTCCATGGGATCCCACTGCGTATCCAGGGAAACCGTAATTCCCTTTTCCTTTGCGAGGTCCAGGACCTTGTCAATGTCCCTGAGAAGGGCCGACTGCATGAAGAGGGATGAAAGATGAATGTGGGAGACCTCGTCAAACACTTTCTTGTCTATATCGGCAAAACCCATCACGTCCATCGCGCCCTGGTAGGTAAGGTTGGCACGGTCTTCTCCGTAATTCATGCAGATTGTGGCGCCGGTGGGCGTTTCGCCTTCGATCAGATAGGTGGTATCCACACCCTTGGCCTCAAGGGACGTGCGGACCAGATTGCCGAAGGAATCCTTCCCCACCATGCCCACAAAGCACACTTTGCTTCCAAGGGCAGATGCGTTTGCCGCAAAGATGGCTGTAGAACTGCCAAGTGTAACATTCATGTCTTTTGCAAACTTCTCCTTGCCGATTTCCGGTTCCGACTCGATGCGGTTCAGGATAATGTCTACATTCAGTTCTCCGATGGCTGCGATATCAAAGTGTTTCATAACTGTGTAGTCTAATGCTACGAATATGGCAAAAATCCTCCATAAATCACATACTAAAACAACATTTATTTTTAAAATAACATTTCGTTTTGTTTCATATTGAAATATTACTTATATTTGCACCGCACTAAAACCTTATCATCATGGACATATACAGCTCAGCACAAGGCAGGCGTTCTTCCATACTCCAGAAAGTCAAGGAAGACTCCTCGGTGAATGTGACCGAACTCAGCAAGATATTTGGAGTTTCAGAGGTTACGATCAGAAAAGACCTTCGCATACTTGAAGACAGGAAACTGCTTCTAAGGGTGCACGGAGGCGCCATCGTCGGCGCAAAAGCACCTGCTCTTGAAGCGGAAGAACGAAACATCAATTTCAAGAAACTTGTCAACGCCCATGAAAAGGAAGCCATCGGCAGAGCTGCAGCCGCCCATATCAAAGAAGGCGATACGATCATCATAGACTCAGGGACTACGGCCCTTGAGATAGTGAAAAACCTTCAGAACTTCCAGGACCTGACAATTATCACCAACTCTATTACAGCCGCCACGGAAGCGCTTAAATACAAGCGTTTTAAATTAATTTTAATAGGTGGCGCCGTAAGGGAATCGAGCCACTCCACGGTTGGTCCCCTTGCAGAATCCAACCTGAGAGTTCTGTATGGAGACAAACTATTCCTCGGCGTCGACTCATTCTCCGTGGAATCCGGACTCTCTACGCCCAGCGTGGAAGAAGCCAGCACAAACCAGGTAATGATAACCCGTGCACGTGAGGTCATTGCCGTATTTGACTCATCCAAAGTCAATAAAAGGGCTCTGGCATTCATTGCAGACGTTTCGAAAATCAATACCATCATAACAGACAACCGCTTTCCTTCCAATGTAAAAAAGCAGCTAAAAGGATTGAAAGTGAACGTCGAAACAGTTCCAGTATAAAAACGAAAGGGCACGAAATATTTTTTATTATTTAACAAATCACTGATTAACAGCGCATTAAACGGGCAGACCTCGAGTTTGTCCGTTTTGTTTTTTGTAATTCCATCATCAAAAATCGAAACATTAAAATCATTCTTTTTATATTTGCGTACTAACTTACGCTAATAATGCCAGTATTACACACATACAAAGAAATCTTTCAGCAGCCCCACGTATGGTTGGAGGCTTATGAAATCATCCGTGGAAGAAAGGATGAAATTGCTACCTTCACGAGCAAATATCTGGAGCAGGGATACGAAATCGTACTCACGGGAGCCGGCACATCGGCATATATAGGAGACGCACTGGAGACGGCACTGCACAATACCCCTTTCAGAGGTGCAAAGGCTATCGCCACCACCGATATCATCACAACTCCGTACATGTACTTCTCCAAGGACAGCAAGGTGCTTCTGGTGTCTTTCGGCCGCTCGGGGAATTCTCCCGAAAGCCTTGGTGCAGTAAAGGCCGTCAACAAGACAGCAGGCAGCGTCGCCCACATTTTCATCACCTGCAACGCAGAAGGAAAGATGGCCCTCACCAAGGCCGACAACATCCTCACCGTACTCCTGCCTCCTGAGACCAACGACCTCTCCCTGGCTATGACCAGCAGCTATTCCACAATGCTGCTTGCATGCTCGCTTATCGCCAATATCGACAGGATCGATGCCCAGAAAGAGTATATCGAAACCCTTTCGGCCTGTGTTTTCAAGGCCCTGTCCAAATACGAGGAAGACATCAAAAAAATTGCCGCACTCGATTTCAAGAGGGCTATCTTCCTTGGTTCCGGCCCGATGAAAGGCGTAGCGGAAGAATGCCGCCTCAAGCTTCAGGAACTCACAGACGGCGAGGTCATGTGCGCCTATGATTCTTTCCTCGGATTCCGTCATGGTCCCAAGGCGCTGGTCAACAGTGAGTCCCTGATGGTCTACCTGGTTTCTCCCAATCCCGACGTGCAGCGCTATGAAAAAGACCTCATCAATCAGGTGTGCGCCAACAATAAGGTAAAGGCATCGGTAATCGTGTGCTTCGAAAAGCCTCAGATCGACCCTTCCTGCTATGACCTTTGCATTGAAACCGGCCTTCCAAGAGTAATGCCCGTCTGCTATGGATGCGTTTCATACGTATTCGTAGGTCAGCTTCTCGGGTATTTCAAATCGATTGAACGCGGGCTTTGCCCGGACAGCCCCTCCATTTCGGGAAATATCTCCCGCGTTGTCGAGGGTGTTACCTTATATATGTAATATGAAAAAGACAGAACAGCTTCTTCACCGTATCGACGAACTTCATGCGAAGACCGGAATCCCCCGCACCATCTTCGCAGCCTGCCCCAATTCCCCGGCGGTGATCAGGGCTTCCCTCCGTGCTGCAAAGCGCAACAATGCCCCTATATATTTCGCAGCCACCCTCAACCAGGTAGACTGTGACGGCGGCTATACCGGGATGACCCAGGAAGAATTTGTGCGCACCGTGCGTTTCGAAACGGAACGCGTAAACTTCACCGGTCCAGTCATCATCGCCATCGATCACGGCGGTCCCTGGCTCAAGGACAAGCAAAGGACAGAAAAATGGAGCGTGGAAGACGCCATGAACGGCGTAAAGAAATCCTTCGAGGCCGCTGTCCTCGCCGGATATGACCTCATCCACGTAGACCCCACCGTAGACATCAATGTTCCCAAAGGGGAAATCATCGATATTCATCTGGTAGCAGAACGCACCGCGGAACTCATCGCCCACACGGAAGCCTTCAGAAAGGCCCACGGCATAGCGCCTATTTCTTATGAGGTGGGTACGGAGGAGGTTCACGGCGGCCTTGCCGATGAAACCACATTTGACACTTTCATAAGTGAATTGAAAAAAAGGTTAATGGTTGCAGGACTTGACGACGTCTGGCCTTGCTTCATCGTAGGAAAGGTTGGCACCGACCTGGACACCACCCTCTTCGACACTGAAGTGGCCAGACGCCTCACGTCCAAAGTACGCCCGCTTGGAAGCTACATCAAGGGTCATTATACCGACGATGTAGAGAATCCGGAGCAGTATCCGCTCTGCGGAATGGGCGCCGCAAACGTAGGACCGGAATTCACAATCAGCGAATACAGGGCTCTGTGCGAACTGGAAGAGCTTGAAAAGAAGTTTGAGGCCGAAGGCCGCGTAGCCGTCCTTTCCCACATGAAGGAAATCCTCCTGGAGGAGGTCCATGCCTCCCACCGCTGGGAAAAATGGCTGCACGAAGACGAAAAGGGCCTTGACCTTCACCAGCTCAC
>CAMOIT010000081.1 GCA_946616285.1 uncultured Bacteroidales bacterium | reverse complement strand
ACGCAGGCGTTGTGACCGCCGAAGCCGAAGGAGTTGGAAATGCCGATGGTAAGGTCCGTCTTGACGGCCTTATTGGGGGTGTAGTCCAGGTCCAGTTCGGGGTCCGGGGCGTCCAGATTGATGGTGGGAGGGCAGATGCCTTCCTTCAGTGCAAGGATGGTTGCGACTGCCTCTGCGGCACCGGCGGCGCCGAACATGTGTCCAGTCATTGACTTGGTGGAGGAGATGTGGGCCTTGTAGGCGTAGTCTCCGAGGGCAACTTTGCAGGCCAGGGTTTCGGCAACGTCGTTAAGGTGTGTGCCTGTTCCGTGCGCGTTGATGTAAAGGTTATCCTTGGCAGGGTCGAAACCTGCCTCGGTAAGGGCATCTTTGATGGACTGTGCCTGGGTGCTGCCGTCCGGACGTGGTGCGGTGGCGTGGAAAGCGTCGCATGTGTTGCCGTAACCCACGATTTCACCGTAGATGGTTGCGCCGCGCTCCAGCGCATGGTCCAGGGATTCCATAACCAGCACAGCTGCGCCGTCACCCATCACGAAGCCCTGCCTGTTGGCGTTGAAGGGCAGCGATGAGTATTTGGGGTCCTTTGCGCGCGTAAGTGCCTTTGCATTGAAGAATCCCGCCACGCCGATAGGAATGGAAGCGTGTTCGGCACCGCCTGCTATAATTGCGTCGGCATAGCCGTGACGGATTGCACGGAAAGCCTCGCCGATACAGTGGGACGAAGTCGCGCATGCCGTTACGATATCAAGGCATGGCCCCTTGGCCTGATGCTTTATGGCGATATGGCCGGCCGCGATGTTGGAAATCATGGTTGCGATGAAAAGCGGTGAAATCCACTGCCCGGTAGGGTCTTCGATCATTTTTTGTGTTTCGCGGTACTGGACTTCAAATCCGCCGATGCCGGAGCCCACATAGACTCCAAGTCTGTAAGGGTCGATATTGGCGTCTTCCCCTTCGCAGTGAAGGCCGGCCTGGCCCATGGCCTGGTATGCGGCACCCATTGCATAAAGGGTAAAGTTGTCCTGCTTACGGACAAAAGCTTTGTCCATACCGTATTTTTCGGGATCGAAATCCTTAACCTTTCCTGCGAAAGTGACGGGCATGTCCTTGAACTCTTCCACATAGTCGATTCCGCAGACACCGTTCTTAAGGTTGTCCCAGAACGTATCGACATCCTGTCCCACGCATGAGATCACTCCCATACCCGTTATCACAACACGTTTCGGTTCCATATTCTTACCTAAGTTTCGCAGGTGCTAAATTATTGCTGATTAATAAGTGTTGTGGGACCTGCGAAACTTTTTCCACCACACTTTGAAGGGGCGGCCTTAAGCAGCTTTTCGGCCCCTCCGATTATGTCATTTACTATTTCTTCGGCACTTTGGGTGCGCGTAATCATGCCGGACACCTCACCTGCAAGGAAAGTGCCACCGGCAAGGTCCCCGTCAAAAACGGCCTTGCGCACGGACCCGGTGCCGAAGGCGCGGAGTTCGTCGTCCGAGACTGAAAGGTCCGCCTCTTTCTTTGCGAAATTCTTGGTAAAAGGCGTTTTCAGTGCGCGCACTGCGTCGTGGGTGCGGGTGCCGGTGACAATCGTGCCTATGTCGGACGCCTTAATCAAGCGCTCTTTATAATTCTCATGCACCAGGCATTCATTGGCCGAAAGGAAACGCGTTCCAACCTGCACGCCGGAAGCGCCCAGCATGAAGGCGGCGGCAGCGCCGCGGCCGTCGAAAATACCTCCTGCGGCGATTACAGGGATATCCACTGCATCTACAACCTGAGGAACCAGGGCCATGGTATGGAGTTCTCCAATATGGCCACCGGATTCGGCCCCTTCTGCAACCACTGCAGTGGCGCCAAGATTCTGAACCTTAATTGCATAGGCTACGGACGCAACAACCGGAATCACCTTTACACCAGCGGCTTTCCATGCCTCCATGTAAGGCGAAGGAGAGCCGGCGCCTGTGGTTACGATGCCAACGCCTTCTTCAATCACTATGCGCGCTACGTCGGCCGCATTCGGATGCGCCAGCATTACGTTCACACCGAAAGGCTTGCTGGTGAGTTCCCGGGCTTTGCGAATCTCCTGCCTCACTGCTTCGGCCGAAGTGTTTACGGACGAAATCAGACCCAGGCCTCCGGCACTGGAAACGGCAGCAGCCAGACGGGCATCGGCTATCCATGCCATGCCGCCCTGGAAGATGGGTTTCTCAATTCCCAGTATTTCGCAAATGCTCGTTCTCACAATAACTTGCAAAGATACGAAAATTATTTTTTACCGCCTCTTTTGCGCCTTTCCCTAATGCGATATGCGCTTTCCACCATCAGCTGGTCCTGGAAGCAGCCGCGGGCCGCAAGGAGGTTGCAGATGAACACTACAAAGGGGAAAATCACCGTCCATCTGAAAACAGGGCCCTCCCAGGTAAAGTACATCCATGCCAGCCAGACCTGCATGCCGAGGGCGATGATGCCACTAAGAACCGCAAGCCTCATCTGTAGGATGCGGGACTTGTACACCACCAGGGCAAGCACTACAAGGAAAGCAAGAATGCCCAGCAGTATGCCGAAAAACGGCTTCTGCAGCATCCAGTACGATACTTCCGTTAGTCCGTCGGCCCCGGCAAGCTTATAGGCGGGGGAGAAGCACAGTGCCGCAATGAGTCCCGCCGAAATGAGAAGATATAAGGTTTGAATTCTCTGCCACATTTTTTTCTGTGTTTATTGTGCAAAGGTAATAAAAAAGATGCTTATATTTGTAAACTGACACAAAAGCAACACTGATATGAAACCTACACTCTTAGTACTTGCTGCCGGTATGGGCAGCCGCTATGGCGGACTCAAACAGATGGACGGCGTAGGCCCCAATGGAGAAACCATCATCGACTATTCCATCCACGATGCAGTGGAGGCCGGTTTCGGCAAGGTCGTGTACATCGTGCGTGAATTCTTCAAGAAAGACATGGAAGAGCACGTAAGGCAGAAATACGCCGGCGTAAAAACCGTGGACGGAGAGCCCCTGGAGTTCGTATTCGTCACCCAGGAACTGGACAAGATTCCCGCCCCCTTCACAGTCCCCGAAGACAGGGTAAAGCCCTGGGGTACGGCACATGCAGTGCTAATGGCGGCCGACGTTATCCACGAACCCTTCCTGGTAATCAACGGCGACGACTTCTACGGCAAGGAATCCTTCAGGATTGCCGGCGACTGGTGCCGCCAGCATGCCAACACCAGCGGCGAGTATGCCATCATCGGCTTCGAGCTGGAGAACACCCTGTCGGAGAACGGCAGCGTGTCCCGCGGTATCTGCTCCTATGACAAGGACGGCAAGCTCACCGACGTGGCGGAGCACCTGAACATCATAAAGGAGGCCGACGGCAAAGTCTACGGTGACAACTCCGTAAACGGTAAGATCCACGTGGAGCTGGCAGCCAAGGCCCTCTGCTCAATGAACATGTGGGGCTTCACTCCGGATTACTTCGAAAAGAGTGCGGAAATATTCAAGGGCTTCCTGAAAGATCACATCGCCGAACCCAAGAAGGAGTACTACATTCCTTACGCTGTAGACCTGATCGTAAAGGGAGGCAAGGGCTCATGCAATGTGCTCTCTACTCCCAGCCACTGGTTCGGCGTAACCTACAAGGAGGACCGTCCCGGCGTAGTGGCAAAGTTCGCCGAACTAGCTGCAAAGGGCGTCTATCCCAGCCCTCTTTACAAGTAAGAATATGCAGTTAAGAGCACGCAAAGTCAACAGCTACAATTTATTCGCTTCCCACGCCTGGTACACGCCGGGCGTGGGCGGCATGTTCACCCTGCTTGCCTGGTTCCTGGTGGGAAATCTGCTGGGAGCCCTGGTAATGGGGCTATTCGGCCTCTTCATGCCGGCTTCTTCGGTGCAGGCTTATGGAATGCTGGTAGTGTATCCGCTGGCCTTCATCCCGGCAATGATATATGCCGGCGCAAAAAGCCAGAGAAACAGTCTCTTCGATGCGGGCTACCAGCTGGACAACAACCACTTCGGCCCATTCAAAGGATGGCAGATAGCGCTTCTTACAGTGCTGCTGACATTCGGCACCATGATTTCGGCCGATTACCCCAACTACCTGAATTTCAAGCTCACAACCGCCATCCCCGGCCTTAAGGCCTTCTACGACCTCATGATGGAAAGCATCAGCTCCCTCACCGGAGGTCCTTTCTGGAGCTCCTTCCTGCTCGCTGCCATCTTCGCCCCTCTTTTCGAGGAATGGCTGTGCCGCGGCATGGTCCTCAGGGGCCTCCTTACCAAAATGAAACCCGGCTGGGCTATAGTCGTGAGTGCGCTTTTCTTTGCCGTTATTCACATGAACCCCTGGCAGGCGCTGAACGCCTTCATCATCGGCGTCGTCATGGGCTACGTGTATTACCGCACTGGCTCCTTGCGCCTTACCATGCTCATGCACTTCGTTAACAACGGCTTTGCGGTCATCTGCGCGCATATACCGTCGTTGGAGGAATACGATTATTGGTTCGAAATGATGGGCAAGGGCACCTATATCGCGGTTTATGTGCTGGGCCTTGCCGCGCTCGCAGTTTGCCTGTGGGCATTCGGGAAGATTCCCATGGAGCAGAAGCGCGGCAACATAGACGAAGTTACCCTAAGCGTGGAGGGATAGCCGATGGAAGAAGAAAAGAAAGACAGGCTTTCCCTGCTCAAACGCAAGGACCACTATTTCCTTATTCCATTTGTGATAGTCACAACCACCATCGTGGCCCTGTGGCTGCTGTTTTTTGCCCATAACAGCGTCCTCAACTGGGTAAAGGCCGCCATGGAGGAAAAGAGCCAGCAGAAGGAAATGGCCCGTCTGCAGGCAGAGATTGACGCCATGGACAGGGAGATAAAGAACCTTAGCAGCAACCGGGATTCACTGGAATCCTTCGCCCGCGAGACCTATCATTTCGCCTCCCCCGGGGACGACGTTTACATCGTGGAATAATCTCAGTGCCGGTCTCGGTCACGTATGGGGCCTGTTTCTTTCCCTAAGCCGTAGAGTTTTCCGGGGCCTAGAGCACACTTTTGGCCTTTATTCCAGCATTTTGTGCTTTACACCCATCATCGCACCTGGCTAAAGCACACTTTCGGCCTTCATTCCAGCATTTTGTGCTTTACACCCCATACGTGACCATGCCTAAAGCACACTTCCGGCCTCAATTTCAAGATTTTGTGCTTTATACCCCATACGTGACCATGCCTAAAGCACACTTTTGGCCTTCATTCCAGCATTTTGTGCTTTACACCCATCATTGCACCTGGCTAAAGCACACTTTCGGCCTTCATTCCAGCATTTTGTGCTTTACACCCCATACGTGACCATGCCTAAAGCACACTTCCGGCCTTCATTCCAGCATTTTGTGTTTTAGCGGCTGGTTGTGTGCCAGGTCTGTGAAGAATTGTGCCCGGTCCGACTTTT
>CAMOIT010000080.1 GCA_946616285.1 uncultured Bacteroidales bacterium | reverse complement strand
GCGCCCTGGAAGAAGGCCTGGACGGCTTCGCGGGTTGCGCCGTGGTAGTAAGCCACGACCGCTGGTTCCTGGACCGTATAGCCACGCACATCCTGGCCTACGAAGGCGAAGGCAAGGTAGTGTTCTTTGAAGGCAACTATCAGGAATACGAAGAGAACCGCAAGATGCGCCTCGGCGCCGATGCCCAGCCCAAGCGCTTCAAGTACAAGAAACTTATGGAATAAGCCCGGCCCTTCGGCCGAAATCGATGATATACTCGGCCGTGCCGTCGATGCCCAGGATGGAACTGTCCACGCAGAGATGATAGTTGGAGGCGTGTCCCCACTGGCCGAAAGTATAGTAATTATAATAAGTCTCGCGTGTGCGGTCTTTCCGGCGCATAAGCTTTTCGGCCTCTGACTCAGTCAGGCCTTCGGCTTTCATTATGCGCTCTATACGGTACTTTTCGGGGCCGTCCACAAAGACGTTCAGGCATGAAAGGTCGCGGAGGATGTAGTCGGCGCAGCGGCCTATGATAACTGCATTCCCTTTTTCGCCGATGCTGCGTATAACCTCGCTCTGGGCCTTGAAAAGCAGGTCCTCGTTGACGTAGGCACCTTCCGTAAGGTTCATTCGGCCCGAAGTGAAAAAGCTTGAGGCCGAAAAAATGCTGCGCTTCCTTTCCCCGGAGGCGAAGAGGTCGCGCGAATAGCCGTTCTCTTCGGCCGCCTTGGAGATGAGCTCGTTGTCGTAGAAGGGAATGCCAAGCTTCGCGGCGACTGCCTGTCCAACGTATCCGCCTCCGCTGCCGAAGCTTCGGCCCACATTGATGATGCACATTATATCTGTCCTCCAAGAACTTTGGGGTCGTCTCCGTCGTGGAGCCTGCCCAGTTTAACGATAAGCTTCCATCCGAGGATGGCAGTCACAATAGCCGAAAGCATGTCGGAGATAGGGAAGCTGGACCACACGCCGTTTTCAGATTCCAGCACCACCGGAAGGATGTATATGCAGGGAAGCAGGAAAAGAAGCTGACGCGAAAGAGACAGGAAGATGGATTTTTTCACCATACCAAGGCACTGGAAAAGGTTGGTCGTGACCATCTGGAAGCCCACGACGGGGAACACTACGTTCATTATACGCAAGCCCCGCGAAGCCTTTTCGACAAGTATAGGGTCGCTGGTAAAAATCTTCGCCGAAGCCTCCGGCAGGAAAACCGACACGATGAAGCCCAGGGTAGTTACGCCGGTAGCCCAGGCGGCGGTCAGAAGGAAGACCTTCCGGACCCTGCCGTACTGCCTGGCGCCGAAATTATAGCCGGCAATGGGCTGCATTCCCTGATTGAAGCCCATCACAATCATTACGAAAAGGAAGGTGATGCGGTTCACGATGCCGTAGGCTGCAATTGCCAAATCCCCTCCCCAGCGCACCAGCTGCTGGTTTATAAACAGAACCACTATGCAGCTGGCCAGGTTCATTAGGAAAGGCCCCATGCCGATGGAAAGCGAATCCTTTGCAATGCGCCAGTCCACCCTGTATTCGCGCAGCGGACGCGGCAGGTGCAGGAAGCGCTTCTGGTCCATGAAATACCACAGAGTATAGCCCAGCGCCATGCACTGGCACAGCACCGTTGCAATGGCGGCGCCCCTGATGCCAAGACCCAGGGTAAAAATGAATATGGGATCCAGGATGGCATTCGAAGTAACCGTGAAAAGCGTCAGCCCCATCGCCAGTTTGGGATTCCCGGACGAACGCACGACGCTGTTCAGGCCGAAATAAAGGTGCGTCACAATATTGCCAATGGCAATGATCTCGAAATAGCTTCTGGCAAAGGAAAGGGTCGCATCCGACGCACCGAAAAAGCGCAGGATGGGGTCCATCCAGATCAGGGTGATGGCAGTGAAAATACTCCCCACCAGGATATTTAGGGACACCTCGTTGGAGAGCACCTTCCCCGCAACCTTGTAGTTTTTCTGCCCCAGCAGCACTGAAATCATTGTTGCGGCGCCCACGCCAACCAGCGTTCCCAGAGCAGCGGAAATATTCATCAGCGGGAAAGTGATGGCAAGGCCTGCCATGGAAAGCGAACCCACATCGGGTATATGGCCGATGTACACGCTGTCCACCATGTTGTAAAGGGACGACGCCGTCATGGCTATGATACCGGGGACGGCGTATTGCTTAAGAAGCGAGCCTATGGGCTTGGTTCCCAGCTCTGTAGGCGCTGCGGAACTCATTGTTCCACAAATTCAAGGTCGAAGCGCAGAGGGCACCAGGCGGGAATAACGTCGCCGCTGCCACTGGTCTGGTATCCGTGCGAGGAAGTGAAGATGATGGTGGCTTTCTGCCCGTCGTACTTCATAAGGTACAGGCCGCCTTTGAAACCGTTCACCAGGGACGAACTGCCGTCCAGTTGGATGCTGGACCAAGTGGAAGAGCAGGTAATTGACACAGGTTCGTAGGTTCTTGAATTCGAATAAATTCCTGCATCCCTGGCAACTCTTTCGATGGTGGTGTCAAAAATCTGCCCGTCCAGGCGCATTCCGGTGTAATTTAGAGTGAGGGTCGTATCGGTGGGGTGCATTGGAGTACCGATAAAAGCCGTCGAGTCGCTCACGAAATAGAACGTGCCGTCGGCTTCCTTGCCGTCATATGAACGGGCGGGTTCAGACGGGCCGAAATGGGTGTGCACGTAGCTGTCCACAAGTCTTTTTTCTTCCTGGTCGATATCGCTCACCTGCCTGTCCATGGTGATGGTGTAGATGAGACTGGTTGACGAGCTGCAGGCTGCGATATACTCTGCCTGGGTGGAGTACCTGCTTGTAGTCAGCATCCATGCAGGCACTACAGCTGTGCGGCTGCCACCCTGGCGCATGCCTTCAAGCAATGCATCCACGCCGGCGTAGCTGTATCCTTCCCCTGTCTGCACCCATTTGGGACCGTAGTAATTGGCCTTTGAGTAAGTGCCCAGCTGCTTCGCAAGCTTTTCGTCGGTGGTGGAAGATATGGTTCCTCCAAGCTGGCGGATTGTCACGCCTAAGGATGTATATGCAAGTTCCCCGTTCCAGGCTGCACCGGTTCCGGGGACGTCTTCAAGGATATATAATCCGCTTTCCTGGGGCTCCACGCCTGGGTGGAACTCTTCCATCCAGAGACTTAGATACTCGCGGGCTTTTTCCCCGGTCGAGACGCTCACGTCCTTGGCGCAGCTGCAAAGTGCAAGCGCCGTCACAAGTACAGGTATGAATCTTTTGCTATTCATTGAAAATTTTATCTATCCAAATTGCATAAACCAGGGCACTCCTTGCAGGAATCGTGCCTCGCTCGGTATTTCCGAAACCACGTTCGCCTGTGAACAGGATATATCCTTCGTCTCCTTCCTGTACGCCTTCCAGGCCAAGGTCCAGGCCTTTCACCAGAGTACCATCCAAAGCGACGGTGTCGAGTTTATAACGGGTGGTGTCGGTAAGGTCCCAGTTCGCCCTTTGGGCAAATAATTTCAGGTTTGTCGACACCAGATTACTCGTGGAAATTGACGACGACGTAAGGATGAAGCAGGCATAGTATAGCGAAACTTTGCCTCCTCTTCTGAGCGAATCCTTCAGTTTAAGGGTGTCGTGCAGGGTAAGCCTGTACGCTCCGTTGTTTTTGGTCAGGGTTGCGTTCGTGTCGGCCTTCATCTGGTTAGAGATGAAGTTTTCGATATTCGTTATCTGCTTATCATATGTGGTACTCAGGGCCTGTTTGCTACAGGCTGCCAGAAAAGCTGCGGCAAGCGCAAGCGCAAATATGACGGTGCTCTTCTTCATCCCAGGAATTCTTTCAGGATTCTTTCGACATAGGCCGGTGCATCTTCGGCCGTTGTGATATCGCTGCCGATGAAAAGCTTCCCGCCGGCAGCATTTTCGTGCCCTCCGCCATGGAAATACTGCAGGGCCAGGTTCTGCGCCGATGTCCCCTTTTTCGACCGAACCGAAACGCGGAACAGGCCGTCGTCTTCCTTCAGGAGCACGCTCAGGCGCACTTCCTTAATGGCCAGCGGTATATTTACCAGGCCTTCGGTCTCCCCTTCTTCGGCACCAAATTCCCTAAGCAGCTTTTTGGTAAGGACCATATATGACGCGCCTTCCGGGAGTATGTGCATTTCCTTATGCTGCATATAGCCTATCAGGCGGACCCGGTTTTCCCGGTAGCTGTTGTATATCTGCTGAAGGATTGCGTCCCTGTCCACGCCATTTGCGATAAGCTCCGACGCCATGGCGAAGGTGCTGGGGAACACGGAGTTGGCAAAGTTGTTGGTGTCGGTGGTCATGCCAGTCATCAGGGCTTTCCCAATTTCGCCTTCCATCCTGCAGCCAAGCTCCCTGAGCACCCAGAACACCACTTCCGAGGCCGATGAAATCTCAGGAGTCGAAAAAACCAGGGCAAAGTTTTCCCTGTCCGGGTTAAGGTGATGATCCAGAAGCACTTTGTGCACCTGTGATTCCTTCGCAGCCTGTTCCAGGACATCGGTCCGCGAGAATGCGTTTGCATCGGCAAGGACGATAAGGTCTGATTCCCGTATCCATTCTTCGGCCCTCTTCAGTTGCTTGTCGGCATAGAAATACCGGACCGAAGGGCTTGGAATATAGCTGAGAGTATCGGAAACAGTGTTAGGCAATATGCAGGCCGATTCTTTTCCGATGCTTCCCAGATACAGCGCAATCGCGGTGGACGAGCCCAGGGCGTCCCCGTCCGGATGGACGTGGCTCAGGATGGCCACTTTCCGGGCGGCTTTGAAAAGGGAGTCAAGGGCCGATATGTCTTTGTGCGGGAACAGTTCCATTACGCTGCTTCGTTTGCAACGGCAAATTTACAAAAGATTATTGCTTTTGAGAAATCATTTTGTTAACTTTGTCGGAAGTTTGGAAAAATATAAAACATTAAGATAATGAACAAATCCGTTAAAATCATCGTCGAGATTGCGCTTGCAGCCGTAATTTGCCTTCTTGTATGGATTACCGTAAAAAGCGTCCAGAAGCCCGTACGGTTCAACCATGAGGTTGCAGCCCGCTCCCAAGTAGCCATCCAGCGCCTCAAGGACATCCGCGATCTTCAGGTCGCATTCAAGAGCGTGAACGGCCGCTTCAGCCCCACCATCGACTCCCTCAAGCTGTTCTACGAAACCGGCAAGATGGACATCGTCATGCAGATCGGCTCCCTGGACGACTCCCTCGCAGTTGCAAATACCGAGGCCATCAAGAAAGCCAACAAGAAGCTCAAACCCGACCAGATTACTGAAAAACTCCAGGAAGCCTACGCAGCCGGCCAGAAAGTGGTGTTCTCCACCGTTACGGAAATCCCCGTACGTGACACCCTCTTCACCCACCGTCCCGACTTCTGCATCGACTCCCTCAAATACATTCCCTTCTCCGGCAAACAGCTCACCGAAATGGAAGCTACCATCAAGACCGTTTCCGGTGTCCAGGTTCCCCTGTTCGAGGCCCGCATGCCCTACAAGGCCCTCTGCAAAGGAC
>CAMOIT010000079.1 GCA_946616285.1 uncultured Bacteroidales bacterium | reverse complement strand
GTCCATTCATGCGCTGGACCTGGTCCAACATATACGGGGCTTTTTCAGCGACCTCCCCTCCCTCTTAAGCCGAGGGTGGCTATGTACGCCAAACTTGTACATCCCGCCCCGACGGAGAATGCCACGAAAACGCCCTCCAGCGTGCCCAGTGGTCCACCTGCCGGCACCACCTGCCACGAAATCGGCCCCTAGCGTGCCCGGCGGTCCATCTCCCAGCACCACCTGCCACGAATCCAGGCCTTGGCGTGCTGCCCGGAGGCCGTATGAACCGTCGCAGGTCTGTCTTCCTGCCGTGCCAGGTCTGTAGCATTTTTGTTCCAGGTCTGATTTTTTTGCTCCTCCTGGCACGCTTTTCTGCCACTCACGGCTTATGGCGTTCCAGGTCTGTCGTTTTTTTTCAGACCCGGCACATTTCGGCCACAGACCTGGCACACCCGGCACCACCGGCGACAAAACGGCCTCGGTGTGTTGCCCGGCTGCGACATTTGCCGACGGACCCGCGACACCCTCCGACGGCGAAGGGCAAACGGGAAAAACATGAACTTCGTCGTCGGTGTGATGAAGGGAAAGAAATCGGACTAAAACTTATACGAGGACGTCAGCCGACGGAACTCCTCCTGGGCGCAGGCCATGGCCCGCTGGAATTCGGCCGATGTCTGGAGGCGGGAATAGCCTATGCTGGCAATGGGGCGGCTGGCGTCTATATCGCTCTGCCAGTGGCAGCCGGATATGACGCGGCTCTCGCCGGACTTCCAGGCACGGGCGAAGACTGCTTCGGCGGCTGAAGGGTTTATCTGCGCCATCAGCATGGCGCAGGCCCATGCACGGATGGTATGGCCGGACGGGTAGGAGCCCTCCGTGGCCAGCCACTCATCGTCCTGAGGGAAGATGGACGGCTCCTGGAAATAGGCGAAAGGCCTTATTCTGAAGTAGTATGCCTTGGGCTTGAAACGGATGTTCTCGATGGTAGTGACGCCTCGGGTGAGCACTTCGTAAATGGCCGGGGTCGCCTCCTTGGAAATCTTCATGCCGAAAGGCTCGCTCAGGATTACAATCGTAGTGTCCAGGCTCCAGACAGCATCCCTTACCGCCATCTCCAGGCGGGCGGGGTCCTTGCGCTGCTGCTTTCCCCACATGTAGCGCAGGATATCATGGTCAAAATCCGGACTGGGATCAGCCGGCGGTGCTGGTACAATCTGCACAGCGTCCGGCAACTCCTCCTGCGGAATATAAGGTTCGAAATCCTGTGCAAAAGCGCCTGTATGCAGGCCTAGCAGTACAATGGCGGCTACGGCGCCGCGAAACATTTTACGGTTCATCATGATGCAAAATATAATATTCACCTAGCCCTTTCTTTTAATATCCCTGCCTAATAAATCCAAACTGATTCCACAGTTGATGCTCCAGAGCTGCGGCAAGTTCGGCAAAGAGGCGTGTGCCGCATAAACTAAGCAGGCTGCGCGTATGTGCTTCCAATGGGAATACACAGTAGTGCGATAATTATTGCTGCGAGCCTCCTGGTCATTTGTTCCGAGTTTCTGACTCTTCAAAGATAGCATCATTCTGACAATAATCAAAGAATGACGGCCTCGGGCACGTTTCCCGGCCGTTTCTTTTCCTTCGCCGCTACGGTCTACAGTCTGGGGTACGTTCCGTCCCTGAAAAACCCGCAAAAAGTCAAAATAGTATCAAAATTTGGTTATCTTTGTACAATTTAACGCATAAAACTATGGCCAAACTTTCGGAAAAGATAGGATACGGACTGGGAGACTTTGCCTCCTCGATGTTCTGGAAGATTTTCTCCTATTACCTTCCTATTTTTTACTCTGACGTTTTTGGACTGAAGCCTGTACATGCCGCAACGCTGCTGCTTGTAACCAAGCTTTATGACGCAGTGTCGGACCCCGTGATGGGCCTGATTGCGGACCGCACTGACACCAAGTGGGGTAAGTATCGTCCCTATCTTCTGTGGATGGCCATTCCGTTTGCCATTATCGGCACGCTTTCCTTCTTCGTCCCGGATGCTTCGTACAGCGTCAAGCATATATATGCATACCTGATGTACATCCTGATGATGACGGCCTATACCGCGGTGAACGTGCCTTACGGCGCCATGCTGGGCGTGATGACGGACGATTCCCGCGAAAAGAGCGTGTTCTCCAGCTTCAGGATGTTCTTCGCATACGTGGGAAGCTTCATCGCCATGGGTATTTTCGGACTGTTCGAAAAGAGTATCATAGGCAAGACAAACGCCGCCGGCAAGGTGATGAGGGGAGTGGGAGACGCCGACCCCATGACATGGACCCTGGTGGTGTCGATTGTCGCGATTATGTGCGCAGTGCTCTTTATCCTGTGCTTCGTCATGACCCGCGAGCATGTTAAAGTGGAGAAGAAGCCTGCCGCTGCCGGCGGTTCTTCAATCAAGGAGGACCTCAAGGCCCTGGTTACGAACGGCCCCTGGTGGCTGCTTCTGGGCGCTGCAATAGGCCAGCTGCTCTGCGGTTCCATCCGCGGCGGCGCGGCTGCATATTACTTTGCCAACATCATGGACACCAGCGTGGTTATCACCTGTGCCGCGTATCTGCTTATCGGCGAAATTGCCCAGATGGCAGGCGTTACGTTCACGGTGGCGCTGTCGGAGAAGTTCGGCAAGCGCAACACCTTCATCGCAACGCTTGTGGGCGTTATTATCTTCAGCTGCGCCATCTGGTTCATTCCCCTTGGCTCGGCCTCTGCAATTTGGTGGCTGCTGGCCTTCCATGTGCTTGTGTCGCTTTGCTTCGGCATAGCCGCCCCGCTCACCTGGAGCATGTTTGCCGACGTTGCCGACTACTCCGAGCTCAAGCACGGCGGCGCTTCCACCGGCCTAATTTTCTCCTCATCCTCCATGGCCCAGAAGTTCGGCGGCGCAATCGGCGGCTTCCTCCTTCTGGCCCTGCTGGGTGCCTTCGGCTACGACAAGGCCCTTGACGTGCAGGCTCCCCAGACCCTTGACGCCATCCGTGCCATGATGAGCTTCGTCCCCGCCATCGGCGCCGCCATCGGCATCGCCTTCCTGTGCTTCTACCCGCTCACCACTGCCAAGATGAACGACATCCAGGCCCAGCTCCGCGTCCGCAGAGAGGCCTAGCCCGCCTGCCTGTTCTAGCATAAGTGATCGAGGTGTCCCTGTTTTCGGGACACCACGTGCAAAAAAGGCCGAAAATGACGGAGGTGTCCCATTTTTAGGGACACCTCCGTCACTTTGTAGGACTGGCTAGAACGCGTAGATTACAATGTAGAACATCATCACGCCGGTGCAGATGAGTTTGATGCCGGTGCCGGCCATGAAGCCGATGAATGCCCCGAAAGCCGATTTCAGCGACGCCCCGGCGCCCTTACCGGCGAAGAGGAACTCTGCCACAAAGGCGCCCAGAAGGGATCCCAGAATCATGCCCACTGGCGGATAAATCAGGCCGATGAACAGCCCTGCGATTGCTCCCCATCCGCCGTACTTGCTGCCGCCGGTGAGTTTTGTAAAGTAAGCCGGCACTACGTAATCCAGTATACTGATTGCTACAACTATCCCCAGCCACACCAGAAGGAAGGTGGTGGACATAGGTTCGCCAGTTGCATTTGTACCGGAACCCCAGATATAGATTACAAGCATACCCAGCCAGCTTAGCGGCGGCCCCGGAAGTCCGGGGGCAACGCTTCCGACTATTCCTATGATGCCAAGAAGTATGGCCGCAATTGCAATAAATGTTTCCATGCCGAAAGTGACTTATCAATTAACTCGCAGGATCTTCAATCGTCTGCGAAAATAGCAATATTTCTGCTTTCCGGCAAGTGCCTTAGATAAGTCCGATTTCTTTGGCACGGGAGATAAGTTCCGGGGTGTTGGAGACGTCGAATATCACCAGCAGTTTTTTCCTGTACCAGCGGATGGTTTCACCGCTCAGGTTGAGGGCTTCGGCAATCTGGCCGGTGGTGTAGCCTTTGGACAGAAGGTCCAGGATTTCCTTTTCGCGGACCGACAGCTCGGGAGCGTCTGCCGGTACGGTGGCCTTTTCCGGGGAGGATGAATGTTTTTTTCGGTGGCCGAAAGTGATTCCCAAGACAATCAGGATAATAGCAGCCAATGCGCCTGCAAGAAGGCCCAGTTGCCGTTTTTGGCGGGAAAGCACCGTCTGCATATAGTTGAGGTTCTCTGTGCGGAAGCCCGGTGCATAATCCGGATGGGCGGCGTAGTATGCATCGGCCTTTCGTAAAAAAGGAAGAGATTTCCAGGTTTTCCCCTGTTCGGCATACAGGCGGCCGTATCCCTTCCATACGTCCACAATCATCAGGCTGTCTCCGGAAGCCTGGGCAAAGGTCATGGCCTTGTCATACTCGGCCTTGGCTTTGTCCATTTCCCCTTCGTCCACCCAGGTTTCGCCCATATTGTAATGGAGGATGCTGTTGCTCTCGTTCCAACCGTATTTTTCGAAGATATCGCCGGCCTTTTCATAGTATTCCATTGCCTGTGGAATGGAATCCATCATATTGTAAAGATTGCCGATGGCGCCGTACAGGGCCGAATAGTAATCGTCAATCACCTTTTGCGAATAGCCGGCCGAGTCTGTGGGCGAGGAGGCCCCGCCAGCCATTGCGTCGGCAGCTGCAAGGGATGCCATGTAATAGACCCGGGCGCTGTCGTATTGCTCCCTCCCGTAGAAAATCTGGCCGATATAGCGGTAGGCGTCGGCATCGGCCGCATACCATTTGCGCGGGTGGCTGATGGAAAGAGCCCTGCGGGCGTAGAAAATGCTCTTGTCTCCATTCAGGACGTTATAGCCCAGCATCAAGTTCCTGTAGGCCCTGTTGAGGTTAATGAGTTCCTGTTCCGATGCTTTGTCTATGTCGTCCGGCGTCCAGCGCGCAACAGCCCGCTCCAACGAGTCCAGATTGTGGCCGCGATGGTCATTGTAGGCTCCGGACCGGGTTATGGCCAGGACAGCAAGAAGCAGGATAAGGAGAGAGCGTTTCATGTCACAAAAGTAGTTAAAAAGGGTGGATTTAACCCTTTAGTGGGGTGTTAATGGCCCATTTCCACCCTTTAGGGTGGTGTTTTTTAGGTTGAGATGTGTGAAATTTGTGTTCATGAATAACACTAAACGGACATTAACCGAACGGGAACTGGAAATCCTTCGCCTTGTGGCCCGGGGTTATACCTCTCCCCAGATTGCCGAAACCCTCTCCCTGAGTCCCGAGACCATCAAATGGTACCGGAAGCGGCTCTTGTCCAAGTGCGAGGCGGAGAATGCCGCCGAAATGATCAAATTAGCCATCGAAAACAAACTTATCTGATATGAAAAAGTTATTGCTTTCTGTCGCCCTCCTGGCAATGGTTTGCGGGACGGCCGATGCCCAGAGTTTTTTGGACAGGATGAAAGAACGTGCCAAGAATGCCGTTGAGCAGAATGTGGGGAATAAGGTGGAAAAGGGCGTGAACGATGCCCTGGACGGCAAGTTGGGAAAGAAGAACAAGAACAAGGATAAGGCCGAAGAAGAGGTTTCTGACACAGCCGCCTGGACCTGCCCCGAATGCGGCAAGACCGGCAACACCGGCAAGTTCTGCACGGATTGCGGCGCCAAGAAACCGGGTGCGG
>CAMOIT010000078.1 GCA_946616285.1 uncultured Bacteroidales bacterium | reverse complement strand
GAAAACAAAAGCAGGAGGAAAACTCACTACTTTTGTTTTCCTCCTACTCGATTGTTACGTAACATGTTGAAACTCATTCGCTTGCTGGATTCATGTCTGCGCAAATAGAACAGACATGAATCCGGGATATGACTGATTTTCAATGGTTTATGTTCGCGGGGCGAATGTGCTATTCATTATTTTTGCACAAAGAAAGTTGTATTGCAACTAAATAATAGTTACATTTGCCATGGGAACGAAAGAGAAACTTGTGGAGCGTTTGAAAAACCTCCCGGCGGACTTCACTTTTGATGAAGCAGCCAGATTGTTGTCTTTGTTTGGATACCATTTGTCCAACAAGGGTAAGACTTCCGGATCTAAGGTTATGTTCATTGATGACAATAACCGAAAGATCTTACTGCACAAACCCCATCCGGGTAATATTATTAAGAGGTATGCACTCAGGGAAGTGCTTGTTAAACTTCAAAGAAACAAAAACATTTAATTATGAACACTTTAAAGTACAAAGGCTATATAGGCTCTGTAGCCTATAGTGAACCTGACAAAGTTTTTTTCGGAAAACTGGAAGGGATAGATGATTTAGTGAATTACGAAGGTGAATCAGTTTCTGAGCTTACGGCTGCTTTTCAAGAAGCAGTTGAGGATTACCTGGCATTTTGTGATGATCATGGCGTTAAACCTGAAAAGAGTTATACAGGCACTTTTAATGTCAGAATTGCGCCGGATACTCATAGGCAAATCGCTAATTTGGCGGCGGAGGCGGGGATTTCCATCAATGCGTTCGTAAAACAGGCATTGGCTGCGGCGGTGGAGAATCCGCCGGTGCGCACCGGTGATTTTGTGCAAGGTTTTGGCGCCGAAGAACCTGAACCCGCTATGGTTATGGAGCCTGGGGTGAAGTACGGCGATAAGTGCACCGTGAAAGTTTCTGTCCCGCAGAAAGACGTGCAGCTGCTTAAAGACCTGGCCGGCCGAATGGGCTGGGCCATAGATAATAAGTGACGGCGAAGGGAAGGAAAACGGGTCAAAACATGCCCGAGACCGTAAACCTTGACGACGAAGGACAAGAAAAGGGCCCGAAACGTGACCGAGACCGTAAAATGCTGACAGACCTGGCACGTCTATGACTCGGTGGGGCAATGATGGAAGGGCAGTGATGATTGGGGGAACAAGGATGTGATAGGCAGTGATGGAGCGGGAAGTTTTGCTTTATTCCGGAGGATTGTGTAATTTTGAAAGTTTTGCGGGAAATGTAATTCTGATGAAGAAGAAAGTCATTGCATACCTGGTGCTTGCGGCGGTGCTTTTGTGCGGCTGCCAGAGGCTGGATTCTCTGGAGGAGAGGTTGGATGAGCTGGAGGAGAAAGCCGGGCATCTGGAGGACAGGATAGTGAGCCTGGAGGAGCGGCTGAAGGTGGTAAATGCCGACATAGACGCCCTGCAGCAGCTGTGTGCGGCCATCCGGAAGAACTATGCCATCGCCAGTTATAATGAAACATCTTACGGCTACGAACTGATTCTGACCAATGGCAAATCGCTGCAGATTTATAACGGAAAGCAGGGCCCCCAGGGACCTCAAGGCCCGCAGGGTGAGCAAGGTGAACAGGGAGAGCAGGGCGAACAAGGGCCTCAAGGTCCACAGGGCGAGCAAGGCGAAACCGGTCCCCAGGGCCCCCAGGGTGAGCAAGGCGACCATGGCTACATCCCAGTTATTTCCGTGCAAAAGGATCCCGCCTCGGGCCGATGGGTGTGGACTGTGGACGGGGAAGTTCTACTGACCCCGGACGGCAAATCCATGTACGCTGATGCGCTGGATGCCCAGAAACCCATTGTGAAAACCGGCAAGGAACTTGGCCCGGACTACGAAAGCGACGCCGTGTACCTGTCGGTAGACGGAGGCAAGACTTGGGTCCGCGTGTCAGGCCATGACGGCAAGTCCTTCTTCGAAGACGTGGTCCTGGATGAAGATAAGGGTGTGGTGCGTTTTGTAATGCACGACGGCACCGTTCTGGAAGCCCCTTATGTGAAAGACTTTCAGCTTGGCATCGGCGCGGAAGAGGTGCAGCTTGCACGCGGACAGTCGGCCCAGGTTGATATTGTCATGCGGAATGTAGCGTCGTACCAGCTTGTCAAGCCCGACGGTTGGCGTGCCGCCATACAGGATGGCCAATTGGTCATCACGGCCCCCGTTCCTGGCAACCACTATGCCGAAACAGAAGGTGATGTATCCATCATCGGCGTATCGGCCAGCGGATTTGCCGCCATTGCCAAGATTAGCGTGAGTGTGTTGGAGGCGCAGGTAGAAGTTAGCCTCCAGACCGTTCCGTTCAAGACAACGGCAAGCTTTCGGCCAAATGCTGCCGTTATCGGCTACCACATCGCAACCGTCATTTCCACCATCGATATGACGGACGACGAAATCCACGCCTTTCTTAATCAAGGCTCGGAGATCTGTACCGGCGACTGTGCCCGTGAGTACGCGGTCCCCGACAATCTGTACACTGGCACCGCCTGGATATATGGCGAATGGACGGACGTTGAAGGCTTTACCGAGACCATACGCTGCAGTTTCGACATTCAGCGGGCCTATGTAGAAGCTGTGCAGACGGCTTCGGGCGACGCTACCGTCTCCTGGACCGACAAGCCCAACAAGCACGCTTCAATCTATATGCAATGGTTCGGTAAAACCGCAGCCTTGGAAGCATACGACGGCTTTCCGGAGGACGACATCGACGCTTTCGCGCAGTATCTGTCGGCCCGCCCCGCCGGAACCGGAACCATACAGTGGCTGAACGGAGAGCAGAAGCAGTCGGCGAGCAAACTGGAGCAGGGGACTGCCTACAGCGTGGTTGTGATTCCCGTCAGCACCCGTAACGGCACTTCACACACAGGACTGCCTTGCCGGCTTGATTTTGAAAGATAATGAAGATAGACAATAATACCATTTGGAACGAAGCCGCCAAGGCCGGCGCATGGCTTGGGGCTGTGTCGATAGGCTGCCTGTTGTTAAAGGAAGGCGCGGTGCTTAGCGGCTCGTCGTTCCTTATCCAGGCCGCCACTATAATCCTTTGGGCGGTGGAGTTCTTCGGCTGCATCCTGCTGATGAAAAAGCTGATGCTGGACATGAGGGACCGGTACGAAGGCGTAAAAATCGAGCACACCTACACTTTGGGTAAAAGGGCAGCGTTACTGTCGGGCCTGCTTCTGGCATCGGCCCAGGCCTTGATTATAATGCGTATGCCGCCGGAAGCGATTGACGAGATGCTTTCTCAGTTTACCGGCTCGCTGACGGCTGCCCAGAAAGAAAGCGTGGAGGGTATGATGGATTCCCTGCCGCTGATTACCTTCATTTCCCAGTGGCTGTACTGCTATCTTTACGGTACCGTGCTTTCGTCCATCCTTTCCCGCTATATCTTCCTGCAGAAGCTTTTCGGCGGCAACATCACTATACGCACTTTCGGGCCTGAAGACAATCCCGAAGACAAGTCTGAAAAAGACAATGACCCTGACGAACAATAATTTAGTATGGATCTTTCTATAATTATACCGCTTTATAACGAGGCAGAGTCCCTTCCTGAGCTCCGCGAATGGATAGACCGTTCGCTGAAGGATTTCAGCTATGAGATTATTTTTGTGGACGACGGGTCGACGGATGGCTCGTGGGATGTGGTGAGGGGGCTGTGCGGCCCTTCGACAGGCCCTTCGACAAGCCCTTCGACAAGCCCTTCGACAAGCCCTTCGACAAGCTCAGGGACCGTCGGGCATGACGGTAATGTGCGGGGGATACGGTTCCGCCGCAATTACGGCAAGTCGGCGGCGCTGTATGAGGGGTTCGCTGCGGCGAAGGGGGATATTGTGGTTACCATGGACGCGGACCTTCAGGACTCGCCGGAGGAGATTCCGGAAATGGTGCGCATGATACGTGAGGAAGGCTACGATCTTGTGAGCGGTTGGAAACAGCACCGGAAGGACAATGCCATCACGAAAAACATCCCCTCGAAGTTTTACAACTGGACCGCAGGCAAGGTGACGGGCATAAAACTGCACGACATGAACTGCGGCATAAAGGCTTACAAGGCAGAAGTGGTTAAGAATATCGAGGTCTACGGCGAAATGCACCGCTACATTCCTTACCTGGCGAAGAATGCAGGCTTCGGCAGGATAGGGGAGAAACCGGTTCACCATCAGAAGCGTAAGTACGGCAAATCCAAATTCGGCATGGACCGTTTCATGCACGGCATGCTGGATCTTATGAGCCTGTGGTTCCTGTCCCGTTTCGGCGGCAGGCCGATGCACTTTTTCGGCACAAGCGGCATCCTGATGTTCCTGACCGGTTTCGTGATGACCGTATGGATTATCGCCGCCAAACTCATTCACCAGGCCCAGGGCGTACGCTTCCGTGCAGTTACGGACCAGCCCCTTTTCTACCTTGCCCTCCTTGCAATCGTCCTTGGTGTTATGTTCTTCCTGGCGGGATTTGTAGGCGAAATGATTTCCCGTTCCCGTGGGGACCGTAATAAGTACCAGATAAAGGAGAGGATATAACGGGAAAAATTACTATCTTTGCAGGCTAAAAACTTATCAGATTATGATCAATATAAAGTTTCCCGATGGAAGTGTGCGTCAGTACGAAGCTGGCGTAAGCGGTTATGACGTGGCTATGTCCATAAGTCCGCGTCTTGCAGAGCAGATTCTGGCAGTGAATATCAAGCGCCCCGATGAGCCTGAAACCTCCAAGGGAACCACCATAGACCTGATGCGTCCAATCACCGAGGACGTGGAAATCAGGCTCCTCAAATGGGAAGACGACGAAGCCAAGCACGTATTCTGGCACTCTTCGTCCCACCTCATGGCAGCTGCGCTGGAGGAACTTTTCCCCGGCGTCAAGTTCGGTATCGGCCCCGCAATCGAAAACGGTTTCTACTATGACGTAGACATGAACGGCCGTACCCTGACGGACGCGGACTTCAAGGCTATCGAAAACAAAATGATGGAACTGGCGCGTCAGAAGCAGGAATTCCGCCGTATCGAGGTGTCCAAGGCCGACGCCATGAAGTACTTCACCGAAAAAGGCGACCAGTACAAGCAGGAGCTTATCTCCGAACTTGAGGACGGCACCATCACCTACTACACCAATGGCAAGTTCACCGATCTTTGCCGCGGACCTCACCTGAGGAACACCGAGGTAATCAAGGCCGTGAAGGTGCTCTCCCTTGCAGGCGCATACTGGAGAGGCGACGAGTCCCGCCAGCAGCTCACCCGCATCTACGGCATCACCTTCCCCAAGGCCAGCATGCTCACCGAATACCTGCAGGTGCTGGAAGAGGCAAAGAAGCGCGACCACCGCAAAATAGGCAAGGAGATGCAGCTGTTCACCTTCTCCCAGAGGGTGGGCCAGGGTCTGCCCCTGTGGCTGCCCAAAGGCGCCGCTCTGCGTAACACCCTGCAGTCCTTCCTCGCAAAGAAGCAGGCCGAATATGGCTACCTGCCCGTGGTTACTCCCCATATCGGCGGCAAGGAACTTTACGTAACTTCCGGTCACTACGCCAAGTACGGAAAGGATTCCTTCCAGCCCATTCACACCCCCCAGGAAGGCGAGGAATACCTCCTCAAACCCATGAACTGCCCCCACCACTGCGAGATTTTCCGCAGCGCTCCCCGCAGCTACCGTGACCTCCCGCTTC
>CAMOIT010000077.1 GCA_946616285.1 uncultured Bacteroidales bacterium | reverse complement strand
TCAAGCAAGCGCTCTAAACCAACTGAGCTATGCCCTCAAATGGACTGCAAAGATATGTATTATTTTGGAAACCGCAAAATTTTTTATTGATACTGCCAATAACATGAGAAACATTCTGATTACACTGCTGATCTTCACGGCGATATTGGCATCGGCCCAGGAGCCCAAGGCTTTCCGAACTGTAAAGTCCAATCCTATCACATCCGTCAAGAACCAGAACCGCAGCGGCACTTGCTGGAACTTTGCAACCATCGGCTTCCTGGAGAGTGAAATCCTCCGGAAGACCGGGAAGACCTATAACCTGTGCGAGATGTTCGTGGTGAACAAGGATTACATGGATAACGCCACGCACTATGTGAGGATGCACGGCTTCAGCCAGATTTCGGAAGGCGGGTCCTGCGACGATGTAATTGATGTCGTACGCCGCTACGGAATCTGCCCGGAAGAGGCAATGCCTGCGCCCGGCTCACTAACAGGAGACTCACTTGCTAACTTCAGGGTATTTTTCCCGGAGCTCACGGAGGTGGTGAAAAGCACCGTACGTGAAGGCGCAAAGGAGCCTCTCCCCCACTGGCAGGACAAGGTCCAGGCCGTAATTGACAAATACGTCGGCCAATGCCCCGACACCTTTACCTATGAAGGCAAGACCTATACGCCGAAGTCCTTCGCCGAAAGCCTCGGCCTGAATCTTGACGACTACGTGAGCATCACCAGCTACACCCACCATCCGTTCCGCGAGTGGTTCGTGATAGAGGCCCCCTACAAGTGGAGGCTCAAGCCCAGTTATAATATTCCCATCGACGAGCTCATGGACATCCTTGACAAAGCCCTCGATGCAGGCTATACAGTTGCATGGGGAGGCGATGTGTCCGGAGATTTCGACAGGAAAACCGCAATTGCCGACCTTCCCGAAGGAGTCGTTCCCACACAGGAACTCCGTCAGGAGCAGTGGGACAGCTGGCAGTTCACCTACGACCACGTTATGCTGATTTACGGAAAGGCCGTGGACGAGAACGGAAAGCCTTTCTACATGGTCAAGAACTCATGGGGAACGAACAGCCCCTACAAGGGCACATGGTACATGTCAAGGGACTACATGCTCCTCAACACCACTTATATTTTCCTTAACAGGAATGCAATTCCCCGCAAACAGCGGCCGCCTAAAATCAAATAAGATATGGGATTATTACTTGACCGTGGGAGAATGATTCGGAACTATGCAATAGCTGCCGTCTGCATTCTTCTTATAGCCGGCAATGTGGCTGTCTTTATCTTCCTGCCGAAGGTAATCGCTCCCCTTGCGCTCATCCTTTCCAACGCCATCACCGCCATACTCATGCTGATATCGGCCCAGGCCCTGAGTTCCGTCATCCAGCATGAGCTTTCCAGGAGGTCTGCCGAACTGGCCGAAAAGGAAGCCAAAGAGCGTGAACTGGAGGAGAAGGTCCGGACTCTGGAGAACCGGAACCGCGAGCTGGAGAGCCGTATAGACACATGGAAACAGACAGGATCCGTTCCCGCCGACGTCAGCTTCACCTTCAAGCTGGAGACGATGACTTTCGACAAGAGCGGGTATATCGTCAAGGAAGAGCCTCTGGAGAGGTTCATCAACGACCCCGCCTATGGGCTTTCGAACCGGAAAGGCCTGCTGGAGCGCCTGAACAAATGGATGGACGACCTGGCCCACCCAGGAGCCAAGAAGGTCCTCTATATCGGGAAGTTCTATGCCAAGGCATCAATCGGCCTGGATTTCTCGAAGATAAAGTTCTCCACCGACGGCGGAAACTTGGTCCTTTTCGGGGTAAAGTTCTCCAAGCTCAACGACCTTGCCATCGACCGCGACCCGGACGAAGTGGAACACTGCTGGCTGCTTAACGAATACGCCGAAGGCTTCACCAGCATCAACCAATCGGGCGTATACGAGGAATTCACCGAAGTATATTCCCGCTTCCGCGAGGAGGAAGCCCACCAGGCAATAGCCGCTGAGATGGACGCCCTCTGCGAGCACTACACCGAAGTATTCCGCAACGACCTGGCCGAGCGCTTCCCCGGCATCGAATTCTGCGACCACATCGAAGACTCCGACGCCACCTGGTACTCCCTCAAAGAACACATCCAGGACTCCCGCATCTACCCCATTGCCTCCAACATGTTCCTTATGGCCGATGTCCTTAACGGCTACATCGAAGCCTCCGGCATCAAACTGCTGAGCAGGTAGGGCAATTGCCGCAAAAAAGGCCTACACCATTGCCGGAAGGTGTTTTTTAGTATATTTTACATCTTGGGAGTAGTACTCTCCGTCCTCGCAGTGTACTTCCTCTTCGCCAAAGACCACCTCACCAAGTGGTTCAAGTAATCAATCAAGCGGCTCGTCAATAATTGAATTTCAGTTCGTCTACGTAAAGAACGGACTTACTGCTGCCGGTGAGGAATTCGCCCCAGGCACTGGGAGTGATGCTGATGCCGATATATGTGGGCACAGCCGCGCTGCGGTACTGAATGGGCATTTCAAAATGCACATAGCCGTCTGTTGCCTTGGTTATACGAAGAACAGCCCTTCCGACCAGTTTAGGGTCTTTTTCAGGATCGGGCGCGGGGCCGTCGGTAGTGATCATATGCAGGGGCTCATCCCAGGTGTAAAGCGCGATTTCAATATAAGCGTTATCCTGCTGGCCTTTCTTGGACTTGTACGGATCCTTTACACAGTCGATGGTTCCAGGCGCATAGTGATAATAGCCCGAAAGGCTAACCGGACGTCCCGTGAATGGCACACCGTTATACATTTCGATGCCGGACAATTTGACGGTTCGGACATATCGGCCCGTGAAAAGATTAGCGGGGATATAGCCTCCTGCGAATTTATGGCTGGAAAGTTTGACGGCCGCTTTCCCATTTCCCGGAACTGCCACATGCTCATATTCCGGCTCAGCAAGGCAGACCCCCAGCATCTTTACGCCACGGTTTACGCTGTCCCAGACGCGGAAATCATCGCCCGCTTTTGCAGGGTACAGGCACCAGACGCCGCCGTCCTTGTACCAGGTATCAAAAGACATGTTGTAAAGCTGCTGGGCACCGGCCGAAAAACTCGCCATCAAGGCGATGGTTATTATCAGTATCTTTTTCATTTTTTCTCTTCGATTGCTTCTTTGAACATTTCGATAAGGGCTTCCGCCGACTTGTCGATATCGTACTTTTTCATGGACTCTGCGTAGCGCTTCCCCTCTTCCCATCTTGCCACCGGATGCGAGAGCCACCAGTCTATCTTTTCGGCCAGTTCCTTTTCATTCTTCTCCTGAAAAACGCAGCGGTCGGACAGTGCGAACTGGGAGGTTCCGGTGTGCCTGCCTTTGGCAATTACCGGCACAGCAGCCTGCTGCATAGCCTCCATGATTGAAAGCCCTTCAACTTCGATGGTGGCGCAGTGGACGCAGAGATCGGAACCGGCGGCAAGGGCTCGGAGCTCGTCCCTATTACAGAACATGAATTCCGGCTTATATTTCACCACGCCATCCTCGTACAGCTTCATGGCCATACGCTTGTACTTCTTTGCCTCGGGTCCCTGTCCAGCAAATTGGAGCTTAATTCGATCCGCAAAAGCCGAATGACGAATAGCGCGGATGAGTGTGGGCTGGTCTTTCTCCACAGAAAGACGGCCGATATAAAGCACCTTGAGGGGGCGTGCCGGGTCCAAATAATTCTCCGGAGGATCTTCAGGGCGGATACAGGTATCCGGAACCAATCCGTTAGAAATAACATGGAGCTTAGACTTAAAGTGGTGACGCTCAAGCCTTTCGCGAACATTCTCAGTCGGGCACTGGAGATGGAAGCACTTATTGAAAACCAAATCCCTCCAGGCATTGATAAGCAGATAGTTCGCAACCTTGCTCCAGCCAAGGGCCAGAGAGCAGAAAACGTTCTCCGGGTGCAGGTGGTAGGTTCCGGTAACGGGCTTTCCCAGCCGCCGGGCTATCCCGTACGCTCTCGCTTCAAGTACGAAAGGCTCCTCCATGTGAACCACGTCGGCCCAGCGGATTGCCTCTTCAATAATCTTCTTGTCAGTGGAGGCAAAGTGATAGCCATGCGCTTCGACAATAGGCTGGAAAATAGGGATATGGAACCACTTTAGCTCGTAATCGGGTTTCGGCCCATCAGGATCATCATTGGGCCCGGCAACTATACGAACTTCCTGCCCGGCAGCGCGAAGAGCCTGTACAGTACGTCGCGCCGAAGCAGAAAGGCCGTTCCCGATTGCGTAAAAATTATTCAGAATAAAAAGAATTTTCATGCATTTCCTTACTAATTATAATTCAGCAAAAATACTCCAATAAAATGGCATTTATATTCGCATAAGTTCCTAAATGTTGTTCGATTTTTCTTAAATCTTATTCACCAGAAGAAAAATTGCTTAATTTTGCAGAAAAATAGCGCAAAGCAATGTATCACAACGGAAATCTCAATCAGAAGCGGCTGGACGACCTCCAGATGTCACGTATAGATCTTTCCCGTACAGAATGGTTTGAACATTTCAGGGACGACATCGTCATCATGCACAACCCCCGCTTCAGAGGCGATTGGGAACCGTACAAGCTCAAACAGCTACTTATTGTCCTCTGCAACGGAGGTAACGGTTTCGGGGCCATCAACTTACACCCAATACATCTTCAGAAAGATTCCCTGCTCATCGCGCTCCCTTCCCAGATTGCGGAATCCCAAAACATGGACGAGGACTTCAAAGGGACTTTTCTTGTTTTATCGGAGCGCTTTCTGTCCCGAATCAACATTGGTGACGTTTATTTGTTTCACCGCAGCGTAGAGAATAATCCTGTTCACCAGCTGGATGAAAGGACTGCCAGAACATTCCGCTCGCTTATAGATCTGGTACACAACATAATGCTCAGTGGAGATAACAGTTCCGGCATGGAGGAAATCTTCAGCTTGATATCAAGGTTATTCTTCATCATGATAAGCCGGATTATCAACCCTTCATCGGACGCACAAGAAACAGGACAGCGTCATGGAGAGGTCATGTTGCAGTTCTTGCAACTTCTGAGGCGGCACTATCGGGAGCACCGTGAGGTTGGTTTTTATGCGGACAAGATGAATATTACAGCTAAATACATGACCACGCTTGTAAAGAAAGCCAGCGGGAAATCGGCCATTCAGTGGATTGAAGATTACGTCATTCTTGAGGCCAAAGCGCAATTGTCCTCAACCGTGAATACAGTCCAGCAGATTGCGTTCGATCTGAATTTCCCCAGCCAGTCCCTGTTCGGCCGCTATTTCAAACGTGCTGTCGGCATGTCCCCATCGGACTACCGTACCTCCCTACGGCAAGCCCGAATGCTTGATACTTTCTAAGTCCTACTCCGTCAGGCGGGATTTGGCGTAGTCTGCGGTTACGCGGAAGGACTTTTTGCGGGATGAGGGCGCTTCGAACATGGCATCGGCGAAAATGCGTTCACAGATGGCACGAAGGCCACGGGCGCCTAGCTTGTTCTTGAGCGCTGTGTCCACAATCAAATCCAGCACTGAGGAATCCACGTCCAGCTTGATTCCGTCCATCTCGAAAAGCTTTTCGTACTGCTTCAGGAGGGCGTTTTTGGGTTCGGTGAGGATGCGCTTGAGGGAGTCGCGGTCCAGCTGGTCCAGATAGGTCACCAGAGGAAGCCTGCCGACGATTTCCGG
>CAMOIT010000076.1 GCA_946616285.1 uncultured Bacteroidales bacterium | reverse complement strand
TGAAGTACGAGGAGACGTAAGATGTTTATTTTTAATAATTAGCAAAATGAGACCGTATATTCGTTTTATTGAGACTGTGATACTCTGTGCAATGGCAACAGGATGCCAGAGCAGCAAGGACGTGGAGAAGACACGTGAACCTGTTCCGATTGTTCTGACAAAGGCGCAGTGCCAGGTGCGTGATATGGTTAATGGCTTTAGCGTCAATGCCTTCAAGGGACTTGCCGAGGAACGCCAGAAAGGTGAGGACCTGGTGTTTTCTCCTCTCAGCCTGTCTACTGCCTTGACTATGGCCGCAGAGGGCGCAAACGGAGAGACCCTTGAACAATTTGCCTCTGTTCTCGGATGGGGAAATGCAGACAAGTCTGATGTCTCCGGATATTATAAAGCCATGTGCCGCGGGCTGAAAGAGGTGGATCCGTCGGTGCACTTTGACAGTAGCAATTCAATGTGGATACAGAATAATTATCCGGTTCAATCAGCCTTCAAAAGCACGCTTTCCGACTATTATCTGGCCGATGTTTTCGAAAAGGATTTCTCTTCTTCCGCCACGGTGAATGATATCAACAAGTGGGTTTCAGACAAAACCGCCGGCTTGATAGACAAGATGGTTGAAAGCCTTTCTGAAAACGACAAGGTACTGCTTATCAATGCTCTGGTTTTCAAGGGAGGCTGGACGTTTGAAGCGGAAAAAGCCGGAGAAGATGTGTTTGGCGGAGAAAATGGGAATGTAAAGAAAGAGTATTTTAATGTTACTACGGAGGTTTCTTACGCAGAAACAGAAGACTTTCTACTTTTCTCCATGCCCTATGGAAACGAATCCTATTATATGGGTGTAGTTTTGCCATCAGAAGGGAAGAGCGTTAATGATATAGCCGCCAGTCTCAGCGTTGAGAAACTGAATTTCTCCGACGTTAGAGAAGCGGATATCCACTTCCCCATGTTCACATCTTCCTGGAGGAGTGAGAATAAACACATTATCTCAGTCCTCGAAAAAATGGGACTCACTCTTCCTTTTTCTGCTTCGGCCGATTTTTCCGGGATTCATGACGGTCTCATGATTACGGACATTATCCAGGAAGCGAAAATAGATGTTACCGACAAGGGAACTGTATTTGCGGCCGCTACAGAAGTGAATTATGGAGACGGCGCACCGCTCCCTCCGGAAAAAGTAACGATAAATGTAAACCGGCCCTTCGTGTACTTCATAAGAGAGAACACATCTAGAACTCTTCTTTTGATGGGAATACAGTCAAAGTAGGGCATTAATACTTGGTATAACTCTATGCGGAAGTTGCTCATTATTTGCTTAACTGTACTGTTGGCCATGCCGATGGATGGGCAGAGTAAGTATAGTCACACGTCTGAGTGGGCTGTTGGTGTGGGTGTCGGGCCCGGGCCACGAGGATTGTTGGCATACCGTCACATATTCAACTATAAAGTGGGGCAAGCTTTTGCAGTTGGAATGGGGGCGGGACTGAGATTTGCAAGCCCTTGTGTTCAATACAACTCCAGAGATGGTGGAGCATTTAAACGGGAGGTGTTTTTAAACGAAATAGGGATTCCACTATTTATCCGTGGCGGTTATGAGTCGGAGCGTTTTTTTGCAAATCTGGATATTGGATACTCCATAGGGATTATTTCTATACCGGATTTGGGATTAAAAGGAGGCGGCGGCATCATTTATGGAAGCCCGTATAAAGGTCTTTTTGTCGAGCCTCATGTCGGATTATATTCTGGACGCAGAACCCAGATAGCCCTGGGAATGTTGTGGCAGCAAAGTATCGTTACAAAAGGAATCTATGAAGGTGATCATTATTCATCTTCCTATTCCGTTTCGTTTACTCCGGCAATTACTGTGCTTGTGGGGCACGTCTTTTAATCGGCCCTTTCCCTGAAATAATACGTCGCACATAGTTTATTACCCGCACGGGCACCAAAACGTCATTCTGGTGTCCGTGCGGTGTTTTTTGGCCCGTTCGGACACCGATTTGCCCCTTTGGTGCCCGAGCTGCAATTCCAGTTATGGCAAAGATTGAACAATTATCAAATTTTGGCAAGCCTTGCCAAAATTTTCTTCTTTGAAGCGCAATGACGAAATTTACAAACGAAAGACAAGAATAGACAGAATTCTATTCATCGATTGTGTTTTTAATAGAAAAATAACTATTTTTGCGTGTAAACGATGAAGTACGAGGAGATCCATCGACTAGCCAGAAAGAATGGATGGGTGGTTATAAGACAATCCGGAAGCCATGTGATATACCGGAAAGGGACAAAGACATATCCGGTTCCATACCACCAAGGTAAGGAAATAGGAAAGGGACTGGAGAGAAAAATTAGAAAAGACATGCATTTGATATGACAACTATTGAAGCAATTATTGAAAGGGCTAAAGACGGGACCTATTCTGTCTATTGTAAAGATGAAATCTTTTCTGGGGCAGGGGAAACCCTGGCTGAGGCCAAGGAGGACATGGCGCGACAGATGTCCTTCTATAGGGAAACAGCATTGAAGGAGGGTTTCAAGTATCCCTCTTTTCTTGACCAGCCGTTCAACGTGCACTATCAGGTAGACATGCCAAGTTTGATAAAATACTATGTGGAAAGCGGCATTCTGTCTTTGGCGGGGGTTGAAAGAATTACCGGAATCAATCAAAAACAAATCTGGGCATACTTGCATGGCACAAAACCACGCAAAGAACAGGTCAGTCGCCTTGAAAAGGGATTTCGCAATCTTCAGGCAGACCTTGATGCCGTTTTCGTTTCGGCCTCTTGATTGTTTTTGCTATCTTTGCAGAAGTTTTCACTTCTGAAAGATATGGCAGACAAATTCTCGGATATCGGTAAAATTGAGGCGATAGAACAGCTCTATCGCCTTTCTGCGTACAATCCCGTGAGCGGGCTCAGTTACCGCAGCGGGGGCGGGGTGGTTGCATCGGCCTCGAGGATGTTCTTGGAGGGACTGGATTTCAACCTGGTGTACTTCCCGCTCAAGCACCTGGGCTACAAGTGCGTGGTGAGTACTGTGGGTGAGCTTTATGCCCGGATGGCGCATCCAAAGCTTCTGAACGTGGTGCTTGGAGTATCGGCAAAGCTGGATTTTGAGCAGGTGAAGGAGCTGTGGCTGGGGATTACGGTGGCGGCGAAGGAGCACGGCTTCGAGGCGGTAGCTCTGGATCTGCAGCCGTCGGCAAACGGGCTGTACGTGTCTGTGGCGGTGACGGGGGAGACCCTTCTCCTTACGGACAAGCGCCGCATGGCGGCAAAATCCAAGGACCTCATCTGCGTTTCCGGCAGCCTCGGGGCGGCATATCTTGGCCTGCAGGTGCTGGAAAGGGGCGCGAAGGAATTTGCAGAGAAGGGCGTCCAGCCGGACATGTCGGCCTACAGGATGCTGGTGGGAGAGTACCTTCGTCCGTCGCTGGATTCAGGCATCGTCTCGCACATGGAAGAACTCGAAATCTACCCTCCATACGGCTATTTCGTCACCCGCGGCCTTGCCGATGCAGTGAAGCGCCTCACCCGCGACAGCGGCCTTGGGGCAAAGATTTATGCCGATAAAATCCCCTTCGAGGGCAATTCCTTCGCGCTGGGGAAGGAGCTTGACATGGACCCGATATCGGCAGCTATGAACGGCGGGGACGACAACCGCCTGCTCTTCGTGGTGCCCATCCTTCACCTGGAGAAGTTCCGCCGCGACTTCCAGACCTTCGACGTAATCGGCCACCTTGCGCAGCCGGAAGTGGGAGACGTCCTGGTGACGCCGGAAGGGGTGGAATTTCCGATGAAATCCCAGGGCTGGCCTGAGGGTTCAGCACAATAATTGCTATATTTACGCCCGGAATATTAATTTTATCGCTATATGAAGAAACTTTTTGCAGTAATCGCCCTGTCGGTTGCCATGCTTGGCTCCGCTCAGGCACAGAGCGGCCTTGGCAATCTCCTTGGCGGCCTCCTCGGTGGCGGAAAGACCACCTCAAGCACCTCTACAACAACTTCTTCCACTGATGGCGCTGCTGTTCAGCAGACTATCGGAAACGTCCTTGGAAGCCTTCTTGGCACCGTTTATACGGCTGCTCCTTCACTTAACGGAACTTACCTTTACAAGGGTGTTGCAGTTTCCATGACACAGAGCAACGGCAATGTCCTTACCAACCTTGCAGGAACCGCTGCAACGTCCCAGATTGAAGCCAAGATCGACGAAATACTTGCAAAATTCGGCATCAAGCCGGGCAACATGTCCATCACCTTCGACAATAAGGACAACACCTTCGTCTGGACCATCGGCGGCTTCCCCCTTAACGGAACGTACAAGGTGGGCGATGGCGAAAAGACCATCACCATGACCTTCGGCCGCACAATGCAGTACTTCTGCATGACTGGTACCGTGGATTTCGCAGGCATCGACGGCAGCGTGAAGCTCCTCTTCACCTCCGACAAGATGACCGCCTTCCTCAAGAAAGCCATCGAAAAGCTTGGCCAGAAGAATAACGAGATTGGCACCATCGCAAAGCTCGCCCAGGGCTACGACAACTACAAAATCGGCGTAAACCTCGCCAAGCAGCAATAAATTGCCTAACAGAATCGCTTCCGTCCTTGAAAACGCCCGTTTTTGAGGACGGAAGTCCGTTTACAGGGGGTCCTGTCCTTGAAAATGGCCGTTTCTAAGGATGGGTGCTCCAGGTGTCCCGCCGAGTGGACCACCGGGAGCGTTTTAGGTGTGTTTTTGCTCCAAGTGTCCCATCTGATGGACCACCGGGAGCACTAGCGCCGGGAGACCTCGTACTTGTCGATGCCGATGCGGCGGAGGTCCTGGATGAACTCCTGGGTGACGGCCACCTGGTACTTCTTGGAGAAGAACTGGATGCGGTAGTGGGTGACGGGGTCGTAGATGAAGATGTTCAGGGGAATGGTTCCCTTGTGCTTCTTGATGACGTTTACGAAGCCGGTTCTGAACTCCGGAGTGAGCTGGGGAGTATCTATATCCAGGTTGAAGCCGGTAAGTATCTCATCGGAAATGTTTCCAAGAAGTGTTACTTTCTTGAGTTTGAAGGCCCAGGGAGCCGTTTTTCCCTGTGCGCGCTCTTCGGGCTTGAGGAAGTATTTTTCCTCTACGGTGCCTTCCAGGAAGAGGTTGGCATGGAGGGTCATATACTGCATGAAAACTTCGTGGTCCTTTCCGAAGAGGGCAAGCTCGTAGGAGCCGCTGTAGTCTTCCAGAATGGTCTTTGACCAGGGTTTTCCGGCTTTGGTGGTCTTCTGTTCGACGCTGGTGACGATGCCGGCGGCATAGACCTTGGCGGTCTGCTTGCGGGCTTCGCAGTCGGCAACGAAATTGGAGAGGTCGTTGAGCTTCACGGTGGTGAAGTTGTCTATCTCGAAGCGGTAGCGGTCCAGGGGGTGGGAGCTGAGGTACATGCCCACCAGGTCCTTTTCGCGCTGGAGAATCTCCAGGATGTCCATTTCGCCCTCGTTCTGGGGGAGTGCAGGGCGTTCCGGCTTCATTTCTTCCATGTCTCCGAACAGGGATGAGCCGGAGGAGACGGTATCGGCCTTGTAGAGGTCTCCGTAGCGGGAAATTTCGTCAAGGAAGAGGTCTCCGGAGCGGCCGGGCTGGAAGTACATGGAGCGCTTGTGGCCGAAGCTGTCGAAGGCGCCGGAGTTCACCAGGCTTTCGAGGCTCTTGCGGTTCACGCTGCCGGCCATGCGTTCCACGAAGTCGAATATGTCCGTGAACAGGCCGTTTTCCTCCCTTTCGGCAATGATGGCGTCGACCACGTTGGCGCCGAAGCCCTTGATGGAACTGAGGGCAAAGCGCACGTCGCCGTTCTTGTTCACGGTGAACTCTCCGGTACTTTCGTTAATGTCGGGGTTCAAAACCTTGATTCCGTGGCCTTTGCAGTCGTCCATGATCTTGGTGATTTCATCCATGGACTTTGCGCAGTTGAGGCAGGAGGCGAAGAACTCGGAAGGGTAGTGCGCCTTGAGCCAGCCGGTCTGGTAACTCACCCAGGCATAGCAGGTGGCGTGGGACTTGTTGAAGGCGTACTGGGCAAACTTCTCCCAGTCTTTCCAAATCTTGTCCA
>CAMOIT010000075.1 GCA_946616285.1 uncultured Bacteroidales bacterium | reverse complement strand
TGGCCCGCCTGGCCCTTCACCAGCTTGTGGTGGACGGCCGCATCCATCCCGCCCGCATCGAGGAAGTGGTGGCAAAAGTCCAGAAGCAGCTCGAAGAAGAGATACTTGAAACTGGCAAGCGCACTTGCATCGACCTTGGCATCCACGGCCTCAGCATGGAACTTGTCAGGCTTATCGGCCGCATGAAATACCGTTCGTCCTATGGCCAGAACCTGCTTCAGCACTCGAGGGAAGTCGCTAATATCTGCGCCATTCTGGCAAGCGAGCTTGGCCTGAATCCCAAGATTGCAAAACGCGCAGGCCTACTGCACGATATCGGCAAGGTTTCGGAAGAGGAACCTGAACTGCCTCACGCCCTCCTTGGCATGAAACTGGCCGAACAGTACAAGGAAAAGCCAGAGATTTGCAACGCCATCGGCGCCCACCACGAGGAAACGGAAATGACTTCTCTTTATGCACCGCTGGTGCTTGTTGGCGATGCTATCTCCGGTGCACGTCCCGGTGCCCGAAGGGAAGTTATCGAAAGCTACATCAAGCGCCTCAAGGGCATGGAGAACCTTGCCGGTTCATATCCCGGCGTTACCAAGGCCTATGCCATCCAGGCCGGCCGCGAACTTCGCGTAATAGTTGGCGCAGAACAAGTTTCCGACCACGATGCCGAAGTCCTTTCCGGCGATATTGCAAAGAAAATCCAGGATGAGATGACTTATCCCGGACAGGTGAAAATTACAGTTATTCGAGAAACCCGCTCGGTGGCCTACGCTAAGTAAGGCTTTCCAGCAGGCGGATAAAGAGCCTGGTCATTTTATCGGCGGCTGCATCGGCCGCCTTTACTATAGCCTCGCCGTCAGTTACGTAGTCCTCGTCCTCTGTGGCGTGGGCTACGTCCGTTATTACCGACATGCCGAATACGGGGATGCCGCTGTGGCGTGCAACTATTACCTCGGGGGTGGTGGACATTCCAACTGCATCGGCCCCTATGGAACGGAAATACTTGTATTCGGCAGGGGTCTCATAGGAAGGCCCTGTGCAGGCAACATAGACGCCTTTCTGCAGTGAGATGCCTTCTTCGGCCGCAATTTCCTCCGCTTTGCATATGAGCGCAGGGTCGTATGGCCTTGTCATGTCGGGGAACCTGGGGCCGAAGTCGTCCAGATTGGGGCCGATAAGGGGATTGGGGAGAAGGTTGATGTGGTCCCGGATTATCATAAGGTCGCCGACTTTGAAACTGAGGTTGGTTCCGCCGGCTGCATTGGATACGAACAGGTACTTGATTCCCAGAACCTTCATTACGCGTATGGGCAGAGTCACCTGGGACATGGGGTATCCTTCGTAGTAATGGATGCGCCCCTGCATCGCAATTACGCATTTGCCACCGAGCGTTCCCACTATGAAGTTCCCCTTATGGCCGATAGCCGTGGAAACGGGGAATCCGGGGATGTCCCTGTATGGAACGGTTATGGGGTCCTGAATGACGTCGGCCAGTTTTCCAAGGCCGCTGCCAAGGACTATGCCGGCCACAGGAATCCTTCCCTTCAGTCTTGAACGTACGGCATCCGCCGCATTATATATCGTTTCCTGATAATTCATATCTTACATTTTTTCTATCATCCGCTCTATCAGGCGGGTCATTTTCCCGGCGGCTGCGTTTGCCGCTTCCACTACGTCGTTTCCGTCGTTTACGAAATCTTCGGCATAGTCGTCATGGGCTTCATTGGTGATGACGGAAATGCCGAAAACGGGCACGGAGGCATGCCTGGCCACGATTACCTCCGGTATGGTAGACATCCCCACGGCGTCTCCGCCTATGGTGCGGAAGTACTTGTATTCGGCCGGGGTTTCGTATGAAGGCCCTGTGCCGCCAACGTAAACCCCTTGCTTGAGTTCAATGCCCATTTCCTTTCCGAGCTGAAGGGCCAGCTTGATAAGCGAAGGGTCGTAGGGTCTTGTCATGTCCGGGAACCTGGGGCCGTAATCGTCGAAGTTGGGGCCGATAAGCGGATTGGGAAGGAGGTTGATATGGTCTTTAATTATCATCAGGTCTCCCAGACGAAGCTGGAAGCCCACTCCGCCGGCGGCATTGGAAACAATGAGCTTGCGTATGCCGGCGCCTATCATTACCCTTATCGGAAGGACAACTTTGTCCATGTCATAGCCTTCGTAATAATGAATACGGCCTTGCATGGCTATCACGCATTTCCCGCCCAGGTCGCCTACTATGAAATTGCCTTTGTGCCCCACTGCCGTAGATGTAGGGAAACCGGGAAGCTCCCGGTAGGGAATGACCACCGGGTTTTCAATGCTTTCCGCCAGGCGTCCCAGGCCGCTGCCAAGGACTATTCCAATCACGGGCTCACGCCCTTCCAGGCGGCCTTTTACGCAGTCCACCAGGCGGTTGATATCTTCTACTCTAGGATCCATATAAATTAAAGGCTTAGCGATTTGATAACTCGCCGGGCGTTGGCCAGAATTTCTTCTTCGCCCGGGATGATGCGGTTCTGCATTACCCATCTCCCCCTTGCCATGACCGAAGAAATTACGTCGCTGTGGGCGGCGTAGACCAGATTGGCTTTTACGCTGCCCGGGGAAAGGAAGTAGCTGTTGTTAATGTCTACCAGGGAAAGGTCTGCATAGGCGCCTTCACGGATTACTCCGGTGTTTATCCCGAGGGCCTTGGCGCCGTGTTCCGTGGCGCAGGCAAAAAGCTCGTCCAGGGGCATTTCGGCAGGGTTTCTGCGCCAGGCTTTCTGCAGGAGAGCGGTATTTTTCATGTGCTCCAGCATGTCCAGGTTGTTGGACGATGCCGCTCCGTCCGTGCCTAAGCATACGTTGGCTCCGGCATCCCTCAGTTCGTTGTAGCGGAAGCGGAAACCCGACGCCAGTTTGAGGTTGGAGTTGATGTTGTGAACGCAGTTGACCTTGCGCTGGCCAAGTATGTACACGTCTTCGTCCGACAGCCAGAGGGTATGGGCGGCGATAACGTGCGGCCCCAGTATGCCCAGAGAGTCGAAATATGCGGTAGGGGACATGCCGTTGTGCGCGCGCTTGCAGTCCGCGTCTTCCATCATGGTTTCGGCAAGATGGAGATGCAGTTTAAGGCCGTGCTCCAGGGCGAAATTGTTGGCCCACAAGATGTTCTCCTCCGAAACGGTGTACACGGAATGGACAGAGATGGTAAACGATGATTCGTCTCCCCAGTCCAGGGTGCGCTCCCAGAGCTTCGCGCAGGCTTCCCTCTGGCGGCGTGCCATCTCCGGATTGTTCGAGTCCAGGAAAATGAAGGAAATTACGGGATGAATGCCCATTTCAATGGCGGCCTGCCGTGCGTGTGGCGCATACCAATACTGATCATTGAAGGTGGTGGTGCCGCTGCGTATCATTTCCAGGCATGCCACCTTGGTTGCCCAGTAAATGAAATCCTTGTCCATCCGGGCCTCTATCTTCCATATATTGCCCAGCCAGTCGTACAGGGTCATGTCTTCGTGGATGCCGCGAAGAAGGACCATGGCGGCGTGGTTGTGCATGTTTACAAACCCGGGGATTACGGCTTTGCCGCTGCAGTCCACTGTTTCGGCTCCTGGGATATCCAGGGGAGTACGGTTTATGCGTGCAATACGCTGCCTGTCCACCAGGATATCGGCGGGGGAGTCTTCCAGGAGGATGTTCTTTAGGAGAATCATTTTGGACCTGTTTCAAAAAAACCGGCAGTGCGTGCCGGTTTATGTTTTAGAATTCGTCGGGTTCCGTTGTTTCTTCATCCTCACGAGGAGCCCACTGACGGATGGGGGCGTCGTGCAGGAGGTTGTGGAGGATGTACTGAACTGCGTCCTCCAGGCCTTCCTTGAATTTCTCGAAGTCTTCCTTATAGAGGAAAATCTTGTGTTTGTCGTAGGTGAATGAACCGTCGCTTCCCTGGCGGCGCTTGCTCTCCGTAATTGTCAGGTAAAAGTCGTTGTTGCCTTTTGTGGACTTTACGTCGAAGAAGTATGTGCGCTTTCCTGCACGCACCGGCTTTGAATAAACATCTTCTGCTGAACGCTCCTGCGGGCGTGCCCGCTCAAAATCTTCACTGTACATACTTTTGTCTGTTTATATTTGATTACAAATGTAAGGAAATAAATGAAAAAAAACACTAACTTTGCCTAAATTTTATTTGACATTATGCTCAACCGCCGAATCCTGCGAATCAAGGCTTTCAAGGTTCTCTACGCCTATGCGGAGAATCCGGCCCTCACTTTAAAAGAGGCCCTGGACAGTCTGGAATCATCGTCCGAAGCCACGCGAGACCTTTATCTGTACATGCTCTCGCTAATTCCTGCCCTCACCGCAGAAGCGTCGGCCCGTATACAGGCCGCAAAAGGCAAGTTCAATCCCACCGAAGAAGATCTTCATCCCAATATGAAATTCGCCTCCAACGGCATTTCGGCCCTCCTGAATCAGGACCCGGACTTCGCACGCCTGCTGGAGAAAAAGAAGTTCTCCTGGGAAAACAACGACGCTTTCCTCCATTCCCTGTACGAAAGGCTAAAGACCAGGGATTACTATTTGGAATACATGTCGGCTAAGGAATCCTCCCTGGCGGCGGACGCACGCCTGTGGAAAAAAGTATTCGAAGAGGAATTCGAGGACGACGAAGAACTGGCGCAGATCCTTGAGGATGCCTCCATCCACTGGGCCGACGACCTCCCTTATGCCCTTTCCGTGTGCATCCGAAGCATCGAAGAAATGGGAAAGACGGGCCGCTGGAACTATCCGCCCCTTTACCAGAGTGATATACTTAAAGCCGCCGGGAAGGAGGCCCAGAGCGACAGGGACTTTGTCCGTACCCTCCTCAGCTCGACCTACGGCCGTTTTTCGGAGTACAGCGCCCTCATAGCGGAATCCGTTCCGAAGTGGGACAGCGACCGCCTTTACACCACCGACATCGTGCTCATAGCCATGGGCCTGGCGGAAGCCGAGACCTTCCCCGACATCCCCCTGAAGGTGAGCATAAACGAGTACGTGGAAATATCAAAGTATTATTCAACCCCCAAGAGCCGCGGTTTCGTGAACGGTCTTCTGGACCGTCTCATAAAGCAGCGCATGGCTCAGGGCCTAATTAACAAAACTGTATGAACCAGCTTCTTTTCACTATCCTGATGGGTGCTCCTGCAGATGCTCCCGCACAGGCCGGCCAGCAGGGCAGCGCCCTTCCCACCATCATCATGTTCGCCGCCATCATCCTTGTGATGTGGCTTTTCATGATCCGTCCCCAGCGCAAGCAGCAGAAAGAGCTCAACGAATTCCGCAGCGGCCTTAAGAAAGGCGACAAAGTGGTTACCGTCGGCGGTATCTACGGCGAAATCGTGGAAGTGAGCGAAAAGACCGTCCTCATCCGCGTGGACGGTGACGTAAAGCTCCGCGTGGACAAGCAGGGCCTGGTAAAAGATTACTCAGAGGCAGAGCAGCAGAAGTAGCCCGAGATGTCCCTGGTATCGCGCATCATCGAAAAGATGGGCAGCAGCCGGGAGTGGATATTCGTTGCATTATCCGCTCTCACCGCCGTTGCCGTGTGGTACCTGACCAATCTTTCGCAGGAATACGCCGGCACCATCAGTGTCCCTGTCGTTGCACACTGCAACATCGAGGGGCATGGCACCGAATCCTCCAATGCGGTGGTCGTCAGCGCCCGTTGCCGGACCGATGGCTTCCGCCTGCTCAGGGAAAACAGCCGCAAGGAAAGGAAAGTCGTGAAAGTCAGCTTCGACCCTTCGGACCTGCGCCGCATCGGCCCGGATACGTATGCTATCATGGGCGGTGCCAAGAACTCTTACGTCAATCAGTTCTTCGGCGACGGAGCCCAGGTCGAGGCCTTCATTACAGACACCCTGAAGTTCGTATTCCCGGTCGAAAACCACAAGAAAGTGCCGGTGGAGGTTCCGCGTTCCATACTTTGCCGCTCCCAGTATACCCAAAGCGCTGCTTTTCACACCATCCCGGATTCAATCACCGTCTACGGCGACAATGCGCATCTGGAAGCTGTAGAGAAGGTGGCTTCGCAGCGGCTTGTCCTCAATGACGTCCATGAGTCGGTGCACGGTGTGCTCAAGCTTAATCCCCTGAAAGGCGTAAGGATGTCGGTCGAAGAAGTCGGTTACGAAGTTCCGGTTTCCCGCTATGTGGAACTTCAGGCCACTGTCCCTG
>CAMOIT010000074.1 GCA_946616285.1 uncultured Bacteroidales bacterium | reverse complement strand
CCTACTACGAGAACCTGCGTAACGCCAGCGCCTGGTACGTGCAGGACAACCTGTCCAAGCTGGGCAAGCCCACGGACAAGACCGAGTGGGGCATGACTCCCCAGACCGTGAACGCCTACTACAACCCCACCACCAACGAGATCTGCTTCCCGGCTGCCATTCTCCAGAAGCCCTTCTTCGACCCTGATGCCGACGATCCCGTGAACTACGGCGGCATCGGTGTAGTTATCGGCCATGAGATGTCCCACGGCTTCGACGACCAGGGCTCCATGTTCGACGCAAACGGCAACATGGTGAACTGGTGGACGGCCGAAGACAAGGCCAAGTTCGACGCTCTTGGCGACAAGCTGGTAGAACAGTTCAACGAAGTCGAGGTACTGCCCGGCGTAAAGGCCAACGGCCGATTCACCCTTGGTGAAAACATCGGCGACCACGGCGGCCTTTCCATCGCCTTCACCGCAATGGAGAACGCCACAAAGGGCACCGAAGATCCCATGATCGACGGCTTCACCCGCGCACAGCGCTTCTACCTGAGCTACGGCGCCATCTGGGCCCAGAACATCACTGACCAGGAGAAAGCACGCCTTACCAACATGGACCCTCACTCCCTTGCCAAGAACAGGGTTAATGTGAGCCTGAAGAACTTCCAGACCTTCTTCGACGCCTTCGACATCCAGGAAGGCGATCCCATGTTCCGTCCGGAAGAAGAACGCGTACACATCTGGTAATTGAGCGCGGTACGATTCATATCGCGTAAACTCAAATTTCAGGGAAACGTGGCGGCGGTGGCAATCGCCGTCAGTTTCTTTGTTATAATCGTCGCCGTGGCCGTCAGTTCCGGATTCCGCCATACTATAAGGGAAGGAGTGGCGGCCATGACCGGCGACATCCGCATCGCCCCGTATGTATCCACGGAGGGAGAACCCGTGCCTGTTCCAAGAACCCTTCCCTCTGAATCTAAGATACTGGCCATCCCCGGCGTAAAGGAAATCGTGCCCGTCGCAGTCAGGGCCGGCATAGTAAAAAACGGGGACATAGTGCACGGAGTGGTAGTGAAGGGCATCCCTTCGGAAGAAGAGTCCATGACGGTCTCTATCCCCCGCCGTCTGAGCGAAATCACCGGCCTTGGAAAGGGCGACGACCTTACCACTTATTTCGTGGGCGAAAAGGTGAAAGTCAGGAAATTCCGCATAGCTAAAATCCATAGCGACATCCTGGAGATGGATGACAATCTTCTGGTCTATGCCCGTCTGGAAGACATCCAGCGCCTGAACGGATGGGATTCCACCAAGGTATCCTGCCTGGACGTAATGTTAAGGAGCGACTCCCGCGAAAGGATGGAGGAAATATCAGACCTGATTGGCCACCAGTTGCTAACAGGAGGTCACGAAGAGGAGGAAGTGCTGTATGTATCGCCTTCGTCCCGCACCTATTCGCAGGTTTTCAGCTGGCTGGACCTGCTGGACAACAACGTGTTGCTGATACTTATACTCATGACCGTTGTGGCCGGCTTCAATATGGTGAGCGGGCTGCTGATAATGCTTCTCAGGAACATCCCCGCGATAGGAATGCTAAAGACCATGGGCATGACAGACAAGGCCATCGGCAAGCTTTTCGTAAGGGTTTCGGCGGGGGCTGTGCTTAGAGGGATGCTTGTCGGAAACGCCCTGGCGCTGCTTTTCTGCCTAATTCAGGGTACGACGCACATTATTCCACTGGATCCGGCCAACTACTTCATCCCCTGGGTGCCGGTACACGTCAATATCTGGGGCATTCTTCTGGCCGATGCAGCCGCTTTCGCCGGCATACTTCTGCTTTTGTGGCTGCCTTCGCGCGTAGTTGCCACCATCGACCCGGCAAAGACCGTAAAGGCCGATTAGAAAATTTTTTTTATTTTTTACTACTTTGTATTGCAAAGTACCAAAAATTATTTATATCTTTGCATCAACAAATATTTTGAGAAATGAAAAAAGTAACTCATGTATCGCTGGGAGGACGCAGTTTCATCCTCAATGAAGACGCCTACGACCGTCTTACGTTGTATCTGGAGCATTTCCGGAACCGGCTCACCGTGCCCGAATCGCAAAAGGGTGAGGTCATGGAAGATATCGAAAACCGGATTGCCGAACTTTTCTACCAGGAAGTAAGGGACACTTCCCGCGTCATTTCTCTGGAAGTGACCGAAAAGGTTATTGCCACGCTGGGCATGCCGGACGGCTCGGCCGAAGAAAAAAGCGGCCAGGGCACGTCGGCATTTGCCGGAAATACGCAAAAGAAACTGTTCCGCGACATGGACCAGAAGCGAATCGCCGGTGTTTGCTCCGGCCTGGCCCATTACTTCGACCAGGACGTCACCCTGTTCCGGGTAATCTTCCTTGTTGCCCTTGTTTGCGGCGCGGCCGGCTTCTGGGCCTATCTTATCCTCTGGATCGCCGTACCTCAGGCTGTCACTCCGTACGAGAAATGCCAGATGCACGGGGTTCCCGCATCGGCCGAAAATATGTCCCGTTTTACCACCTATAATAAATAATACACTATGGAAAGTACCAACGAAAATGTCCGTTCCCAAATGCGGAAAGGCGTGCTGGAATACTGCATCCTGTGTATTCTCAGCCGAACCGAGGCCTATGCCTCCAGCATCCTGGAGCAGTTGAAGGCCGGGGGCATGCTGGTGGTGGAAGGCACCCTGTACCCGCTGCTGATTCGGCAGAAGAATCAGGGCCTGCTTAGCTACCGCTGGGAAGAATCCCCACAGGGGCCGCCCCGTAAATACTACGTAATCACCGACAAAGGCCGCGCCCAGCTTCAGGAAATGGATGCGGCATGGCAGGAAATGGTAGCAAGTATCGAGAGTTTAAGAAAGGGATAAAACATGAAACAGACCGAACAACTGAGCATCGGAGGCTACGCCTTCACTTTGGAAAAAGACGCGGCCGATGCCTTGAGCGAATATATCACCAGCCTGGAGAACCACTATTTGGGCCAGGAGGGCGGAAAGGAAATCATGGAAGGCATCGAGGAACGCGTGGCCGAGCTGCTGCTGGAAAAATGCGGCAGCCAGGGCGTTGGAACTCTATCGCATGTTTATGCCATCATAGACATAATAGGCCGTCCTGAACGCATCGAGGCCGATGACCCCGAACCCGCCGCAAGGGAGGAAAAGCCTCGTCGGAGGCTGTTCCGGGACCTGGAGAACAAGCGCCTGGGCGGTGTCTGCGCAGGCCTGGCCGCCTACCTCACTATTGACGTAGCATGGCTGCGTGTGGCCTTTGTAGTGCTGTTCTGCCTGGGAATCTTCGGCATTCACAACGGCCTGGTGATGACCGCGCCGGTTATTTACGCCATCCTGTGGGTGGCCATGCCCGCCGCCAGAACGGCGCAGGACCGCTGGGCCATGCGGGGCGAAAGCGGCACCCTGGACGAAATCCGCCGTAACGTGGCAGATGGCGTCCGGGAGATGGGAAACGCCGCCCGCGAAGTGGGCCGATCGGACTTTTTCAGGAGTTTCGGCAAAGTCATTCTTATTGTAGTGGGTCTTATCCTGCTGATCACCAGCACGTCTGGCCTGGCTTCGGTGTCCGTTCTCTCTCTCAAGGGAACTGAGCTGTTTGGCTCGCAGATTATCCACGGACTGGACGAACTGGCCCTGGACTACCCTGCCGTAATGGATTTGATTTCCACACCTTGGGTTCTGGTGTTGCTGGTGTTGGCCGTGGTACTGCCCCTTGTAGGAATGCTCTACGCCGGTATACAGCTCATCTTCGGCTTCAAGTCTCCTTCCTGGAAACCGGGACTGGTAGTCTTCGTCCTCTGGCTAATTATAATAATAGTCCTGCTGGTGCTGTTCATAACAGCGGGGCTATCCTCCGGCGCCTTGCCTGCCGACTGGATATAGCGTGAAGTGTTAGTTATTGATTGATAGTTAGTTATGCAAAATCGCTTAGTCGAATCCGACTAAGCGATTTTGCATAAGTTGCTGATAGTGCGCAAATAGCATTTCACGGGACTCCCGGCTCCGAGCTCCGGCCAGGCACAGCCCTGAACCCGAAGGGTTATTCGGCCGGGGAGAAATCGTCCTTGCCTACTCCGCAGACGGGGCAGACCCAGTCGGCGGGGATATCTTCAAAAGCGGTTCCGGGGGCGATGCCGCTGTCGGGATCGCCGGCTGCGGGATCGTAGATGTACCCGCAAATGTTGCATACGTATTTTTTCATGGTGTTTTGTGTTTTCGCAAAAATAACAATATTTTTGCATAGATTAACAATATGAACAAACTTTTCCTCATAGACGGGCATGCTCTGGTATTCAAGATGTACTATGCATTCCTGAGGCGGCCCATGATAAACTCCAAAGGGGCGGACATGTCCATCCTCTTCGGTTTCACAAAGTATATCCTGGAAATGCTGGAGAGGGAAAAGCCCACTCACGTGATGGTGGCTTTCGACCCCCCTGGCGGCACTTTCCGCAACGAAATGTACCCCGAATACAAGGGGACACGCCCCCCTACCCCGCAGCTTGTGAAAGAGGCGCTGGAACCACTCACTGAAATACTCCAGACGCTTAATATCCCGGTACTTACCATCCCAGGCTTCGAAGCGGACGACGTACTTGGCTCGGCCGCCGTGCAAAACGCATCCGAAACCCTGGACGTTTTCATGGTAACTCCGGATAAGGACTACGGCCAGCTGATAGGCCCGCATTCTTACCAGTACAAACCCGGAAAGTCCGGCAGCGAAAACGAGTTGGTCGGTGTAAAGGAGCTGTGCGAAAAATGGGGAATCAGCAGTCCGTCGCAGGTGATTGACATGCTTGCAATATGCGGGGACACGGCCGACAACGTCCCTGGCGTCAAGGGCGTCGGTGAAGTAGGCGCGGCAAAGCTAATAGCCCGCTACGGCAGCGTGGAAAACATCTATGCCCATATCGACGAACTGCCGGCCAAGCAGAAGGAAATGTTCCTGGAAGCGCAACCCCACATGGCCCTGTCCAAGGCCCTGGTTACCATAAAGACCGATATGGAGCTGCCCGTTACCCTTGAAGAGATGCACTACAGCGGCACTTTCAAGGCTAAGGCGGCAGAGCTTTTCGACAATTATGAATTCAATTCCCTGAAGCGTTTCCTGAAGGACCATCTGGACGGCGCGTCAATCCAGGTGCAGGAACCCGCAAAAGAATTCCAGTGTCAGGAAGCGTCCCCCGCCGAAGTGCTTAAGGCAGCTAAGGCGGAAGGCAAAGTGGGCATTCTTGTAAACAGCTCCCATGTAGTCCTTTCGGCCCGGAACATGGCCGCGCAGATGTCCCTCAGTGAGGCTGCGCCGGTTCTGGAAGACAGCGGAATAGCGAAATACGGCGTCAACCTCAAGCGCATTTCGCACGAAGTGCCGCTGAAGGGCCAATGGCGCGACATCGAGCTGATGCACTACGTACTGAATCCTGAACGCAGCCACGAGCTTCAGGCCTTGGCGCAGACTTATCTGGGAGTTTCGCTGGAAGAAAGCGCCCCGGCCGAAACCCTATCCCTTTTCGATGACGCACCCGAAGAGCCCTCGCGCCTTAAGGAGGCAGCGGTGTTGATACCCCTTGGCGATAAACTCCGGGAAGATCTTCCTGACTTCTACGATAGCATGGAAGAGCCTCTGGCCAAGGTACTTGCGAAGATGGAGGAGGATGGCGTGAAGGTTGATATCGGCCAGATCCGTATCTTTGCCGAAGGCCTCAGGAAAGAACTTGCCGAAAGGGAAAGCCGTATAAGGGAAATGGCAGGAGAGCCGGGCCTTAACATCTCTTCGCCCAAGCAGGTGGGAGACCTTCTCTTCGATAAGCTGAAACTGGATCCGAGGGCCAAAAAGAGCGCCAAAGGACAGTATTCCACGGACGAAGCCACGCTTCTGGCAATTGCCGACAGGCATCCCATAGTGGAGGAAATTCTGGAATTCAGGGCCGTCAAAAAGCTGCTTTCCACCTATATCGAGCCTTTCCCTTCCTATGTTTCGGAGCGCGACGGACGCGTGCATACTACGTTCAATCAGGCGCTTACGGCAACAGGAAGACTGTCCAGCTCCAACCCCAACCTTCAGAATATCCCCGTGCGCACGGAACGCGGCAAGGAGATACGCAAGGCCTTCGTGCCAGGTACTCCGGACGGGGTTATAGTCAGCGCCGACTACTCACAAATAGAGCTGCGCATCATGGCGCATCTGAGTGGCGATGAGCACCTTACGCAGGCATTCCTGAAAGGTGAAGACGTCCACGCCGCCACCGCAGCAAAAATCTTCGGGATTCCGGTCGAAGAAGTGACAAGGGAGCAGCGCGGCATGGCCAAAAC
>CAMOIT010000073.1 GCA_946616285.1 uncultured Bacteroidales bacterium | reverse complement strand
TCTGCGGCAACCACGATGTTGGCCTTCTGGGTGGCCTGTTCGCGTTCTGCACGGGCAAGCTCTGCGTCACGTTCACTCTGGTAGGCTTCCTCCAATGCCTTTGCGGCCTGCACTTTTTCAGCTGCTACTGCAACGCGATCCGCTTCAGCGGTTTTCTGACGGCGGAGAGCGTCGGAGTTGGCTATCTCGATTTTGGCGTTGTTTTCACCCCTCACGGCTTCGGCATCGGCCGAGGCTACGTTGATACGGGTGTCTTTGTCCGCATTTGCCTTACCGGTTTCACCGTAACGGTTCTGTTCTGCCACGGACTTCTTGGCGTCGTTGATTGCCTTGGCGGCGGCTTCTTTACCGAGAGCCTCGATGTAGCCGCTCTCGTCGCGGATATCGGTGACGTTCACGTTGATGAGCTTAAGACCGATCTTGCGGAGTTCTGCCTCCACGTTGGCCGATACGCTTGCAAGGAATTTATCGCGGTCCGCGTTGATTTCCTCGATGTCCATAGTGGCGATAACAAGACGCAGCTGGCCGAAAAGGATATCAGTGGATACGTTCTGAATGCTTTCCTGGGTAAGGCCCAGGAGGCGTTCAGCCGCGTTTGTCATAACGTCTGGCTCGGTGGAAATACCAACGGTGAAGCGGCAGGGAACGTCCACGCGGATGTTCTGCTTGGAAAGGGCATTCTGGAGGTTGCACTCGATGGATATGGGCTTCAGGTCCAGGTATGCGTAATCCTGGAAGACGGGCCAGATAAATGCGGCACCGCCGTGGATACATTTGGCCGAAGACTTACGGCCGGTTTTACCATAGATGACAAGAATCTTGTCCGAAGGGCAGCGGCGATAGCGCCTGAGGATGGCCGTGAGGGTTACGAATATAACCGCAACAAGGATGAGGATAAGGGTCATTTCTGACATGGCTATTGGATTTTAGATTTCTTCTACGATGACGGTTGTGGCATTAACTACATCCAGGACACGGATGGACGTGCCGTTGGAAATGGGATGAGAGCTGTCCGTGAGGGCGTTGTATTCGCGTACCGCTCCGGCGATGGTAATCTGCACTTTGCCTTCGCCGCCCCTGGCGGCAGGAATAGTAAGGTAAACGGTTCCTTCACATCCCTTTCCCTGGGCAACAAGGTCGATGTTTCCGCTTTGCTGCATGCTCGAAAGCCATTTGAACAGGTACATTACGGCAGCAACAAGAGCTACTCCCACAAGAACCGACACGAAAATGCGCAACGGTACGGACGGGATGCTCTCCTCCAGGAGGATTGCACTCCAGCCGAAACCAAGGACGAAATTCACGAAGTTGCGGAACGTGTACAGATTGGTTCCGCCATCGATACCGGAAATGTCTGCACCGTCTGCGGAGAAATCGGTATCGAGGGAACTGTCGGCATCGGCCCCTAAGAAGGTCATGATGCTCTGGATGACAAAGATAAGGGAAGCGGCAAGAGTGACCGCCCACAGGATTTTCATAATGAGGCTGAGCCCAGCCCACCAGGTAGCAATCATATCAATATGCGTTTTCGCAAAGATAATAAATCTCCGCAAAAAATCCTATATGTATTGTCCCCTTTCCGCGACGGTCATGAAAACGGGTGTTTTCGTTACCGTCGCCGTTAACATTGACGGCGAAGGGAAAGAAAAGGGGCCAAAACGGGACCGAGGCCGTTCAGGCTTCGTCGAAGGCTTTGACTATTTTGGTAACGAGCGGGTGGCGGACTATGTCTTCGTTGGAGAATCGGATGGTGGTGATGCCTTTGATGCCTTCGAGGAGACGGATGCCGGCAAGGAGGCCGCTGTCTGAGGGACGTGGAAGGTCCACTTGAGTGGCGTCTCCGGTTACTATAAACTTTGCGCTGGGCCCCATGCGGGTAAGAAACATCTTGAGCTGGCCAAGGTTGGTGTTTTGGGCTTCGTCCAGGATTACGCAGGCGCGGTCCAGCGTGCGTCCTCTCATGTATGCCAGAGGGGCTATCTGGATGGTGCCGTTTTCCATGAATTCCTGAAGACGCTTGGACGGAATCATATCCGAAAGAGCATCGTACAGAGGCTGAAGATAAGGGTCCAGTTTCTCTTTAAGATCACCTGGCAGGAAGCCCAGCCTTTCCCCTGCCTCAACGGCGGGACGTGTGAGGATTATTCGCTTGATTTCACGGTTCTTAAGTGCCCTTACCGCAAGTGCTATTGCCATATAGGTTTTACCGGTTCCGGCAGGGCCGACGGCAAAAATCAGATCACTCTGGAAATAGGCTTTTACAAGTTCCTGCTGGGTTTTGTTGCGGGCTCGTATGGGCTTTCCGTCCGTGCCGTGGACAATTATGGAGTCCCCGGACGGAAGGGAGCGCTCGGTTTTTCCGGCAAATAGGTCCTCAACGTCGTAAACCGTAAGGTTCATCTTACGGTGCCTTAAATCCACAAGCTGCGCAAAGCGGATCTGGAACTCGGCTATGTCGCTCTCCCCTCCTTCGACTATCAGTTCACTTCCCCTTGCGACAACCTTCAAATGGGGGAAATAGGAGCAGAACTCCATGAGGATTTTATTTCCTACTCCGTAGATTTCGATTGGCTGTATGCCTTCAAGTTGTATGGTTTTCTTCATAATCCGCACAAATATACAATATTTATTTGGCCCAATTTTGGAAAATATCGTATTTTTGCAGTTTAAGGAGGATTACGTATGAAAAAGAACCTCATATTGGTCCTGGCGCTGCTTCTGATCTTCACGGGATGCGACTTCGTGCGCACCCTTGCCGGAAGGCCCACATCGGCCCAGGTGGAACAGATACACAAGGACCGCATGGCCCGGGAAGAGGCCATGCACCAGGCAAGACTGGATTCCATGAAACGCGTTCAGCAGCAAATGGCAGACTCTCTGGCCGCGCTGGAAGCCTATCTTCTGGACTCTCTCTCTCAGGCCAAAGGCACTATCCTTAACCCGGCCAAACTGGGAGGCCTTTACGCAACAAAGCTCGAGGCCAGATACTGCATCATAGTAGGCGCATTCCGGAACCGCGCCTACGCGGAGAGAAAACTCAAAGCCTGCAACGAAGCAGGCTACACGGCTTCCATAATAAGCTTCCGAAACGGGCTTCTGGCAGTGGGCGTATGCCCCTCGGAAAGCCTTGACGAAACAGTAAAGACCGTAAAGAAACTTCGCGGGCAAGGAGTTTGCCCCAAAGACAGCTGGATCCTGATTAACGAATGACAAGGCGCCTTATCCTGCTTGTAGCGGCCATTCTGATGCCGCTCACCGCTCTCAGAGCCCAGTACCGCACCACCCTTGAAGACCTTGACGACTCCGAAACCGTAAGGGCCTTCAAAGAACATGTCGGTTACCTGTCTTCGGCCCAGCTTGAAGGCCGTAAAGCCGGAAGCGAAGGAGAAATGATGGCAGCCCGCTACCTTGAAGAAAAGCTGAAGGAATACGGCATCGACGTACTTTCCGCCGGTAGCGAATTCTCCATAGCCCAGGAGGGCGACACTTTGAAATCGCGTAACGTCATCGGCCTTCTGCAAGGCTGGGACAAGGAAATGTCCAAGCACTACATCGTCGTCGGCGCAAGGATGGACAATCTCGGGACCGACACCCTCACCGTGAACGGAGAAAAAGTGCCACGCATCTATTTCGGAGCCAATGGCAACGCATCCGGCATGGCAATGATGCTTGAACTTGCAAAAAGGCTGTCCTACAGCCGGTCTCTTCTTAGGCGCAGCATCCTGTTCGTGGGTTTCGGCAGTTCGATGGAAACTTTTGCCGGCGCCTGGTACTTCCTGAACCGGAGTTTCACAGCTGATGCACCCAACATCGACGCCATGGTGAACCTGGACGTCCTTGGCGGCGGTGCGGAGAATCTTCTCGCATACACATCGTCAAACGAAGACCTGGGCAGCATTGTGAACGTCCTTCAGGGGGAACTGCTTCCCTTACAGGCAAAGCTAAGCCCGCAGCAGCCCTACCCCGGTGACCATACGGTCTTCTACGACAAGGAAATCCCGTCGGTGCTTTTCTCCACCGGCCGATATGCAGAGCACAACACCGGACGCGATAGCTACGACATCGTGGATTTCGACGGCATGGAGAAAGAGCTGGAATACATCTACAGCTATGTCCAGCACCTTTGCAATGGTGAAAAACCGCTGTTCAGGAACTCCCCGGAATCAAGTGAGCCCAAATCCGGAAGACCCGGTAACGTATATGCCTACAGCGACGTGGACGTAAAGCCGATGTTCCTGAATTCGCCGGACCCCAGAACCTTCATGGAAAAGTGGGTCTATCAGTACCTGAAATACCCCGCCTATGCAGTGGACAACGGCATTCAGGGACGCGTGCTGGTGGATTTCGTAATAGATGAAAAAGGCGAAGTGAGGGACGTGACAGTATCCCGCGGAGTGCATGAGACCCTAGACGCCGAAGCAGTGAGGGTTGTGGCCGCATCGCCGAAATGGAAAGCCGGAAGACACCGCGGCAAGAAAGTTAAGGTTGCCCTTACCGTGGCGGTGGAATTCCGTCTGGAAAAGGACAAAGGAAAATTCGGAATAAACGGAGTTAAATTGAACTAGATAGACTTATGGATTACAACTTCCAGGAAATCGAGAAGAAATGGCAGGAGGCATGGGCGCGTGAAAAGACATACGCAGCCAAGGCCGACAGCTCCAAACCCAAATACTACGTGCTGGACATGTTCCCCTACCCCAGTGGCGCCGGCCTTCACGTAGGACATCCGCTGGGTTACATCGCCAGCGACATCTTCGCCCGCTACAAGAGGCTCAAAGGCTTCAACGTGCTGCACCCGATGGGATACGACGCCTTCGGCCTTCCCGCCGAGCAATACGCCATCCAGACCGGCCAGCACCCGGAAAAGACCACACGCGACAACGTGGCACGCTACCGCCAGCAGCTGGACCGGATCGGCTTCTCCTTCGACTGGGACCGCGAATTCCGCACCTCCGATCCCGATTATTACAAGTGGACACAGTGGGCTTTCCTGAAGATGTTCGGCAGCTGGTACGACAAAGACCAGGACAAGGCCCGCCCCGTGGAAGAACTTGTGAAGGCCTTTGAGGAAGGTGGCAGCGCTGCCGTGAATGCAGCCTGCAGCGACGGCCCCGCTTTTTCGGCTGAAGAATGGAAAGCCTTCAGCGAAAAGGAAAAATCCGACGTCCTCATGCGCTACCGCATCGCATATCAGGGAGAAAGCACTGTGAACTGGTGCCCTGCCCTTGGCACCGTCCTTGCCAACGACGAGGTTAAAGACGGCTTTTCCGAACGCGGCGGCCATCCCGTTTTCCAGAAGAAGATGACCCAGTGGCAGCTTCGCGTATCGGCATACGCCGGAAGGCTCCTGGAAGGCCTGGACAAGCTGGACTGGACCGAGTCCCTGAAGGAAATGCAGCGCAACTGGATAGGCCGGAGCGAAGGCGCCGAGATGGTTTTCAAAGTAGAGTGCGACGGCGTCTCACACGACGTTACCATCTTCACCACCAGGGCCGATACAGTCTTCGGCGTAACTTTCATGGTCCTTGCGCCTGAAAGCGAATGGGTGGAAAAGCTTACGTCGGCCGGCCAGAAGGCCGAAGTTGACGCCTATCTTGAAAGCGTAAAGAAAAAGACCGAGCGCGAAAGGATAGCAGGCAAAGCCGTGACAGGCGTATTCTCCGGTTCCTACGGCATCAATCCCCTCACCGGCGAAAAAGTGCCTGTGTGGATTTCCGAATACGTCCTTGCCGGCTACGGGACAGGCGCCATCATGGCTGTTCCTGCACACGACAGCAGGGACTACGCCTTCGCGAAGAAATTCGGCCTGCCTATCATTCCCCTTATCGAAGGAGCCGATGTGTCCGAGGAAAGCCTGGACGCGAAGGAAGGCATAATGTGCAACAGCGGTTTCCTGAACGGGCTCACCGTGAAGGAGGCCATCTCCGCCGCCATCGACTATGTCGAAAAGCACGGCATCGGCCGGAGGAAGGTGAACTACCGCATCCGCGACGCCATTTTCTCCCGCCAGCGCTACTGGGGCGAACCCTTCCCTATCTATTATAAGGATGGCATCGCAACGCCGGTTCCTTTCGAAGAACTGCCACTTACCCTGCCGGAGATCGACCAGTACAAGCCCACCGAAGACGGCCAGCCGCCGCTTGCACGCGCAAAGGACTGGACCTACAAGGGCTATCCGCTGGAAAAGAGCACCATGCCAGGTTTTGCCGGCTCCAGCGCCTACTATCTCCGCTACATGGATCCGCATAATAATGAGGCGCTGGTGAGCAGGGAGGCAGACGAATACTGGCGAAACGTAGACCTTTACGTTGGCGGAACTGAGCACGCTACAGGACACCTTATTTATAGCCGTTTCTGGAACAAGTTCCTCTGGGACCTTGGCTATGTATGCGAGACGGAGCCATTCAAAAAGCTCATCAACCAGGGCATGATCCAGGGCCGCTCCAACTTCGTTTACCTCATTCCCGGCACCAACAAGTTCGTTTCGGCCGGTCTCAAGGACCAGTACGAAACCATTCCCGTACACGTGGACGTTAACATCGTCTACAACGACAAACTGGACATCGAGGCCTTCCGTAACTGGAGGCCGGACTATAAGGACGCCGAATTCG
>CAMOIT010000072.1 GCA_946616285.1 uncultured Bacteroidales bacterium | reverse complement strand
GGAAAACAAAAGCAGGAGGAAAACTCACTACTTTTGTTTTCCTCCTACTCGATTGAGAGCGGTTCAGAAAAAGCGATTAAACATAAAAAAGTGCTAAAATCTTTTGAAAAACCGCGTCGAATTCTTATATTGCATGGTCATTAATAACACCAGACTCATGAAACTAAAAAGCATCCTTATCACCGCTGCAGCTTTGCTGCCCCTGGTTTTTTCATGTAAAACGTCGGACGGCATCATCAGAACTGAGGTGCCCGCTCGTCCTGCCGGTCAGGAAGACATGATTCAGTTCGTTTGCGATCCCATTCCAGATGTCGGAATCGGTGTCGTGGGCCTCGGCATGAGAGGCGGCGATGCTGTAAAGCGTCTCTCCCACGTCCCCGGCTGCCATGTAGCCGCCGTATGCGACCTTCTCCCCGAAAGGGCGGAGAAGTCGATGGCCTACCTTAATAATAAAGGCATCGAAGCAAATTCCTACAGCGGAGAGGAGGAAAGCTATAAAGCTCTCTGCGAAGACCCTTCGGTGGATCTTGTATACGTTGCAACAGACTGGGTGCACCACGTTCCCGTGGCATTGTACGCTATGGAATGCGGCAAGCATGTGGCCATTGAGGTTCCTTCGGCCGAAACCCTTCAGGCGTGCTGGGACCTTGTGAACACTTCGGAGCGTACCCGCCGTCACTGCATAGTTCTGGAGAACTGCTGCTACGATTTCTTCGAACTCACAGCCCTGGAGATGGCAAAGCAGGGTGTCTTCGGCGAGATTATCCACGCGGAAGGCTCATACCATCATAATCTGGATCCTTTCTGGAGTGCGTATTGGAACAACTGGCGCCTGGAATTCAACAAAGCCCACGCCGGCGACCTTTACCCCACCCACGGCTTCGGCCCTGTTTGCCAGGCACTTAATATCCACAGGGGAGACCGTCTCAAAACTCTTGTTGCAATGGACACCAAGCCCTACAACGGTCCCAAGCACGCACGTGCAGCAGGCATGGACAATCCCGACGATTTCGCCAACGGTGACGTAACCATGACCATGATCAGCACCGAGAAAGGCAAGACTATCCTCATCGAGCACGACGTAATGACCCCCCGTCCCTACGACCGTATGTATCAGCTTGTGGGAACTGACGGCTATGCCGGTAAATATCCCATTCCCCTTATGTGCCTCCGTTCCGAAGGCGCTGAAAATGTGGACTATCAGAACCTGGGCAGTGAATATGTTTACAGCGGCGATCAGCTTAATGAACTGATGGCGCAGTATACCAGCCCTATTCTTACTCCCGAGCTTGTAGAAACTGCAAGGAAAGTGGGCGGCCACGGCGGCATGGACTTTATCATGGACTACCGCATCATATACTGCCTCAACAACGGACTCCCGCAGGATATGGACGTATATGACCTCGCCGAATGGTGCTGCGTAACCGAGCTTTCCCGCATCTCCCTGGAGAACGGCTGCGCCCCCGTCGAAGTTCCCGACTTCACCCGCGGCGGCTGGAACAAGGTGGACGGATTCAGCTACGCATTTGCAAAGTAATAAAGCCATGGATACCAAATCTATCGCAAAAGCCTTCGCCCTTAAAGGCGAAATCCTGGAGATCAAGCCTCTGGGCGAAGGCCTTATCAACGACACCTACAAGGTAAATACCGACGGTCCCGAAAACTACGTCCTTCAGCGCATCAACAATGCTATCTTCCAGGATGTAGAGCTCCTGCAGCACAACATAGAATGTGCAACGGCGCATATCCGCAAAAAGCTGGAAGCGGCAGGGGAGAGCGACATCGACAGAAAGGTCCTTCGCTTCGTTCCAGTTAAGGAAAGCGGAAAAACCTATCTGCAGGATGGCAACAACTTTTGGAGGGTGAGCGTTTTTATCGAAAACGCCCATACTTACAATACCGTCAATCCGGAGTATTCCTACTGCTGCGGCAAGGCTTTCGGCAATTTCCAGGCCCAACTGGCCGATATTCCCGACACCCTCGGGGAAACCATTCCCGACTTCCACAACATGGAGCTCCGCGCCCGTCAGCTTAGGGAAGCCGTTGAACAGGATAAGGCCGGCCGCCTCAAAGATCCTGAGGTTCAGGCCATTTTGAAGGACCTCAAACCCTTCGAGGAAGAAATGTGCAAGGCCGAACGCCTGCACCGTGAGGGAAAGCTTCCCAAGCGTATCTGCCACTGCGATACCAAGGTAAACAACATGATGTTCGACGACGAAGGCAACGTCCTCTGCATCATCGACCTAGATACCCTGATGCCGTCGTTCGTATTCTCTGATTTCGGCGATTTCCTTCGCACTGCCGCCAATACTGTGGCCGAAGACAGCCCTGAGGTGGACAAGGTGGATTTCCGTATGGATATATTCGAGGCCTTCGCCAAAGGCTATCTGGAAAGCGCCAGATCTTTCCTCACGCCCATCGAAATAGAGAATCTGCCCTATGCGGCGTGCCTGTTCCCTTACATGCAGGCCGTACGCTTTTTCGCAGACTACATAAACGGCGATACTTACTACAAGATTCAGTACCCGGAACACAACATGGTCCGCACCCGTAACCAGGTCGCCCTGTTCCACAAGGCCCTTGAAAAAGTGCCCCAGATGAAAGCCTACATCGAATCGCTAATGTAAAGTCTTAATATTCAATCACTTCCCGGAATCATGTCTGCGCTGATGGAGCAGACATGATTCCGGGAAAGTGTTGAAAATCAACCGGTTAGCGTAGCTGTTACGGCTACTGCTTCCAGTGCTCTTCGATTTCTTCCAGTGTCTTGCCGGTGGTTTCCGGGATTTTGCGCCACATTATCCAGAGATAAGGGAGGCAGCAGAAGGCGAAGAGGAAGAAGGTGCCGGCGGGAGTGAGGTTCGCGAGCATCCAGGGAGTAAGCTGGCCGATTAAATATGTGCCGATCCAGAGGGCCAGGCCGGCGATGGACATGGCAAGGCCGCGGACGCGGTTGGGATACATCTCGCTCAGCAGTACGAACACGACGGCACTGATGGAAATGGCGGTGCAGAAGACGTAGAGAAGGAAGAATGCCAGCAGGAATGTAGTCCCAAGACCAAGCTGCGAGCCCCAGGCGAAGTAGGTTCCAATTGCAATAAGGCATACGATCATGCCTCCTACACCCCACCAGACCAGTTGTTTACGTCCAACTTTATCGATTATGATCAGTGCAATGACAGTGGTGAGCATATTCACTACTCCTACCAGAACAGTAGAGAGCATGGAGCCTTCGCCCGACAGACCTGCGTCCTGGAAAATCTCGGGGCCGTAATATAGCACGGCATTGACTCCCATGAACTGGCCAAGGATGGCGATGCAGGAACCCCAGAGCACGGCTTTCAGAATGCCGGGTTCACGGAGGGCTTTCCACTCTTCAGAATTATCTGTGCGGTGACCACGCACTTCCAGCCATCTGGGGCTCTCCGGAATAAAGAATATGAGCACCAGGAAAAGAAGGTCGGGAATGGTTTCCAGACCCAGCATACCTCTCCAATACTCGCCGTTGAACATACGTCCCGCAAGCGAAGGATCGGATGACGACAAATCGGCCCCTTTAAGTACCAGATAATTGAATAGATAGGCCAGAAGGAAGCCGACGGTTACCGCAAGCTGGTAAAGTGACACCATGGTGCCGCGTTTTTCGGCAGGGGATACCTCTGAAATATATACAGGCGAAACGATGGACACGACGCCGATGCCAAAGCCACCGATGATTCGATATATCACAAGCTGGGTGAAACTCCCGCTCACGGCGCAGCCTATGGCCGATATGCTGAACATGAGGGCGCTGATGAGCATGGTCTTTTTTCTGCCCAGAAAGTCCGAAAGCATGCCGGCGACGGCGACGCCGATGATGGAGCCGATTAGCGCACACCCGACATACCAGCCCTTGGACATTTCGGAAAGGGCGAACTGGTCTGCCACTATGCGCGTGGTCCCGGAAATAACGGCCGTGTCATAACCGAAAAGTATGCCGCCAAGGGCGGCAACAATGGCCACGAAAAGCACGCGGCCGGAGCTCATTGTCTTACTCATATTCCGAAGTATTCCCTGTATCTGTCATATAGGTGCCCGGCCTGGATATAGGCGCTCTGGGGGCTCATGAAATGGCTGAATTCAAAAGTGATTGCTTTATCATATCCGCATCGGCCGGCAGCCTCCAGTTTCATGCGCAGCTTGTCGAACTTGATGGGGAAGAAGCGGATGGGCATGTCCCGGTCGAAGCTTTCGGCATTGGTCCAGCACTGCATGCCGTACTTGTCGGCAAGGCGCTTGTTTACGCTGAAGAAGGCGTCAAGTTCGTCATAGTCGATATGGCCGTCCTGGAAGGCGCAGGCATCCACATAATCGTGAATTCCGTCGAAAATCTCGTCCCATTCCTTTTCGTGCTGAGCAACCGAAACAGCCTGGTCCTTGGTCAGATTTCCGCCGGCGGCATCCACGGCTTTCTTGCCGTCTATCCATGGCGAAATGAAGGTGGGAAGGCCTCCGGAGACCTCCTTGCACTGCCGTCCCATTGTACGGAAGCTCTCGATGGCCCCCTTGGTAGCGCGGGATATTTCACCGGAAATGTACCAGCCGGCGAAGCTCTTGTATTTGCTTCCGTAGCGCTCCCAGACTTCGTCAATTACGAATTTGTTGGATTCCACTTCATAAGACATGTCGCCGGTATCCCAGTATTTTCCGCTGTCGTACAGGCCCAACATGAACTTCATGTCGTATTTCTGAGCCAGGCGGCAGAACATGTCGATAAGATCCATCGAAGGCATGTAGCAGCCCTTTTTCAGCAGATATGGCGAAGGGTAAGTGATGAACTTGCGGTAGCCGCAGCGGATATCGATAACAGTGTCGATTCCCATAGCCTTCATGTAGCGGAAGTCCCTGTCCCATTCTTTCTCGCCCCAATTCTGGTGGGGAATGTCATGGGAAATCTCGTCCAGGAAGGTGCCTGTTATGGGCAGCGCGTTCCCTTTTGGGACGATGAGTGTTGACGATACAGAAGGGTCGGCCTCGATGCCCCATTTGTCTTTACCGGCCGAAGGCTTGCAGGCGCTTGCCAGAAGAGGTGCTGCAGCTGCAGCCATAGCGCCTTTTTTTAAGAAATCTCTGCGGTTTTCCATATCTATTGGTTTAATAATCGGTGTTTCGAGAGCAGGCTGGCACCGATGGCACCGGCCTTTTTGCCAAGACGTGATACTTTTATTACAGTGTCGTTGTTTACCAAGTTGAGGGACAGTCGGTTTACGGCGCCCAGCAGCGGCGGCATCAGGTACTGTTCCGTAACGCACAGACGCCCGCCGATTACCACGACATCAGGGTTGAAGATATTTATGAGTCCGGCTATGGCACGTCCAAGGGTGGCACCGACAGCCTCCACGCATTCGATGGCGGTTACGTCCTCTTTCTCAACGGCAGAAAGGATATCGCCCAGGTTTATCTCCCGGCCATCCTTGAATGCTGCCGACAGGATGGATGGCTGCCCTTTGCCCAGGCGCTCCGTGATGAGACGGTGCAGGGCCAGGCCTGAAGCCCCTGTTTCCAGGCATCCCACCTTGCCGCAACGGCAGATCTGGTGGTTGTCCAGCATGGGAAAGTGGCCGATTTCTCCGGAGAAGCCGGACTTGCCGCCAAACAGCTTGCCGTCCAGCACCATACCCATGCCGAGCCCCCAGCCCACGTTAAGGAAGAGGACGGTGTGGGAGTCTCCCGCGATACCGCTCATGTACTCTCCGAATGCCATGCCGCGGGAATCGTTCTCTATGCAGACCGGACGTTCGAATCCTGCTTCCAGGATATTACGAATAGGTTTTTCCTCGCTGATATAGTAGCTGTAGCTGTACCCTGTCTGGTGATTGACGCGGCCGGTGAGATTTACCCCTACGGAACGTATGAGGGATGGGTTCAGATGGAATCTTCTGACTTGTTTTCTGACAGTGGCACAAAGCCCAAGTACCGATTCCTCTGTATTGGTGAGGGTGTAGGGGATTTCGTCCTGAAAGTGCAGCACCCGCCCGGTGAAGTCCGTCACCGCCAGCGCCAGACTGTTCTGGCCGACTTCTACCCCGATGAAATACCCGGCATTGGGATTGAGGCCGAACATGCTGGGCCTGCGGCCGGAGGCCGATTCCTGTTTGCCAAGATCGGCCAGGAAACCGGCATTTTCCATTTCGGTTACAATGCGGGTGATTTTGGGGATGCTGGTGTCCAGCTCGCGGGCCAGGTCGGCCAGGCTGAAAGCCTCACCTTTCTCGCACAGGGAAAGGATGATTCTTTTTTCGGCATCGTAACGGCCGGTGAAAAGACTGTCCAGAAAGGATTCCATAATCAGTTGAGTTGTACAAATATACGTATATTATTATAAATCGACAAATAATTTTTAATATTTCGTTAAAAAATATTTGGATGTTTATTATTATTTTGTAAATTTGTATGCGTGATTAATGGAAAAACTAAAGTTAAAACCATATGAAAGCAGTCGATTTTGCCAATATGGCCCAGCGCTATCGCAACGAGCTTTATAACAGCGTTTTGCCTTTCTGGCTTGAGAAATCACAGGACAAGGAATACGGCGGATACTTTACCTGCCTTAACAGAGACGGAAGTGTTTTTGACACGGACAAGTTCGTGTGGCTGCAGGGAAGGGAAGTGTGGATGTTCG
>CAMOIT010000071.1 GCA_946616285.1 uncultured Bacteroidales bacterium | reverse complement strand
ACGGAAAGATAGACTGGATAGAGTCCAACAACGAATACTGGCTGGAGCAGGACGCAAAGCTCCGCACGGACTTCAACGTTACCACCGGCATAAAGACGGACCATATCGCCGCCATCAAGAACAAGAGCGAGATGAAAAAGTACTACGCTCTTGGCGGCATCCCAACGGCCCGTCAGATCAAGGGCTCGGAAGGTCAGGCCAAGGTCAAGGCCTTTGTGAAAAAGACCGGCTACCCCATAATTGCAAAGCCGGACAATGGTGTAGGCGCAGGCGGCACTGCCAAAATCAACTCCGACGAAGAGCTGAAAGCCTGGTTCGAAAGCCATGCCGACAATTTCGGCCTGTATGTGATTGAAGAGTTCATAACCGGCCTCCTGGTAAGTTACGACGCCATTTTCAACACCAAAGGCGAGCCTGTCTTCGAGAACAACAGCGTATTCCCCACGCCCATCATGGAAATAGTGCATCAGAACCTTGACACCTGCTATTGGTGCAACAAAACGGTGCCTGCAAAACTGGCCGAAATAGGGCGCCGTACGGTCAAGGCTTTCGGCATAACGGGCCGATTCGTGCATCTGGAGTTCTTCCAGCTGGACCGCGACCGCGAAGGCCTGGGCAAGAAAGGCGACTACGTGGGCCTGGAAGTGAACATGCGCCCGCCGGGAGGCTTCACCCCCGACATGATGAACTTTGCCCATTCCACCGACGTGTTCCAGATATGGGCCGACATGGTGGCCTTCGACGAGCGCCGCAAAGGCGACGGTGAGCAGTACTACTGCGCCTATGTAGGCCGACGCGATGCACACAGCTACAAGCACAGCCACCAGGAAGTGCTTCAGCGCTACGGCAGCGCCCTCTGCATGTGCGAGCGCATGAGCCCGGCCCTTGCCGATGACCTCGGCGACCAGGTTTACATCGTCCGCCTTCCCAAGAAATCGGATATCGACACTTACTTCAAGTTCATGACGGAATAGGATTTCACCATTTTTTTGTATCTTTGCGAATCGAATTAGGATATCAATATATATAATTATTAATCTATGAAAAAGTTTTTTGCTATTCTGATTGGTGCAGTCCTCACTGTGGTCACCGTCGCCCTCACTTCTTCCTGCAAGAAGGACATCGCAAACGCCGAGTCTCTGGTCGGCACCGAATGGGTTTGTGAAACTGCCCTGTCCACCTACACTCTCAATTTCACGACATCCTCTTCCTTCAAATTTACCGAAACGGCTAAGGGAATTGAGCCTGAAGTATACAATGGTACTTTCATTATTTTCGGTAGCAAGCCCTCCCTTACCGGCAGCACCATCACGATGACTCCCCACACCAAATGGTATGAAGAAGAGTTGGAGACTGTCGCCGGTGAATTCAAATCCGAATCCAAGCTCGTTCTCGACTTCGGCAAGAAATATGATTTCGAGCGCGTCGTAAAATAGTCTGAACAGATGCTTATTAAAACGCCGGCCCCGCAAAGGGTCGGCGTTTTGCGTAAACAGCGTGTCCTTTGCCACCATTTCCTTGCAGACCTGGCGCAGTGTGAGATTCACTCGCCCCTAAAGGGCCTCGGCGTGACAAGATTTTTTCGTACCTTTGCGCGCTAATTTAATACACAACCATGAAAAAACGGATAATTCTTGTTTTGCTGATTGCCTTTGCGGGGGCGATGAACCTTAACGCCATTGACCGCGGGCTGGGGAATCCCAAGTCGAAGTACATAGAGAAGGGAACTGTGGCAATCGGCCTTGCAGGCGGATACAATAATTTCAATGCAAGCGGTACTACAGTTGGTGGCGGTGCAACGCTGCTTGGAATAGTGAACAATCTGGGCGGCAACGTGACCACTGTGAACGTTACGGCCGGAGTGTCATGGTTCTTCACCAATAACATGTCACTGGGCGCCCGTTTCAGTTATGCAAATTATGGCATGGACCTGGACAACGCCAAGCTGATGTCCATCATGGAGCTGAGCAACCAGCATATAGTCACCCAGACATACTCCGGCGCATTGGCGTACAGGGGCTATCTGCCGCTGTTCAACAGCAAGGTGTTCGCCCTCTTCGGCGAAGCTCGCCTTACCGGTCTCATGGGCTACACCAAGAACTACGAAGAACTGGAAAGGGGCAAGGTTGGCACTTATTCCGATGTCTTCAGCCTGTCGCTGGGCCTGTATCCCGGCATCAGCGTATTCGTTACCAATAACATAGCAGTGGAACTTTCACTTCCTCTTTTGGAAGGCGGATACCAGTGGGACCAGCAGATTCAGGGCCAGGCCCGCGAGAGCAAGCTTTCCCACGCTTTCTTCAATTTCCAGCCCGGCATCCTGGGTCTTAACATAGGTATAGTCTGTCATTTCTAAGGAGTTATGAGAAAAATATATATTCTTGCAGTAGCGGCGCTTGCCGTAATTGGTTGCAGCAAGCAGTGGAACGACCTTGTGCACGAGGAAGTAGTGGCCGAAGTCACTGAATTCGGCATAGAAAACCAGGCAAAATGCACTATACTTAAGTCCCAGCGGAAAGTGGCAGTCGTAATGCCTGAGGGCACCGACCTTGCCAAACTGAAAATTGCCGAATTCAAACTCACCGAAGGCGCCGTGTGCGATCCGGCGCTCAAGATAGGGGACGAAATTAACCTCTCCGAACCGCTCACAATCACCCTGACTACCTACGATCCGTACGTCTGGACCTTATCGGCCGAGGTAGAGAAAAAGCCCGAACCAGGCCCCGATCCAGAACCCAAGACTGGGCCTCAGCTGTACAACATGTCCTTCGACCATTGGTGCAAGGACGGCGACGTTGACTTCCCCTACGACGCAGACGCCACCGAGGAGGAAAAGGCGGTGTGGGGATCGGCCAACAGCACTACCGGCAAGATGGGTATGCCCACGGTAATGGCCGAAAAAGAATTCCTTGCCGTCTCTGGCGAAGGGAAAGCAGCCCTGAAGCTGAAGACCGAGGGCATCGACTTCATCATTAAGATCCTTGCGGCAGGAAGCATTTTCAACGGCTACCCGGGCGAGATAAATTTCTCCACCTTCAGCGCCGATATTTTCTGGGGCATACCTTTCACCGACAGGCCCAAGACTCTTGAAGGATACGCCTGCTATCAGCCCAAGACCATCGACTTCACCAAAGAGCCTTACCAGGATCTTGAAGGCCAGACGGACAAGGGCCACATCTTCGTGCTCCTGACCGACTGGAACGAGCCCTTCAAGGTTAGCCCGCCAGCCTCACTGGTGGATTTCGACAACGATCCCGCCATTATTGGCTATGGAAAAGTGGTGTTCAGCGAAGACGACAAGGAGTACAAGCCCTTCAGCCTGAAAATCGATTACAGGAGCGAGCGCACGCCCAAGTACGTGGCCATCGTGGCCGCTTCCAGCGCCCTTGGGGACTACTTCACCGGCGCTAAAGGCTCGGTGCTGTATCTTGACGAGCTGAGCTTTACCTATTAAGCCTTACTCCACCACGCAATACGGGTCGAAGGCCCATGAGCCGCCAGTGTAGAGCAGTTCTCCGTTCTTGTACATGTAACTATAACCGCCCATCGTCAGGGCGGTCACTGTTCCGTCTTCACTCACGGTAGCCACATCGGGAACGTTGTTGGTCTGGCCACAAAAATAAAAAATAATTAGCAAATTTTTACTATCTTTGTAAATACTGAAACACATGATGCCATGTCCCAAGTTATTGGTCGCATCGCCCAGGTCGTAGGACCGGTGGTGGATGTACATTTCGATATATCGGCCAGAAGTGCCGAAACTCAGCTTCCCCGTATCAACGATGCCTTGCACGTTACGCGCCCGGACGGAAAGGAACTGGTGCTGGAAGTGCAGCAGCACATTGGTGAAGACACAGTGAGGTGCGTCGCCATGGACTCCACCGACGGCCTCAGCCGAGGTCTGGAGGTCCGCAACACAGCCCTCCCTATAACCATGCCCACCGGAGCGCAGATCCGCGGACGCGTAATGAACGTTACAGGAGAGGCTATAGACGGCATGGCGGAAATGGGCCGCGAGGGCGCACTGCCCATCCACCGGGAGCCGCCCAAGTTCGAGGACCTTACGACATCACAGGAGGTTCTGTTCACCGGCATCAAGGTCATCGACCTGCTGGAGCCTTATCTCAAAGGTGGTAAGATCGGCCTCTTCGGCGGCGCCGGCGTGGGTAAGACCGTGCTCATCAAGGAGTTGATCAACAACATCGCAAAGGCCCACAACGGCTTTTCCATCTTTGCCGGTGTAGGGGAGCGCACCCGTGAAGGCAACGACCTTCTCCGCGAAATGATTGAATCCGGCGTCATCCGCTACGGCGAAGCCTTTGAAAAAGCCATGGCCGAAGGAAAGTGGGACCTTTCCCTGGTAGATCCTAAGGAGCTGGAAAAGAGCCAGGTGTCAATGGTTTTCGGCCAGATGAACGAACCCCCGGGAGCGCGTTCCAGCGTCGCCCTCAGCGGCCTTACCCTGGCCGAGAGCTTCCGCGATTCGGATACCGGCGCAGGTCCCAGGGACATACTCTTTTTCATCGACAACATTTTCCGTTTCACGCAGGCGGGTTCGGAGGTTAGCGCCCTTCTGGGCCGAATGCCTTCGGCCGTGGGTTACCAGCCCACACTTGCCACGGAAATGGGTAAGATGCAGGAGCGTATCACTTCCACCAAAAACGGTTCAATTACGTCAGTGCAGGCCGTTTACGTTCCGGCCGACGACCTCACGGACCCCGCCCCTGCAACCACCTTCACGCACCTGGACGCCACCACGGTTCTCAGCCGTAAAATCACGTCCCTGGGCATTTATCCGGCCGTGGACCCTCTGGAAAGCACTTCCCGCATACTGGATCCCAACATCGTCGGGCAGGCCCATTACGACTGCGCCCAAAGGGTGAAACAGATACTCCAGCGCAACCAGGAGTTGCAGGATATCATCGCCATCCTTGGCATGGACGAGCTTTCGGACGAAGACAAAACCACCGTCAACCGTGCCAGAAGGGTGCAGCGCTTCCTGTCGCAACCCTTCTTCGTGGCCGAACAGTTCACCGGCGTTCACGGCGTAATGGTATCCATCGAAGACACCATCAAGGGCTTCAACATGATACTTGACGGCGAGGTGGACTACCTGCCTGAGCAGGCCTTCCTGAACGTCGGCACCATAGAAGACGCCATCGCCAAGGGCGAAAAACTCCTGGCGGCAGCGAAATGACCATAGGCCTTCATATCCTCACCCCCGAAGGGACATTGGTCCGCGCCGATGTGTCCCTGGTGCGCCTGCCGGGCACTTTCTCGCCCTTCACGGTGCTGCCGGGCCATGCCGCCATGGTGTCGTCCCTGTCGGAAGGGGATATAAGCTATGTGGCCGATGGCAAAGAGGAAAGGCTGCACATCCGAGAAGGCTTCGTCCGCGTGGAGGATAATACCGTAACCGCCTGTGTTGAGGTATGATACTGAGCCTGATCATATCGCTGTTGCTTCTGGCAGGAGATTCTCTCGGCCCTGCCGGGCCTCGGAATGACAATGTCATACCGAGCGAAGCCCCTGTCATACCGAGTGAAGCCCCTGTCATACCGAGCGAAGCCCCTGTCATACCGAGCGAAGCGAGCGTATCTCCTGACGAAAGCGACATCGACGTCTCCGGCATCATCTTCGAACACATAGGCGACGAATACGAATGGCATATCACCCAGTGGAAGGGAAAGGATATCGCCATTCCTCTGCCTTGTATAGTGATTGAGGACGGCGTGAAGGTATTCACCCTTCATCATGCGGCCGAAAACGGATACGTACTGAACGAAAACGGTAAGCTGGTGAATGCCGAAACCGGCAACCGTCCGCTGGACCTTTCCATTACGAAGAATGTACTGGCGCTGATATTCAGTACCTCGCTGCTGCTTATCATTGTCCTTTACACGGCCAGGTGGTACCGCAGGCACGATGCCTTGAAAGAAGCTCCAACGGGCCTGGCCGCCTGCATGGAGCCGCTCATCATGATGGTGCACGACATGGCGCGGGAAAATATCGGCGAAGAGGATTACCGGCGCTTCTCACCCTATCTGTGCATGGCCTTCCTCTGGATTTTGCTGAATAACTTCCTGGGTATAATGCCTTTCTTCCCGGGAGGTGCCAACCTCACCGGCAATATCGCAATCACCCTGGTACTGGCTTTGTTCACGTTCTTTACAGTGAACATCAACGGTACCAAACACTATTATAAAGAGATATTTGCACCGGAAGTGCCGGTGTTCCTGAAACCCATAATGCCGGTCATCGAGGTATTCAGCGCCCTGATGAAACCGGTCTCCCTGACCATCCGTCTGTTCGCCAACATGCTGGCCGGCCATATCATGATCCTGAGCATGGTGTGCATAATCTTTATTATGGCCAAATACGGTCCGCTCATGAGCGGCGGCATGACGGTGGTGAGCGTACTCTTCGGCGTGTTCCTGGATGCGCTGGAGTGCCTTGTGGCCTTTATCCAGGCCTATGTGTTCACGATGCTCAGTTCAATATATATAGGACTTGCAAGACAAAAACATTAAACTCATAATACTATGTTACTTTCAACTATGATTCTTCAGGCTGCCGCAGGTGCGGCCCTCGGAAAGGCCGGTGCCGCCCTGGGTGCCGCTATCGCCGCCATCGCTGCCGCTATCGGCATCGGCAAGATTGGTAAATCCACTATGGAGGCCATCGCCCGTCAGCCGGAAAGCGCCGGCAACCTTCGTACGTCCATGATTATCGCCGCAGGTATGGTGGAAGGCGCCGCCCTGTTCGCCATCATCGTCGCCCTGCTGGCCAT
>CAMOIT010000070.1 GCA_946616285.1 uncultured Bacteroidales bacterium | reverse complement strand
TGGACTTCGACGACCTCATGAATGTCACAAAGTACATCCTGGACCACTTCCCGGAGGCGTGCGAGCACTGGCAGAACATGCTCAACTACATCATGGTGGACGAAGCGCAGGACTGCAATATGGATGACTGGGACCTCGTCGAAAGGCTGGCGGCAAAGCACCGCAACCTCTTCGTGGTCGGTGACCCGGACCAGTGCATCTACGAGTGGCGCGGCGCCCGGCCGGACCTCTTCGTGAACTTCGCGGCCGAAAAGACCATCGTCCTGGACGAGAACTACCGCTCAACGCCCCGCATCCTGGACATTGCCAACTGCGTCATAGCCAATAACGTGAACCGCATCCCCAAGGACCTCTTTACCCGAAAGCCGGAGGGGAAGGCCGTCATTCACTTCCACGGCAGGAGCGAGAAGGAGGAGATGGAATGGATTGTGTCCCAGATAAAGATGATTCTTGGAAGCGGAGCCGGCATCAACGACATCGCCATCCTTTACAGGAGCACCTATCAGTCCCGGGCGCTGGAACAGGAGCTGCTCAATGCCCATCTCGAGTACACCATCTGGGGAGGCACTCGCTTCTTCGAAAGGAAAGAAATCAAGGACGCCCTGAGCTATCTACGCCTGGTAAGCAACCAGGATGACGACCTCTCCTTCGAACGCATCATCAATGTGCCGTCGAGAAAGCTCGGCAAGAAGTTCCTGGACAGCGTACGGGCCACTGCCGAGCAAAAGCGGGTGTCCCTTTACAGTGCCCTTCAGATCTATTATCCGGACAAGGCGGCGGGCTTTATCGCTCTCATCGAGGACGCCAAGCAGTTCGCCCGGGAGAACCGCGTGAGCGACCTTCTGAACCGCATCCTTGATGCATCGGGCTACAAGAGAATGGTCCGCGAGGATCAGGACGAGGACCGGCTTGAGAATCTTGACGAGCTCCTTAGCTCAATCCGTTTCTATGAGAGCGTCCGCACTCCGGACGAGAGCACCCTGGCCGATTACCTGCAGGACGTGGCGCTGTACACCAACGACGACCATCGGCGCGATACACCTACCCTCAAGCTGATGACAATCCATCAGGCGAAGGGCCTTGAGTTCCCGTATGTGTTCGTGACTGGCCTCAGCGAAGGCATCTTTCCCAATATGCGCACCATCCGCGAGGGCAAGAAGAACGGCGAGGAGGAAGAGCGCCGGCTGATGTACGTGGCCATTACACGTGCCGAAAAAGCCCTTTTCCTGACCGAATCCGAGGGCTTCAACATCTCCACCAAGACCAACAAGTACCCGTCAAGGTTCCTTGCCGAGATCCGCCGGGAGCTGGTGGTGACCGAAGGCGTCATCCCGCCTGACCTTTGGAAAGGCACCCGCAACCTCAGTCACGTCCTTGACCAGGAGGACTACTTCGAGAAGGAAAGGGACGAGTACAACTCCCCTTTCAAGGAAGGCGACGCCGTGAACCATCCGGTCTTCGGCGAGGGCGTCATCGTGTCAGCCAACAAGGATTTCTCCAGCTTCGAAGTGAAGTTCGACAACGGCACCACACGTACCCTCAGGGCCGCTTTCCTTAAGCAGTCAGACCTTCCGGAATGAAGATAGAAGAGGCCATGGTGTACCTGCTGGCAACCAGCCAGCACGGGCTGAAGAGTATCTTCTTGGTAAGGTCCGATAAAAAGTCCCGCTGATTATCAGCGGCTTATTCTGTTTTGTTACGGTTTTTTTGCAATGTGACGCTCGAGAACCTTCCGCTCTTCAACAATTTCAAAGCATACCGTCCCGTCGGGAGTTGTCACGCGGTTGAAGCGCCACGTGGGATGTCCTTTAATAGCGTTTTTAGCCGCCTTTAAGGCCGCTTCGCCGTTCGGATAGGTAAAGACTAAGGCCTCGTCCTTTTTCTTACGTTCGTAGGCCAGCATCTTGGCGTCTTCATACTGGGCACGGTCCTCGTCAAACTGCCGGTCCCATTCCCGGTAGTACTCCATCTTGGGATCTTCGAACAGAGTTTAACCGCGCTCCAGGAAAGGAACGCGGAATTAACGTCTATATGAAAGATGATGCGGGGCAAGGCTAATAGTATTTTTCAACCAACGCATGTACTAATTGTGCAAACAGGCCGCTATGGGCCGGAGTTGAAGGTATAAAGTAATTGCGGATAATCATGTCAAAGGGGGCGAATTTCCCGGCGCGCGCATCAAAGGCCGAATGATCCTTCTCGCCGGTATAGGCCACCGCAAAGGCATCCCAGAAGGCATGGAACTGCTCCTCGCCAATGTGGAAGATTTCCTGCGTCTGAGGGAAGCGCGAGTAGAAGAAGCACAGCAGGGACAGGTGTCCAAGGTCAAAGTAAGGGTCCCCATGTGAAAACCAGCCCAGGTCTATCCAATAGGGCTTCCCCTCACCGGAAACAATCAGATTTCCCATTTGGAAGTCTCCGTGGAGACAAGTGGGCGCATCTTCTACCGTAGACGCGAATGCGCGAATCTTTGCAAGGTCCTCCTTGTCTACGAAGCCTGCAACGTCCAGAGCCTTCATCAGTATGTCTTTACGGCTCTTGAAATAAGGCAGGTTGCAAGGTGTACCGTGCAGCCTTTTGCCTTCGGAGGCCATAATGCCGGCAATCTTTTCCACATCTCCCGGATTGTCTGCAATAAGTCGTGACAGGGATTTCTTGCCGACGATTTTTTCCGAGACGGTTCCAAAGCCATCCCCAATCTGCACGATTTCAAATACGTCCGGCGTGGGAAGTCCCAGCTCCAGCACATTCTTTGCGCACTGATATTCGCGTTCCACCGTGCCCAGGTCGTCCATCTGAGCCTTGTTATGCTTGAGGAGTTCGCGTGGATTATCCGGGTTTTCGTAGGTCTTGCCCAGGCCTCCTTCACCAACCTGCTTCCAGGCCGAAAGATCTATTTGTCTGTATTCCATTTCTTTTTCATCTCAAACGCAAATTTACTACTTTTTCGTCGATACCCAACCTCAAAGAAGAAACGCAAATCGTACCTTTCCCGGCACATCCATGATAATATGATCCCCATTCTTAAGACGCTAGGTATTAAATTTAAGCATTTTCATTTAATTGTAAATTGGGCGGGTCAGATTTCCTGTCCGATGTACTGACTGATACGTGGTCGGAGCGGATTATTTGGAGGATTTCAAGGAAATGCTTAACTTGCAGAGTGTAGCATAAAACGTCATGAAGAAGCTTATTTTTATTCTCGCCGCACTTATCTTCGCGGCCTGCGGTACGACCAATAACTCATCCGTCAAGGATGGAAACAAGTATGTCCCCTACTCCCAGCGGGATGGAGAAGAAGCGGTTGTTTACTTTACCCGCAATCTGTCGGCCGAAGGACTGATTGCCGCTTATGAGAAAGTGAACGGTGATATTAGCGGAAAGGTTGGGGTAAAACTCCACACTGGTGAGCAGAATGGCCCCAATATCATTCCCCGCGAATGGGTGAAGGCCTTGTTTGAAAAAGACCTTCCGGCAGCCACTATCATTGAAACGAATACCTATTACAAAGGCGACCGATACACTACCGATGCCCACCGCAAGACCCTTCAGGTGAACGGCTGGACCTTCTCCCCCGTCGATATCATCGACGAAGAGGATACACTTTCCCTTCCTGTCAAGGGTGGTAAATGGTTTAAGAAAATGTCGGTTGGCAGCCATCTGATCAATTACGATTCGATGGTGGCGCTTACCCATTTCAAGGGCCATACGCAGGGCGGTTTCGGCGGCTCTAACAAGAACATCGGCATAGGTTGTGCCGACGGGCGCATTGGCAAGGCCTGGATCCATACAACGCCTGGGCAGCCCAACCAGTGGGACATCAAGGAAGAGGAGTTTATGGAGCGTATGACGGAAAGTACCAAGGCCACCATCGACCATTTCGGCAAAAAGGTCACGTACGTGAATGTGATGCGCAATATGTCGGTTTCCTGCGACTGTGAAGGACTTGGCGCCGCTCCGGTGGTCACGCCCAACGTGGGCATCCTGTCTTCGACAGACATTCTGGCTGTGGACCAGGCCTGCATCGACATCATCTATGCCATGACAGCCGAGGAACGCCACGACATTGTAGAACGTATCGAAACGCGCCATGGCCTTCGCCAGCTCTCCTATATGAAAGAACTGGGCATGGGGCACGACAAGTACATCCTCATCGACCTGGACAACGGTGGGAAGCAGATTACTGCGGCCGATGCCGCCAAGGGTCTGAAGCCGTTTGTGAAAGAGTAACCTCAATGGGATTCACCCTCCATAAGAATACTTGAAAACAATAAGAATCTGTAATATGAACTTAGCAAATGGATACATGATTCCGGACATTGGTTTCGGAACTTTTAAAACACCCGACGGAGAGATATGCGTAAATGCCGTCCGTGAGGCGATCGCAGTCGGCTATACCCACATTGACACTGCGGCCATTTACCAGAATGAGGTATCCGTGGGCGAAGGAGTGCGCCAGAGCGGTAAAGCCCGGAACGAATTGTTCATCACCAGCAAAGTATGGAATTCGGAGCGAGGCTATGACAAAACTCTGCACGCCTGTGAGAAAACGCTGAAGGACCTTGGGACGGACTACCTGGACCTGTATCTGATTCACTGGCCGGCCAACAAGCTGCAGTTCGGCGAAAAAGCCGAAGCCATCAACGTGGATACCTGGAAAGCCATGGAAAGACTGGCAGATGAAAAACTGGTGCGCTCTATCGGCCTCAGCAACTTCTATCCGCATCACATGGAGCCCATCCTGGCGATGGCTAACATCGCTCCTACGGTTGATCAAATTGAGTATCATCCCGGGCTGCTGCAGGAGGACACGATTGAGCTATGCCGGAAGAACGATATCCTTGTAGAGGCCTGGAGCCCTCTGGGACGCGGCCATCTGCTGGACAATCCCGTTTTGGCAGAGATTGCCGGACAACACGGCAAGTCCCCCGCCCAGATCATCCTCCGTTGGGTACTTCAGAACAATGTCCTCCCCTTGGTGAAGTCCGTCCACGCCGAAAGGATTCGTGAGAACTACGATATCTTTGACTTCGAACTGACCCATCAGGAGATGAAGGCTATTGATACTCTGCCGGATGCACGTTTTGGTAGTAATCCGGATACGGTAGAGTTTTAAAGGATATGACAGCCCCATGAAGAAACTGATAGTGCTATTGAATTTGCTGTTATGTTTGTCTCTTTCGGCAACAGAATACATCGGAACACTGCAAATGGCAAGCGGCTACACGCTGAAAGATGTGCGCGTCTGCTTGGATGAGCAAGGTAACCTGACGCTCTATCATGTCAAGTTCGCGCCTATGATGCCGATGCTGGTGGATGTGGTTCTTCCCACAGTAACACTTCGGCAGGACGACAGCGTAACCGTTTTGTCTGGGGATGGCATCGTTCCCACGATGTACGGCAAACACAAATGCCATAATATTGGAGTGATTTTATAAAACCAAATAAACAGCTCGCAACAAATACAAAATTAAAACCGTTCAATTCAACCTTAATTACAATACGAAGGAGCAATAATGGCCTTGGTGAGGTGGTGATCACATCACGCCGGACGAAGATGTCCACGTGAATTTGGTCGGATCCATTTGGAAATGAACAGGCTAAGTGCTAAATTAGCAAACCTGTAACGAATACAATATTAGAATATGGAATACAAAGAAATCAACCTGTCCGAATGGAAAAAAATAGGTGAAGGCGGTAACGGCGCCGTGTTTGTCAACGACGCCGAACCCGGCAAATTGCTCAAACTTAATTATAAAGCATCGGGTACTCTGGCAGCCATAGAAAAGGAATTTTACACCTCCAAAGCCATCTATGACCTGGGCCTCTCCACCCCCGAAATGATTGAAATCGTGAAGGTCGAAAATGCTTTCGGCTTCCTGTGCCAGCAGATTAAAGGCAAACAATCCCTCTCCAGCCTGTCGGCCTACAATCCTCAGAATATGAATAAATGGGCAGGCATTCTGGCCGAAGAAGGCAAGAAACTGCACGCCATCAAGGCAACGGGCTCGGAATATATTCCTTCCATGAAGGAAAAGCTTCTCGTCGCAGCCAGGGAAACCAGACTCTTGAAAGGCAAGAAGAAGGAGGACTTAATAGCCTTCGCAGAATCCCTGGAAGATGCTCCCAACCTTGTCCACGGTGACTTCCAGTTCGGCAATCTGATAGTGGCCGAAGGCGTTCCCTACTGGATCGACCTTGGAGAAGCAGCCCACGGCAATCCCATGTTCGACCTTGGACATTTCTATCTCCTTGCCAATATCTTCTCCGCGCAAAAGCGCGTGCGGGAAATAACCCACATGACCCAGAAGGAAATGCAGGAGTACTGGAACGCCTTCGCCCTGGCCTACAACGGAAAGGAAGGGATCGACGCCTTCAACGCCGAGTGCAAGCGCTACGCCGGAATAGACCTCATCATCCTGGGCTACACCCAGAACCTCAGCTTCACGGAGCGCTTCTTCCTTAGCAAACTGGCCAACCAGATGATCGGCTAAGATTTACCTGAGTAATTTTTCCTTCAAAAGCTCCTGCTCTTCCTCAGAGAACTGCAGGGCTTTTGTTAAATAGTTCTGCAGCGAGCCATACTGAGCCTCAATCAGGTCAAGGGCCTTGGTGAAGTTTTCAGTGCTCACACCAATCATGGCCTGAATGAAAGCCAACTCGTTCTCTCCCCCGCCGTTTTCCTTGATTTGGGCGCTTATCTTCTCTACATACGGAGCATAGGAAACATTGGAAAGGTCGAAGTCCTCAATGATGGTTTCACGGCTGGCGCCCAGGGCGGCAAGAAGGAAGGCGGTGCCACATCCGACGCGGTCCTTGCCCTGGGAA
>CAMOIT010000069.1 GCA_946616285.1 uncultured Bacteroidales bacterium | reverse complement strand
AAAAAATCTTACGCATTCGGAATGAGCGTGGCATCCAGCTTCTATCAGCAGGGAATCCACGTCGCAAACGTTGAAGACTTCCTCAAGGGCCTCAAGGACATGCTGACGGGCGAAAAGCCTGCCATTTCCATGGAAGAAGCCGGCAAGGCTCTCGAGCAGTTCTACAAGGAGCTTGAGGACGAAACTTCCGAAAGGGCAGCCGCAGCAGGCGCCGCCGCAAAGGAAGAAGGCGAGAAGTTCCTTGCCAAGATGGCCAAGGACCCTTCCGTGAAAGCCACCGGCAGCGGCCTGATGTACAAAGTCATCAAGGAAGGCAGCGGCCGCAAGCCCAAAGCCACCGACAAAGTGTACTGCCACTATGAAGGCACTTTCCCGAACGGTCAGGTGTTCGACAGCTCCTACAAGAGGGGCGAGCCCATCGAATTCGGCCTGAATCAGGTCATAAAAGGCTGGACCGAAGGCCTGCAGCTCATGAGCGAAGGCGCCAAGTATGAGCTTTACCTGCCCTATCATCTGGCATACGGCGAAACCGGCACTCACGGCATTCCTCCGTGCAGCGCCCTCAAGTTCGTGGTTGAACTCATAGAAGTACGCTAAGCCATGTACTACGTCTGCAAACGGCTGGAGATATCGTCGGCCCATGCCCTCAGCCTTTCCTACGAAAGCAAGTGCGAATCCCTTCACGGCCATAACTGGATCGTGAAGATATACTGCAAGAGTGAAACGCTCAACGCCGACGGGATGGTGACGGACTTCACCCTCATAAAGAAGAAGATTTCCGGCGCCCTGGACCACAGGAACCTGAACGAGGTGTTCGACTTTAATCCCACGGCCGAGAACATCGCCCGCTGGATTTGCGACAACGTGGAGAACGCCTACAGGGTAGAGGTTTGGGAGAGCGAGATGAACATGGCCGCCTACGAGCGCTGATGTACGCGGTAAACGAAATATTCTATTCCCTTCAGGGCGAAGGTCTGTGGAGCGGTACGCCGATGGTTTTCGTGCGCCTTTCGGGCTGCAATCTCCGTTGCCCGTTCTGCGATACGGACTTCCGTCATGGCCAGCCCATGAGCGCCTCCGAGATAGTAGCCCGTGTCCGGGAAGCCGGTCCCGACTGCCGCCGCATCTGCCTGACTGGCGGGGAACCATTACTCCAGGCCGATGAAAAGCTGATACAGGCCTTTCATGAGGCTGGATACGCGATTCACATGGAGACGAACGGCACCTGCAAGGCCCCCGAAGGCCTGGACTGGATAACCCTGAGTCCGAAGGAAGACTTCGTCCCTGACGGCAAGGTGGTTCTTAAAAGGGCCGATGAGGTGAAACTTGTCTACGGCCTATCCGACGAAGCGAAGATTGAACGCTGGGCAGCGTTCCCGGCCTCGTACCATTCACTCCAGCCCTGCGCCAACCCCATTACCGGGGAAAGCAATGTTAAGGAAACCATGGAGTATGTATTGAAACATCCCCACTGGAGGCTCTCCTTGCAGACGCACAAGATGCTTAATATCAGATAGGGTATATATCCGCACCCACAAAATCTATAAGGGTCTGGGGCTCGATGCATATTTGCAGGCCCCGGACCCCTGCGCTTATATAGATGTAGTCCCAGAGAAGAGCGCTTTCGTGGATGAAAGTGGGCAGGGGCTTTTTCATGCCAATTGGCGAGCATCCTCCGCGGATGTATCCGGTCGACGGCAGCAGTTCTTTCACGTGAATCATGGCGCAGCTCTTGTTGCCGGAAATCTTGGCCGCAACTTTAAGGTCCACTTCCATTGAACCAGGCACCACGCATACGAAAAGACCGTTTTTGTCGCCTCTGAGTACAAGAGTCTTGAACACCCGGTCAAGGTCTTCCCCAAGCTGTTCGGCCACGTGGGATGCCTCCAGATGTTCTTCGTCAACCTCGTATGGGACCAGCTTGTATTCTATGCCGGCTGCGTCAAGAAGACGGGCCGCATTTGTTTTCTGAACTGCCATGCGGTAAAATTAGGAAAATATCCGTAACTTAGCAAGCGTCATGACGGCACAAGAGGTTCTGACCACATACTGGGGCTACGATTCGTTCCGCCCCATGCAGGAGGAAATCATCCGGGAGGCCCTGGATGGAAGGGACGTTCTTGCCATAATGCCAACCGGCGGCGGCAAGTCTGTCTGTTTCCAGGTCCCGGCCCTGATGAAAGACGGCATAGCGCTGGTAATAACGCCCCTGATAGCCCTCATGAAGGACCAGGTCCAGAATCTTCAGGCCCGGGGGATAAGGGCCATTGCCATCCATGCCGGAATGAACAGGAGGGAGGTGGACCTTGCCCTTAACAACGCCGCCTACGGGGACTACAAGTTCCTTTACCTGTCGCCGGAAAGGCTTCAGACGCAACTTTTCCAGGCCTACCTTAGCGTCCTGAATATTTCTTTCATAGTGGTGGACGAGGCCCACTGCATATCCCAGTGGGGCTACGATTTCCGCCCCAACTATCTTGAAATCGGCCGGATAAGAAGCCGCACGGATGCTCCCGTCATCGCCCTTACCGCCACTGCAACGCCCCTCGTGGCCGACGATATAATGGACCGCCTTAAGTTCAAGGAAAAGAACCTGCTCCGTTCCAGCTTCGAGAGGCCCAACCTTAGCTATATAGTCCGGAAAGCCCAGGATAAACTGGGGCAGATACGAAGCGTCTGCGACGGTGTTCCCGGCAGCGGAATAGTGTATGTTCGAAGCCGGGCGCGTGCCCAGGAGATTGCCGACAGCCTGAGTTCGGCCGGGATATCGGCCTCGTTCTACCATGCAGGGCTGGGGGCACTGGACCGAGCGGACAGGCAGGAGGCTTGGAAATCAGGACGCACCCGCGTGATGGTATGCACCAACGCTTTCGGCATGGGAATCGACAAGCCCGACGTGCGTTTCGTAGTCCATGCCGACCTTCCCGACAGCCCCGAAGCCTACTTCCAGGAAGCCGGGCGCGCCGGACGTGACGGCAAACCTTCCTACGCGGTGCTGCTGTGGAACGGGACCGACAGTCAGCGCCTCAAGCAGATAGAGGAAGTGTCTTTCCCATCGCTGGAATACATCGCCGACATCTACCAGAAGGTGCATATCTTCTTCGAGATACCATACGAAGCCGGCATCGGCCGAATGCTCAAATTCGACCTTGCAGCCTTTTGCAAACAGTATCATCTGCAGCAGGCACCGGCCTACTATGCAATAAAATATATCGAGAGGGAAGGCCACTGGACCCTGGCCGAAGACATGGACATACAAACCCGCGTCAGGATAGACATAGACCGTACGGCTTTATACAAGACGGACCTTCCGGACCCTTTGATGCCGCATGTCCTGGAGACGCTGATGCGGCTTTACACCGGAATCTTTTCCTTCGCCACGCCTATTGACGAAGAAGACGTAGCAAGGCGTTGCTCCGTGAGCATTCCCCAGCTCCGCCAACTCCTTTACGGCCTCAGTATCAATCACGTTATCCGCTACATCCCTGCGGACCATGCAACCGTGCTGTATATCCATCACGGCCGACTGGAACCCGGGAATGTGCAGCTTAGCCCGCAAAGATACAAACTCCTCCGCAGCAGTTTCCGGGAAAGGGTTTCAACCATGCTGGAGTTTGTCGAGGAAGATTCGGAATGCCGCAGCCAGTTTCTTCTGAGGTATTTCGGCCAGAGCGAAAGTGTTCCCTGCGGCAAGTGCGACCTGTGCCGCGCTGGGAGATTCTCTCGGCCTGAAGGCCTCGGAATGACAGAGGAACTGTCTTCCGCGATTTCGGAATGGATTTCGGCCCGTGACGGGAAGTACACTCTCACCCAAATCCGTTCGGCTTTCGGAGTAGCCGACGAAAACTATCTTCCCGTTCTTCGCAAACTCATCGACGACGGCACCGTTCCGCCGCCGGAGGATTAGAGTATCTTATCCAAATAATAGAAAACCAGCTGGATGCGCTTTCGCATAATGTCGTAGTCCAGCGTCTCGGTGGTGTCGGTGACTTTGTTGTTCTGGAAAGTAATGCCCGAAGTGAACATCACGGACGGTACGCCATGCTCGATGAAAACCTTCTGGTCCGAGATGCTCCTGTAAAACAGCTTGGTGAAATCTTTGGAGCCGTAGTAGTCGAAGCCCAGTTCCATGCCAAGGTGCTGGGTGCGGTTCACGCTTTCCAGCACTCCCCTTCTGGACGTGCCGTCCTCCCCAAGCATAATAAGGTAATTGGGATTGCCCTTTGTAATTGGAGAAAGCGTAGAGCCCACCTGGTCCAGGTTCACCACTAGGCTTATGGCCGATGGCAGAATGGCGCTGCCTGTAACAGGATCCACAAGTTTTCCAGCCTCCAGCTGATTCCAAAGCTCGCGAGCGCCTGCGAGATCCTTCTCCTTGCCGTCCAATGCAACCACAAGCAACCCCGCACCGTAGTTACGACGGATATTTTTCATGTGGGAGAACATACGCGCCACCTCCACGAGGGCGGCCACTCCTGATGCATTGCTGTCCGCACCGGGGTAAAAAGAGCCGTTCAGTATGCCCAGATTGTCGAAATGGGCCATTACTATGACATAGCGCGGATCCGTTGAACTACCTGGAATAAGGCCGATGACATTTCGGCAAAAATCACCGCCGGATGCCCTGAAACCGTGAGCCCAGGCGCCGTTAATCATTTTCATTCCCATGGACGAGAACTGCCCGGAAATCCATACAGCCGCCTTCCAGGAGCCTTCGCTTCCGCAGGCCCTGCCGCCGAGGGATTCGGCGCAAAGGTATTCAACGTCCGAGCGGATGTTCTCAGTTTTCAGGACTGATTCGGCATTTATGGGGCTGATGGTATATCGGGGACTCTGCCCTGCAACACCAAAGGGCAGCAGCGCAAGGCAAAGAATGAAAAATATTTTTGCTAACTTTGTCATTTGGCGCGAAATTAGATATTTCGGCGCTGAAATGAAAATTTTTTTGATGAAAACCCGCCTTCTCATAGTCCTTTCCCTGCTCATGGCCTTTTCCATAAAGGCTTCGGCCCAGTGGGACAAAGACGTCTTCTCCTTCCGGGGCCGCACAGCCCTTCAGGACGGACGCCTGAGCGAGGCCATTTCCAATTTCAACATCCTGGCGCAGCTGGACTCCACCGACTACTGGACCTTCTTCTACCGCGGCATTGCCAAATACAACCTTGGGGACATCCGTGGTGCAAGGGCCGATTTCTCCACCGCAGTGCGCCTGAACCCCGTTTTTACCTCCGGCTATCACTACCGCGCCATAACTGAAAGCCGCACCGCCGACTACGACGCCGCCCTTAAAGACCTTGAACGGGCTATTGAGCTTCGGCCAGGCGCCCCCGGCCTGTATTTCACACGCGGTGTAACGTATTTCCTGAGCCGGCAGTTCGAAAGGGCGGTGACGGATTTCGACAGATATATAAGGAGTGAGCCCAAAGACCCGTCCACATACCTCAACAGGGGTGCCTCCTACCTTTTCCTTGGCGATACTCTCAAAGCCCTGACGGACTACAACCACGCCATAAAGCTGGACCGTTTCGAGCCGGAAGGATATATCCGCCGGGGCGGGCTCAAAGCTTCGCAGGGCAAACTGGACGAAGCCCTTGAAGACCTTGACAAGGCCATCGAACTGGACTCCACCGTTACCCTTGCCCACTTTCAGAGGGCCCTTGTGCGTGCCGAAAAAGGGCAGCTAAAAGAGGCAATGAACGACCTTGACACCGTCCTTGAGTACGAGCCGGGAAACGCCCTCACCCTTTACAACAGGAGCCTCCTGAGCGCACAGGTCGGCGATTTCGAAGGCGCCCTGGCCGACATGGACCGCGTCATCGCCATCAATCCCGGGAACGTCCTCGCTTACTTCAACCGCGCCGGCTTTTTCATCGAAATGGGCAGGTGGGACGACGCCCTGGCGGACTATAACCAGGCCATCAGCCTGTACCCTGACTTCGCGAAAGCCTATATGAACAGGGCATACGTGGAACTACAGCTTGGCATGAACCGGGCCTCGAAAGAGGACTACCGAACCGCGCGCGCAAAAGTAGCCGAGTACGAAAAAGCAACTGCCGGCGGTGCCAATTTCTCCGACACCACCCAGAAATACAGCAATTTGCTGGCCCTGGATGCCGATTTTGCCAGAAACGGAGGCTTCGAGGACGAGATGCTCCGCCACCGCGATGTGGACATAAAGCTGAAGCCCCTGTACCGTTTCACGCTCACCGAATCCCGCGACAATTCCAACTACGCACTGAAGCACAGGTACGAGAACCGGCTCCTGGACACCTTCCTGGCAGAAGCCCGGATCCCGATGGAAGTTTCGGCCGAAAGCAATTCGCTGCCAATCACTTCGCCTGTTCTCAGCGAAAGCAATGACAATCCGTTCGTTAAGGCCCTGCAGTCGGTTGGCCTGAAGCAGTACACAACCGCCCTACAGCAGTACACCGCTGCGGTGGAAAGCGAAGTCGGCAGCCCTTACGACGCGTATTACAAGGCGTTCTACCTGATGAACCGCGGCGCACTAAGGGCCGAAATGATTGAATTCATAGCCTCATTCGAATCAAATGTCCAGACCCTTACGATGGACGACAAAGGCAATACCAGGGCCCGTGTACGCGAACAGGTAACACGCGAATACGACTATTCCGAAGCCCTGCAGGACATGGAAGCGGCCGCATCGCTGCTACCATCTTTCCCTTATATCCAGTTCAACCTGGGGAACCTGTACTGCCTGTCTTCCCGCTTTGTGGAGGCCATTTCAAGCTACGACAATGCCATACGCCTGTACCCCTGGCTGGGAAGCGCATACTTTAACCGCGGACTGGTGCTCATATACCTGAAAGACAAAGAGAAAGGCTGCATAGACCTGTCACGCGCCGGTGAACTTGGCGTAGAAGGCTCATACGATGTCATTTCCCGTTACTGCGA
>CAMOIT010000068.1 GCA_946616285.1 uncultured Bacteroidales bacterium | reverse complement strand
GTAAATTGGCCCTCCTCGCGGCGGCCGTCACCAACTGTTTTTTGCATCATTACCCCGATTTACCAAAATCAGGCAAAAAAGAAAGAACCTTCAGCTTTACTTTAGCTGAAGGCTCGTAACTAATTGATTTTCAAGTGGAGCATAGGAGAATCGAACTCCTGACCTTTTGAATGCCATTCAAACGCTCTACCAACTGAGCTAATACCCCGTTATTCCCGTTTGGGATTGCAAATGTACAACAAAAATTTGAATCCGCAAGGGGTTGCTTTAATTTTTTTCGAAAATCTGGATGGCGCGGTCGGTGTAGAGGATGCCGTCCAGGTGGTCGCACTCATGCTGGAAGATGACGGCGGTGAAGCCGGAGATGCGTTCGGTGACGGGGTCAATGGTGCCGGGGCGTACGTATGTGAGGACAATCTCGGAGGAGCGGGGGACCATTCCTCTGAGTCCGGGGATGGATAGGCATCCTTCGGGTCCGATAACTTCGGGACCGATCAGGCTGTCAATCCTTGGATTCAGATATCCTTCGAAGGGTTCGCCTTCTTTGTCGAAGCGCTGGACACAGATGACGCGGCGGGAAATACCCACCTGAGGCGCAGCGATGCCCACTCCGTTCTGGGAAGGATCCTGCACGGTATGGAGCATCTTGTCGACAAGGGTAACAGCCAAAGGCGACGCCAATTCGGCTGATGAAAGTTCGGCGCAGGGCGTGCGCAGGACGGCGCTGTCGGCCGGCATGGTTGTGACGTACATCAGGGAGTCGGAGCCGGCGATAAGCTCCCTTTCGGCGGTGGTGAAGGCGCGCTGGCAGCAGGAGGAAGCTGCGGCGAGCAAAACTGCTAATCCTAATACTGTTTTTCTCATGATGCTGCAAAGATAGAATAATTTCAAACAAAATTGACTATATTTGTGTGTTGTACTGAACCTGAAGACAATGAAGATAGTAGCAGATACTTATATCCCGTTCCTTAAAGGCGTTTTGGAGCCCTACGCCGATGTCGTGTACCTTGACGGCAGGGCCATAGACAGAAACGCCGTGAAAGATGCCGACTGCATAATAATCCGTACCCGCACCAAGTGCGACGCTGCTCTTCTGGAAGGGAGCAAGGTGCAGTTGGTTTCTTGCGCAACTATAGGCACGGACCATATCGACATAGAATGGTGCAAGGCGCACGGGATCCAGGTGCAGAACGCTGAAGGCTGCAACGCGAACGCTGTCGCTAATTACGTTTTTTCGGCCCTTTACGGCATCGCGTCAAGGCATTCGATAAAACTGGACGAAGGGGCCATTGGAATCGTAGGCGTGGGAAACGTAGGAAAAAAGGTCGAAGCCATGGCTCGGAAACTGGGCCTGAGAGTGCTCCTGAATGACCCTCCGCGCGAAAAGGCGGAAGGCCCAGGGGCATTCGTCTCCCTGGACAAGCTGCTGGAGGAAGCCACGGTGGTCACCATGCATGTCCCCCTGGACGAAACCACCAGGGCCATGGCCGGACAGGAGTTTTTCGAAAAGATACGTCCGGGAGCAATCTTAATAAATGCCGCAAGGGGAGAAGTAGTGGACGAAGCCGCACTTCTGCGTGCACGCCCCAAGCTCGGCGGCCTGGTTCTGGACACCTGGTGCAACGAGCCTGATGTCAATCATAACCTCATAAACCAGTGCGACATAGCAACTCCCCATATTGCAGGTTATTCCTACCAGGGAAAGCAAAACGGCACTGCGATGGCAGTAAGGGCGGTTGCAAGGCATTTCGGCATAACCGAACTTATGGACTTCTTCCCGGCCCTTGAAGATGAAGCGCTTAAACCCGCAGCCATCGACCTTAAGGACAAAACGCTCGGGCAGATAGCAGCTTCAATACAGTACAATTACCCCATCTTCACGGACGATTTCCTTTTCCGTTCAAGTCCCGACAGCTTCGAACAGCTCCGCTCCGGCTACAACTACAGGAAAGAATTTTATTTCGAATAACCACATAACACTATGTTCAACCAGAAAGACACTGCCCAAATAGAAGGGCGCGGCGCATCCATTCGCCAGGTAAAACAGCAGATCGAGTATTTCAAAAACGGTTTTCCATGGATGAAAATCGTAGGCCCGGCAACGCCCCAGAGGGGGATAAAAGTCCTCTCGGAGGAGCAGCTCGCCGCCGCCGAAGACTATTATACCAAGGCCGATATCAAAGGCAAGAGCAAGTTCGTTCCGGCTTCCGGTGCCGCTTCCCGCATGTTCAAGGACATGTTCGCAGGGCTTTCGGCCCTGGAGGAAGGTAAGGACCTTCCCGCCGACGCCCCCGGAGCACGCCTGGCTGCAAAAATCAAGGATTTCGCATTTTATTCACCTGAACTCTTCGGCGAGCCCGAGGACAGCGCAGCATATCGCAAGGCAACACTTTCCAAGCTCCTCGGGGATGAAGGCCTTGCATACGGCAGCAAGCCCAAGGGCGTGCTTAAATTCCACCGCTATCCCCAGGAGGTGCGCACCGCCATCGCCGAACATCTTGTGGAAGCCCAGAAGTACATGCGCAACGCCGACGGCAGCTGTAACCTCACCGTGACCATCTCCCCGGAACATGAGGAACTGTTCAAGGAGGCCATCGGCGAAATAAAGGCCGAATACGAAAAGCGCTACGGAGTGCGCTACAACATCACTTTCACCTTCCAGGACAAAGCCACCGACACCATAGCGGTGGACACGGAGAACAAGCCTTTCCGCAAAGGAGACGGCACCCTTCTTTTCCGTCCCGCAGGCCATGGTGCCCTCATACACAATCTGAATAAGGTCGATGCCGAACTGGTGAGCATCAAGAACATCGACAATGTGGCCCACGAAAAGCTTCTGCCCGTCACGGCGCAGTACAAGCAGGTACTGATGGGCCTCGCACTTCAGCTCAGGGACAGGATTTTCGGCTTCCTGAGAAAACTGGACGAAAACCCTTCGGTGCAGCTTTGCAATGAAATTGAGAACTTCCTGGACAAGGAGCTATGCATACAGATGCCACTGGCCCGTTCGGAGGCCGAAAGGGTGCAGATGCTGCGCGCAAAGCTCAACCGGCCCATCCGCGTCTGCGGCATGGTCAAGAACGAAGGCGAGCCCGGCGGCGGTCCTTACGTGATTGCCGGAAAAGATGGCTGCACCAGCCTGCAGATCCTTGAAAGCGTGCAGATAAACAAGGCCGACGAAGGAGCGATGAAGGCCATGTCCGGAGCAACCCATTTCAATCCCGTGGACCTCGTTTGCTGCCTCAGGGACTACAAAGGCGAAAAATTCAACCTTCTGGATTATGTGGATCCTGAAGCCGGCTTCATAAGCTCCAAGAGCTTCGAAGGCCGCGAGCTGAAGGCTCTGGAGCTTCCAGGCCTTTGGAACGGCGCCATGAGCGACTGGAACACCCTCTTCGTGGAAGTCCCCGTAGAAACCTTCAACCCCGTAAAAGTAGTATTGGATTTACTTAGACCCGCACATCAGGCATAATGGCACTAAAAGAAGCAATAGCCGGAACACTTGAATCCGGCGACATCATGGTCACGATCGGCCCCGGAAAAGGCTTGCAGGTGAATCTGCAAAGCTCTGTGGCCGCACAGTTCGGCCGCCAGATAAAGGCCGTAATTACGGAAACATTGGAAGGCCTGGGCATTCAGGACGCCCAGGTTGACGCAATAGACAAAGGCGCACTTGACTGCACAATCCGCGCACGCGTAACGGCAGCCGCAGTACGCGCAACAGGAAAAGACGTATGGAAAGACTGAGGAGAACAATGATGTTCGTTCCGGGCAACAATCCCGGAATGATGGCCGATGCCCACATCTACGGTCCCGACAGCATAATGCTGGACCTGGAAGACTCGGTGACCATGGCCGAAAAGGACGCCGCCAGGCTCCTCGTACACAACGCCCTCAAAAGCATTGACTACGGCGGCACCGAAATGGTGGTGCGCATTAACCCGCTTAATACGCCCTACGGTAAAAAGGACGTGGAAGCTGTGGTTAAAGCCGGCGTGGACGTAATCCGCATGCCCAAGACTGAAACGGCGGACGAAGTACGCGAGCTGGAGGCCGAAATACTCAAGGTCGAAACCGAAATCGGAAGAGTGGGGGAGACAAAGATTATGGCCGCCATCGAAAGCGCACTGGGCATAGTGAACGCCTTCGAAATCGCTACTGCGTCTAAGCGCATGATGGGTATAGCACTCGGCGCCGAAGACTATTCGGCCAACCTCAAGACCAACCGTACCCCCGGCGGTGCAGAGCTCCTGCTTGCCCGCGAAACCATAGTTGTTGCCGCCCGCGCCGCAGGAATCGCCTGCTTCGACACGGTGTACTCCAACCTGGACGACATGGAAACCTTCCGTAAAGAGGTAGAGCTTATCAAGACCCTCGGCTTCGACGGAAAATCCATAATCAATCCCCGCCAGATAGAGGTGGTGAACAGCGTTTTCACGCCCACGGAAAAGGAAATAAACAAGGCCCGCGCCGTTGTAGCAGCCATAAAGGAAGCCCAGGCGAAGGGTTCAGGCGTAATTGCAGTCAATGGCAAAATGGTGGACCGTCCGGTGGTATTAAGGGCCGAAAGAACAATTGCCCTCGCCATTGCCGCCGGCGTAATTTCTGAGGAGGAAGCACTATGAGAAATACCAAATTAGTATCCCTGGAGGAAGCCATCCGCCGAAGCGGCCTCAAAGACGGCATGACGATAAGCTTCCACCACCATTTCCGCGGCGGAGACAAAGTGGTGAATATGGTCGTGGACAAACTGGCCGAAATGGGCTTCAAGGACCTGAAACTGGCCGCATCATCCCTCTCTGACGTTCATGCACCGCTCATTGAGCACATAAAGAGCGGGGTAATCACCGGCATTTCCACCTCGGGACTACGTGGTGAGCTGGCCGATGCCATCTCCCACGGCCTTATGGCGGAGCCTGTCGTATTCAGAAGCCACGGCGGCCGCGGCAGCGCAATTGCAAACGGAGAGCTGAAAATTGACGTAGCCTTCCTTGGCGCATCTTCATCCGATGAGCTTGGAAACGCCACGGGACATGGCTCAAAGTCCATCTGCGGTTCCCTTGGCTACGCCCTGCCTGATGCCCGTTACGCAAAACACGTTGTAGTGCTCACCGACGAACTGGTGGACTATCCCAATATGCCCCAGTCCATTTCTGCGGCCGATGTTGAATCGGTAGTAGTGGTAGAAAGTGTCGGTGACAGCTCCAAGATTTCTTCCGGAGCAATACGCGATTCCAAGAATCCGCGCGATATACTGCTTGCGAAACAGGCTGCAAAAGTAATCATTAACTCAGGTTACTTCAAGGATGGCTTCAGCATCCAGACAGGTACGGGAGGCGCTTCGCTGGCAGCAGTAAAGTATATCCGCGAGGAAATGATTTCCCGCGGAATCAAGGCTTCTTTCGCACTTGGCGGAATCACCGCCCACATGGTAAAACTCCATGAAGAAGGTCTTATCGGAAAGCTTATCGACGTCCAGTCCTTCGACAAGGTGGCGGCAGAATCCATCGCCAAAGACCCGCTCCACCAGGAGGTATCCGCCGTGGAATACGCTTCCGGGCAGCACCTCGGTTCGGCGACCCACGCACTTGATATAGTTATCCTGAGCGCCCTGGAAGTGGACACTCAATTTAACGTGAACGTACTGGTGGGCAGCGACGGCATAATCCGCGGCGCCATCGGCGGTCATCAGGACACCGCAGCGGACAGCGCCCTGTCAATAATCGTATGCCCGCTCCTTCGCGGCCGCATACCCTGCGTAGTTCCAAAAGTAACTACTCTGATTACTCCCGGAAAGTCCGTGGACGTAGTAGTTACCGAATACGGAATTGCGGTAAACCCCGCTCGTCCCGAAATTGCAGAATTGCTTAAGGAAGCCGGACTCAATATCGTTGATATTAAGGACTTGGCGGCAAAGGCAAAGTCCATCATCGGCACGCCAGACCCTCTTCCTTTCGGGGACAAAGTGGTTGGCATAGTGATGAACCGCGACGGCTCGGTCCTTGACAAAATCTATAATGTAAATGAGCTATAAGCAACTTTCCAAAGAGCAGATCGACCTTCTGGTCTCGCGTGACTGCCGGGCCGAAGACTGGTCAAGTGTGTATTGCACCGACCCCGACGCCCTCAATTACATAAGGGGAGTAAGGTTTTCAGGCGAAGTGCGCTTCGGCAAGTTCTCCGAAGTATTCGTTCTCCCCGGCGGCGTAAAGAAGCATTCGGGCCTGAGGAACTGCACGCTGCATAACGTGACTGTGGGCGACGACAGCCTCATCGAGAACGTTTCCAACTACATTGCCAACTACGACATCGGCTCGCACACGTATATCGAAAACGTGGACCTGATGGTCTGCGAGGGCCCCTGCGCCTTCGGGAACGGAGTGGAAGTGTCGGTCCTTAACGAAACCGGCGGCCGCGAGGTGAAAATCTACGACCGCCTGAGCGCCCAGATAGCCTATGTCCTTGCCATGTACAGGCACAGGCCGGGCCTGATAAGCCGGATAAGCGCAATGATAGACGCCTACGCCGAAGCCCAAAAGTCCGACAGGGCATACGTTGGCAACCATGTATCTATCCGCAACACGCGCCATATCAACGGCGTCAGGATAGGGGACTACGCAGTTGTGAGCGGAGCCAGCAGGCTCAGGAACGGCAGCGTGAACTCCAATGCATCGGCCCCGGTTACTATAGCCCACGGCGTAATTGCCGACGATTTCATAATCTCCAGCGGCTCAAGCGTGTCGGACAACACCTCACTGGAACGTTGCTTTGTTGGACAGAGCTGCAAGCTTGGGCACGGCTACAGCGCTTCGGATTCCCTCTTTTTCTCCAACTGCCAGGAAGAAAACGGCGAAGCCTGCGCCATCTTTGCGGGGCCTTTCACCGTCACTCACCACAAGAGTACACTCCTTATTGCCGGTATGTTCTCATTCATGAACGCCGGCAGCGGTTCCAACCAGAGCAACCACATGTACAAGCTTGGCCCCAT
>CAMOIT010000067.1 GCA_946616285.1 uncultured Bacteroidales bacterium | reverse complement strand
AAGTGACGCGGAAAGCGATACGCATGGGGAAGTTGGCCTTGATCAGGCCGGTGATAACATCCACCGTAGGCCTCTGGGTTGCAAGAATCACGTGAAGACCTGCGGCACGGCCCTTCTGGGCAAGACGTATGACCGAAGTGGTGATTCCGCGCGCAAGTGTCTTTGACTCCGGGCCTGCACCCACGGACATGGTAAGGTCCGCGTACTCATCTATTACAACCACAATGTAAGGCAGGTAATGATGGCCTTCGTCCGAACGGAGGTGATGTTCCTTCCACTTTGCGTTGTAAAGCTTGATATTGTTCACGAATGCCTTGGAGAGCAGTTCGTAGCGGGCATCCATCTCCACGCAGAGGGACTGCAGCACTGCAGCAGCGTCCTTCGCGTTCTTAACGATGGCCCTGTCTTTCTCTTCCTCTTCGCTGACGGAATTGGGCAGCACGGCCAGATAGTGCTTGATGAGCTGACCGTAGGAGGAAAACTCCACCATCTTCGGATCCACGAAAACGAACTTCAGCTCCGAAGGATGCTTGGAGTAAAGCAGCGAGGCCACTATAACGTTAAGGCCAACGGATTTACCCTGCTTGGTGGCACCAGCGACCAGAAGGTGCGGAGCGTCGGCAAGGTCGAATACCTTCACCTGCTGGGAGATGGTATATCCGATGGCTACGGGGAGCTCCGCCTTGCTTTCGCGGAAAGAAGGATCGTTCAGAAGGGATTTCAGCGGCACTATGGAGGCCTTGTCGTTGGCCACCTCTATGCCCACAGAATCCGACAGGGTGGTGATACGCACGCCCTTTGCGTTAAGGGATATGCCGATATCTTCCTGAAGCTGCTTAATGGCCGAAATCTTTACGCCTGGCGCCGGATACACCTTGTAAAGGGTAACGGTGGGGCCCACTATGGCGGTAACGTCGCGAACCTGGATCTTGTAGCTCAGCAGTGTTGCGCGTATCTTGTTGTTGTTGCGGTTAAGCTCGTCCTGGGACACCTCGTGCCGGGCCGATGCATAGTCACCGAGAATGGTGAGGGGCGGCATCTTGTATTTGGGCAGGCCGTCCGGGGGATCCAAACGGTTGTCGATAGGCTTCAAAGGTTCCCTGACTTCCTGTTCCAGAGAATCGTCTGTAACCACATTGAAACTGCCCTCATCGTCTTCCTCCTGTGTCGTTACCACTTCCTTTTGCCTCCTCCTGGGCTTACGGGCTTCATCGGCGCCGACGCCGGTACCGCTGCTAACAAAAGCAGGGGCAATTACGGAAGGCTCTTCATTCGTGCCTTCCTCCTCTTCCTCATCGGGAGTAAATGTATCGGCCGTTTCGAACGGAGCTTCATCGGCGGGATCGGGACCGTCGGGAAGCTTTTTAGACCCCATGAGAAGATTTGCAAAGCGACTGCTCATGCAATAAAGCCATAAAACCGAAAGCGCCACCAGAGCGGCTCCAGTCACTATTTCGCCTGTTTTCCTGATGCACCAGTTAACTATGGCAGCACCGGAACGGCCGCCGGGGCCGCCTCCGAAAACGTATTCAAATCCTGAGAGTATGCCGGCGTATGAGAGTATCCACGACAGCAGGAAACTCAGCGTGAGCATTCCGAAGAACCACTTTTTAAGGTTCAAGGGAGAAGATGGCCTTAACAGCTTAACGCACCACGCCAAAAGAAACGCCAACAGGCAGAAGGATGCAAGGCCGAAGTGACCGCTTACCAGAAAACTCCCTATGCTAAGTCCGGACGATGCGGCGGCGTTTTGAACCGCAGCATCCGGGCCGCCGGCTATTACGCTTTGGTCCGCACGCCATGTGAAGCAGTAGGACGTAACCGAAACGGCTACCGTAAGAGTGAAAAGGAGAACGGCGGCAACGCCCGCATAACGCAGCCCCGCCTGTTTCCTCTCACCAAGGGAATCCCAGAACTTTTTCAAAGGGTTCATTTCTTGCCTTTTTTCTTGAAGTTACGGCCGAATTTGCCACCTTTGGAACCTCCGCCGAAGCCAAGGTTGAGTCCGGGGCGGGAGAAGGATGCATCATGCGCGATTTTGGATAGTTCCAGCCCCTCGGGGACTTTAACCCGGTTTCCGGAGAGGCGCTCGATATCCTGGAAAATGGTTTCATCCGCCACAGTATCCTTGTTCCAGATAAGATATTGCTGGCGCATGTAAATGGCCAGGGAACGGATCATGGCGGTTTTTACCTCTCCTTCCGGCTCACCTGCTATGAGTTCCAGTATGCTTTCTATGTTGCGGCCGTAATGACGGGCGCGGATGGGCTTGGTATTCAGCGGGATGGGATCCGGACGGCTGTTCACTACCTCGGGGATGGGTTTGGGATAGGGAGAATCTATGTCAAGATCGTATCCTGCTATCATGTAAAGATGGTCCCAGAGCTTCTGTGCGTAGTTTTCCTGCTGGTGAACCTGAGGGTTCAGGCTTTCCATGACCTTTACCACGGCGCGAGCCTGTTCCGTACGTTTGGCTTTGTCGGGAATGGCCTTTACCTGCTCCACCATGTTTAGGACGTTGCGTCCATACTCCGGCATTGCGAGTTTCTCCATCTCCGTATTGTAATAGAGTTTGATGGTATTTTCACTGGCTTCCATAAAGGGGCGTATTATAAAAGGATACACCGGCCGGGGCGACAGAAAAATGCCCTTTCCGGTATCAGTTTACAAAGATAATAAAATTATCTTCCAAGTACCAAAGATATCCTTCAACTTTTTCGTAGCCCAAGCTGCGGTAAAGAGCCATATATCGGGAAACCTGACGATTGTACTTGTCCTGGACTTCGCCGAACTTGTAATCCACTATCTGCACGGTGCCATCGGGCGAAATCACGACTCTGTCGGGCCTGTATTCATTGCCGTCGGGTGCCATTACCGATGCTTCGGAACGGACGGAAGCACCGGCGCCGAACCATCCGCGGGAGCGCACGGAATCTATTCTTTCCGACAGCAGACCAAGGGTCTCTTCCTTCATTTCCGCCGGTAACAGGCCGCTTCTCACTGCAGATTCCACGGCCGCTGGAAGGTCATCTGGCGCCTCCACCTTTGACAGTATCGAGTGCAGAACGCTTCCCCTTATCCGTCGGCTTGCAGAAACCCCGAAAAGTCCGTCTTCGCCGAAATAGTCGGCCGCTTCGGAACTGAAGGCAAGCCTTCCGCCCTCGTCGGAGGGGTAGGAGTCATACGGGAGATCCACGATACCTGCACCCCTGTCCTCCCTTTGCAACGAACCGAAGTCGAAAGGCGACCCGAGCGAGCATCCCCCTTCCCCTACAAAATCCGCCAGTATATGGGAGAAATTGGAGTAACTAATGGATTTGGGCAGCTTTGCCGATATTATTTTAAGGCCGTACTTGGCCCTTGTAAGTGCGACGTAAAAGAGGTTGATGGCATCCGTGGCCTGCATCTCCTGTTCCAGGGACAAGTCACGGGAGAACAGGGAGTTGGCGCTGGAAGAGTTAAGCTCTACGTGGTATATACCTTCCGCCTCCTCGAGGGCGGTCCCTTTCACGGAAGGTTCGCACCAGCGCTCGGTCTTCTTGAAAAGAGTGACTTTTTCCGCATTCGGGAAAATGACGAACGGAAATTCCAGGCCTTTGGATTTGTGGATAGTAATAACCCTGACGCTGTCCCCTATCTGCGGAGACGAAATTCTGAGCGATACGTCTTTCCAGGCTTTCAGGAAGGCCCCGAGGCTGTTTCCTCCAACTTCCACCCAATCCTGCAGATAGTCCATAAACGCTTGGATGTATGGAATTTCGGCACTGAAGGTAGAAGGATCCGCCGCCTTGAGTTCCCTCAGAATTCCTTCCGAAAGGTCTGTAAGGGAATGATAGCCGGAAATAAGTTCAAGGCCCAGACCGCCTGCCATGTACGCATCTGCGGAAGCCTTGCCTTCCTCAGGCGGAGAATCAATCAGGGAAAGCTCCGAGACCAGGCGGCGGACTGTCACCGAACTTTTCACATAAAGCGTATCGTCCGACACCACCGGGATGCCTTTCTGAACCAGAGCCAGAGCAATGGCAGCTCCGTCTGCGTTGTTCCTTACAAGTATCGCAATGTCCTGCCACTTGCCTCCCCTGCTCCGTATATCATCGATTGTGTCGAGAATTTCAGCAATCTGGTCCTCGCTGAAGACCACTTCCACGCTGCCGGGAGCGGCGCAGCCGAACTTGGGCTCCTGCTCTACATCGGCATAAAGGGACGCGATTTTGCCTGGAGTATTCATGAGCTGGTCCAGACGCATAGCGGCGAAGTTGAAGAAGGAATTGTTGAAAACCACTATCTGCCTGCATGTGCGGCGGTTAGTATCCAGCTTCTCCAGTTTCGGCTCCCTGAATTCATTCTCCAGACGGTTTCCCAGAAGATTCCAGTCCGAACCTCGCCAGCGGTAGATGCTCTGCTTCACGTCACCCACTACCAGGGAATCGTTGCCACTGTCAAGACTCCCGTGAAGGAGCGGTCGGAAATTGTCCCACTGAACCTGCGACGTGTCCTGGAATTCGTCCAGGAGAAAGTCCTCGTATCGTACTCCCAGCTTTTCATATATAAAAGGTGTGGGCGTACCGTCAATTATGCCGCGAAGTATGGAGCTGCTGTCTTCCAGGGAAATGACATTTTTTTCTTTCTGTATTTTGATGAAGGCTTCCCTCAGTTCCGATGCCACTCCCAATCCGTAAATCTGTCCCAGGATAGTTCCGGCGGTCACGTATTCCTTGTAGGGCAGCTCCCAAAGTTCGGTGAAATCCTTCAGGGGAGCTTCCAGCAAGCCTTCAACTTTTTCAAGAAGCTTGGCTTTTCCTTTTGAGAACCACGACTGAGGGGCATCTGCCTTTTTTTTGAAAGCCGCCGTTGGAGGGTCGACATCCTTATCAAATTGCACGAAGCCGTAAAGCTGTTTCAGAAAGCCGCCGTTGCTGTCTTCGGGGGCTACGCCCGCGTCTGAAAGGACCTGCAGGCACTTTTTAGACGTCTCCTGCACCTTATCCGTGAATCTCGTCCGGACCTCCCGGCAAAGGGTCCTCAAAGCTGAGAGTTTTTCTCTGGGCAGTTCCGCTTTTCCTTCCGGAAGGCTCGCTAGGCTGGACGCCATCTCCTTAAGGCCAGCTTCGATATTAAGGCGGCCATCACGGCTGAGCTGGTCCTGAGCGCTGGAAGTTAGCCAGCCAAGAAGGGCGGTATCTTCTTCCGACAGGTCGTCCAGGAGCCGGTCTACACTTTCGGTGACAAGCTCCTGCCTGTCCAGCTGAACCTGGTACGATGAGAACTGCCCGATCTCCCTGGAGAAGGCCCTGAGGGCTTGCTGGAAGAACTTGTCTATGGTTGAAACTGCAAATGCGGAATAGTCGTGGAGTATGCCCCGCAGTTGCCTCAGAGCACGTTCCTGAATGATTGCCTTATCCGCCGAAACGTACTTCAGGAGGTCTTCCAGATATGGCGATTCATCCGGAGCCGACGCCAGAGTATGAAGCTCTTTCAGAATACGGCGCTTCATCTCGTCCGTGGCCTTGTTAGTGAAAGTCACCGCCAGTACATGCCTGTACCTGTCCGGCGCATCATCCAGAAGAAGAAGCCGTATATACTCCTTCGCCAGTGTGTATGTCTTGCCGGACCCCGCCGACGCTTTCACTATCTTGAGCATGACGTTTACCCGGCCGAGTATTCCTTGATGTGCTGCTCCTGAGAGAGGCGGCAGACCAGCAGCCGGTCGCGTGATTCGGCCACGATGTAACCGTCCAGGCCTTCCACTACTACGGTTTTTTCACCTGAGGTGTGCACAATGCAGTCGTGGCAATCGAATAGCCGGACATCAGGGCCAACGGCGGTATTGCCGTCTTCGTCGGCCTTAAGGTGCGTCATAACTGAGCCCCAGCTGCCAAGGTCGCTCCAGGCAAGGTCTTCGGCAATTACATATATGCGCGGAGACTTTTCCATTACGGCATAGTCGATGGAAATTTTTTCGCATGTGGGGAACAGTTCACGGAGCTGTGACTGCTCGGTGTCCGTAAAGAATGAAGGAGCCAGCTTGTCCATCACGGCAGCTATGTCCGGAGCGTAGGTGCGGAGCTCCCGCACTATGGTTTCGACATTCCATACGAATATTCCCGCATTCCAGAAATAGTGACCGTCTTCCAGATAACTCAGGGCGGTGTCCAGGTCAGGTTTTTCGCGGAATTCCGAGACCTTTACGATTTCGCCCTTAAGTGCCTGTGCAGCATGTATGTAACCGTAGCCTGTCTCAGGGCGGGTTGGGGCGATGCCTACGGTAACAATGGCATCACGCTCCGAAGTGAAATCCAGTGCCTTGGAAATTGTTTCTGCAAATTCGTCCGTCTTCAAAACAAGGGCATCTGCAGGGGTCACCACAATGTTTGCAAGAGGGTCTTTCTTCTGGATTTTCCACGAAGCATAGGCGATGCAGGGGGCGGTGTTGCGGCCCTCGGGCTCCGCCAGAATCTGCTCCAGGGGAATCTGAGGTAGCTGTTCGTGCACCATGGGAACGTACCTTTCGCCCGTTACCACCCAGAAATTCTCCGGGCTGCAAAGCTTGGAAAAGCGGTCCACGGTGAGTTGGAGAAGGCTTCGGCCAACCCCGAGGACGTCGATGAACTGCTTGGGAACGTCCGGGGTAGAAAGAGGCCAGAGGCGGCTTCCGACGCCTCCGGCCATTATAACAACGTGTGTGTTCATTATTCGGCGGGTTGCTGTTCCTCCGGCTGGACTTTGCCCTTAAGGTATGACGGGAGTTCCATTCCGGCCATCTTGAACAGGTCTTCCATTGGCGGAACGCTCTTCATCATTCCGGAGATGAAGTTCGCGGTGGCAGTTTTGCCGTCGGCCGAATTGCCGCCGTCCCAGACGGTTACCTTGTCGATGTTGATGCCCTTTACGGCTTCAACCTGAGTCTTCACCAGATCTGGCAGTTTGTCGGCAATCATCATCAGGACGGCCTTCTGGGCGTCGCCTTCCGCTGCGCCTACAAGGTTCTTGAAACCGTCGGCCTGCTTGGTCAGGATTTCGAGGGTACCGCGGGCCTGGGCGTCCATGCGGGCGAAAATAGCGTCGGCTTCACCCTTGGCCTTGCGGCGGATCTGTTCGGCTTCTGCTTCGGCCTCGA
>CAMOIT010000066.1 GCA_946616285.1 uncultured Bacteroidales bacterium | reverse complement strand
GCGCGCGCAGTGATTGCAGCAACTTTGTCGTACACTCCGTGACGCCTTGCAAGCTCGTCTATACACTCGGCCTGGATAAGCGTCGAGTCCATGTCGAAGCATATTAGGCGGCGCATGCGGCGGTACATGTCGTCCCGCTGGAAGGAGAAGTCCATGCCGCTTTCGGCCGACATGGCCATCAGTTCCTTCTGGAAGGCGGCTTTGTCGCCGATGGTGCCGCGGACCGAAAACTCTACACAGGCGCGGACATTCCTCTCAGGGTTCTTTATGCTCATTCGGCCGGTGAGGCGCTTTATTGCATCGATGTTAAGACCGTGACGGGAAATTACGTCCGATGCCGCCTGTATCTGTTTGGCGCTGAGGCTTCTGTCTATGACAGTGAGGATGTAGCGGTTCTTGCCCTGGCGGCCTGCCCATGCTTCGTAATCGTCGTCGCCGATGGGCTCGAAGCCTATGGTTACGCCAAGTTCAGTGGCTTTGAAGAGCAGTTCCTTCATCACTTGGCCCGACGCGGCTTCGTCTATCCTTATGAGGATGCCAAGGGAAAGGGTGCTGTGAATGTCGGCCTGGCCGATATCCAGGATCTGGGCATCGTAACGGGCCAGGATGGACATTATCTGAGTGGTAAGACCTACCTGGTCTTTACCTGAAATCCTTATAAGTATCTGTTCTTTTTTCATAATCAATGCAAATGTACGAATTTTTTAAGTAAATTTGCAGGAATATTGACTAGTCTTATATGACGCTACTTATCTTCTACCTGCTCCTTACCATGGGAATCTCCTTCCTGTGTTCACTTCTGGAGTCGGTACTCATGTCCACTCCCCTTTCGTACATCAGCATGAAAGAGGACGAAGGGGACCGCAATGCCGCACTTTTCCTCAAGTACAAGCAGGCACCTGACAGGCCGCTCTCGGCAATACTTTCGCTGAACACCATAGCCAATACCCTTGGCGCAGCGGCTGTCGGCCATCAGGCAACGCTCCTTACAGGAGAGCACTGGTTCGGCATAATAAGCGCCTTGATGACCATTCTCATACTGGTTTTCTCCGAGATTCTGCCCAAGAGTATCGGTACATCCCATTGGAAAAACTTCCTCTGGCTGGCCCAGGTGATGAAAGTGCTTGTGTTCCTGCTCTATCCTATTGTTTGGGCCATCGAGAAACTGCACAACTCCATTACGGACATCGATCCCGATATAGGAATCTCCCGCGAGGAAGTGTCGGCCATGGCCAACATCGGCGAGGAAGAAGGTGTACTTGACGGAAGCGAGAACAAGGTAATCCAGAATATCATAAAGCTGGACGACATCAAGGCCTACGATGTGATGACCCCGCGCGTTGTCGCTGCCATTGCGTCGGAGAACATGAGCCTGAAAAACTTCTACAAGCAGGAAGAACTTTCGCACAATTCACGCATCCCCGTGTATTCCGATTCCCCGGAATTCATCACCGGATATGTCCTCCGTTACGACGTGCTTGAGAATCTGGCCGAAGACAAGTTCGACATGCGCCTTAAAGACATCAAGCGGGAAATCGCCGCCTTCCATGAGGAAACCACTGTTTCGGACATTTGGGAAAGCCTGCTCAAGACCAAGGACCAGATTGCATGTATCATCGACGATTATGGCTGCTTCCAGGGCATCATCACCCTCGAAGACATAATGGAGACCATCCTTGGCATGGAAATCATCGACGAGAACGATACCATCACCGACATGCAGCAGTACGCCCGCGAACGCTGGCTCAAACGCAAGAATCAGTACAAGCAGATAGTCCTTCCGGAGGAAGAAGATGACTAGGCGCCTTTTCTTCAATCCCATAACCGGGCTATATTATATACTGCGCCGAAAACCCCGCAAAGCTCCCGCCGGACCCAAGGTGGAAGAGCTTCGCGTAAAAGCCAAGGCGGATCTTCCCCCAAGGCTTTCGGAGCTTGCTGCCATGCACGGATTCAAGTACAACCGTGTTACAATTAAGAATAATATAAGCAATTGGGGCAGCTGCTCTTCCAAAGGGAATATTAATTTGAATCTTAGGCTTGTAACCCTGCCGGCGCATTTAAGCGACTACGTGATGCTCCACGAGCTTTGTCATCTTAAATACCTGAACCACGGCCCAAAATTCCACGAACTGCTGGAGTCTGTTTGTCCCGGACACCGGGAACTGGCTCGTGAGCTAAGGGCCATAAAACTGGTATAAATGGCAAGCGTGGCAATCATAGGTGCGGGTGCAGCCGGGTGCTTTTGTGCTGCGGTCCTCAGGGAAGTGTGCCCTGAGCTTTCCGTAACTGTTTTCGAAGCACATGACAAGCCGCTTGCGAAAGTTGCCATTACGGGTGGCGGCAGGTGCAATATCACAAATTCCTTCGAAGGGATACGCTCATTGTCCGAGGCCTATCCCCGCGGCGAAAGGCTCATGAAAAGGGCTCTGAAGCAGTTCTCACAAGCCGACTGCGTGGAATGGTTCCAGAGCCGCGGTGTGCCGCTTGTACTCCAGGACGATCACTGCTATTTCCCCGTCTCGCAGGATGCGATGGATGTGGTAAGGTGCCTGCTACGCGCCATGAAAGGGGCGGAACTAAGACTTGGGACGAAGGTGGAAGACTTCAGGAGATTCCCGGCCCTTCGACAGGCTCAGGGACCGACTCAGGGACCGCCGGGAATGACGGCGACTTCGTCATGCCCGGCTGCGACCGGTCATCTCATGGTCAATGGTGAGAGTTTTGACTTCGTGGTGGTGACTACTGGCGGTGCAACCAAGGGCTTGCCGTTTTTGGAAAGCTTTGAGCTTGAGATGGTTCCGCCTGTTCCTTCACTCTTTACTTTAAATATCCCGGACCCGTCGCTGAAGGCTCTTATGGGCTTGGTTACAAACTCCCGTATATCCCTTCAGGGGACGCCATTCAAGGCCGAAGGACAGCTTCTGATCACAGACTGGGGCCTTAGCGGTCCGGCTACGCTTAAGCCCTCGTCTTACGCCGCAAGGCATCTTGCCGAAAACGGATACAAGGGAACGATTTCCATCAACTGGCTATGCTCCAATGAGGAGTCCGTTAAGGAGCAATTGCAGTTGTTGTCAAGGGATAATGTAAAGAAACAGCTGTCCTCCACTCCCCTTCTGCCTTCACGTCTTTGGGCTCACATTCTTTCCAAAAGCGGCATCCGCGAAGATTTGAGATGGGGCGAAATCGGCACTAAGGGATTTAACCGTCTTGTGGCCACATTAACCAACGACTGCTATCCCGTTTCCGGGAAGAGCCGCTTCCGTGAAGAATTCGTTACAGCCGGTGGTGTGGCGCTTTCAAACATCGGCCTTAACACTCTTGAATGCAAAAAACACCCCGGACTATATTTTGCCGGGGAGGTTCTGGATATTGACGCTATTACAGGAGGATTCAACCTTCAGGCTGCGTGGACAACAGGATATATCTGCGCAATGTCAATAGCGCACAAACTGCATTCCGCAGTTTAATGCGAAGCGTTCGTCAGAGTCGGAATCGCCAAGCATAATGCTTCTTTCCGCCGAGATTTCCGGAAAAGCTTCTACTGCTTCCTTAAACATTCCAGTATTGGGTTTCCGGCGCGGATCTTCGTCCGATACCGCAGTGCAAACCAGAATCCTGTCCATCCGCCCACCGGCAGCAGCAATCTCGGAAAGCATCCGTTCATGAATGCCATACAGGGCGTCCATGGTCATCACTCCCCTCCCGACTCCTCTCTGATTTGTAACAAGGACTATTCTTTCGAACTTTGCGGCCCATTTGGGGAATTCTTGCAGCACTCCCGGCATCCACTCCCATTCGTCCCAGGTTTTCACGTAATCGCCCGGTCTGAGGCGGTTTATGACGCCGTCCCGGTCCAGGAACAGATAGTCTGCCTTTGCGCTTAGCAGATTTTCAGAGGCATTTTTGCACCTGAACCATGCGGGAATGAACCACTGTGCCCTGGCATAGTCTTCAGGGATGCCAATGTCGATGAAGTCGGCGTTGCTAACCCAGCCGCCCAGTTTGCCTTTATCGGCCAGCAGTTCCAGCACGTCTTTTTCGAAGGAAAACTTTTCCGGCAGACCGCCCAGATCCATCCGGCTGCGGTTCAGGGCATACACCCCGCCGTTGATAAGACCTTCGGCGCAAAGGCACTTTTCGTGGAAGGCCGTTACCTGAAGGGCATCTGCGTGCGATGGCGTTGGGCTGTCAGATGCCTTCACCGAAACCGCTCCATAGCGGTCGAAGTCCTTCATCGGCTTAAGTGCCAGGGTTATGGCTGCTTCGGAAGGCATATCGGACAGCACCACGGGGTAGAAAGTATCGCCGTTAAGGACATATACCCTCTCTTCATGGCAAAGCTCCAGAGCCTTCCTTATCCCGCCGCCTGTTCCAAGCGGAGTTTCCTCCACAGCGAAATCGCAGGTGAACGGCAGCTCCAGGCTCTTGACATAAGTAATCACCTGCTCCCATAGGTGCCCTACCGAAAACACCACGTGATCTACCCTGTATCCCTTCAGCCACTCCAGCATCCATCCCAGAAAAGGCCGCTCCGTGAGCACAGAGGACCGTTTTTGCTCACCGACAGTGCTTGCGACGGCCTCCGTGAGCGCAGAGGGCCGTTTTTGCTCACCGACAGGCGCAAGGCATTTCGGGATTTCCGGGAGTACCGGGGCGAGGCGGGTTCCGAGGCCGCCGGCCAGAATTATAACTTCCATGCCCGGGCGCCTTTAGGAGTGAACTGGAAAGGAACCACCTTTCCGGGAAGGGCCGATAAAGCACTGGCTACGTCCATGCGCTTTTCAGGCGGAACCATCAGCATAATGAAGCCTCCGCCACCTGCGCCTGATACTTTTCCGGAAATGGCACCTGCCTGCATGGCAGTGTCGAACGCTTCCTGAATCTGTGGATTGGTTATGGCATCGGCCATTTTCTTCTTGTCTTCCCAGGCGGAGCCCAGGATGGAAGCAAAGGCCTCGAAATTCCCGGCCAGAAGGGCTTCTTTCATGTCCAGGGCACTTTGTTTGATGCGGTGCATTGCTTCTACGGCAACTGCTGACCCGGAGCGCGTGGCCTTTTGCTGCTGACGGATAATCGCATCCGAAGACCTGCTTCGGCCCGTAAAATACAGAAGCATGGACGATTCCAGTTCCGAGACAATCCAGTCTTTGACGTCCAAAGGGTTCACAACCACTTGCCCCGACGGCGTGAATTCCATGAAATTGAACCCGCCGAAAGCCGCCGCCCACTGGTCCTGCTTGCCGCCGGACAAGCCAAGGTCCTCGCGTTCGATCTGATATGCCAGGTGTGCGAGTTCGTAGTCGCTTAGCGCAATGTCCATCCACTCGGCGAAGCATTTAAGGATGCAGACCACCATGGTGGACGAAGTTCCAAGCCCTGAACCTGCGGGGGCGTCGTTGTAGCTGGTTATGGCAAAGCCGGATGGCACCGGGCCGAAATCCTTCACTATGCGCGCATATACGCCGTCGATAAGGATGGCGCCGGAATTATCGCCAAGTGGAACTTCGGTTTTAACGCCGGCATCGAAGGCCGAAACCCGCATTACAGGCGCGTCCAGAGGCTCTATCGTGCAGTAGGCCGACAGGTTGATGGTGGCGTTAAGCACCAGCCCCCCGTACATGTCGCTGTACGGGGAGACGTCGCTTCCGCCGCCGGCAAGGCCAAGGCGGAGAGGTGCTTTGCTTCTTATCTTCATGCCAGGATTGCGTCGGCAAGGGCCTCAAGTGCGGGAATGTCCTCTTCTTTCATTCGGCTGCGAATGGTGACAAGGTCTCCGACCAGGGTGATGTCCTTCATAGCGCCGAACATCTCCTTCATTACCCGGCCGGCGCTGGGAGCCCATGAACCGTTTTCGATAAGGGCTACGCTGCGCTTCTGATATCCCTTTGCCTGAAGCGAATGCAGGAAGTCATGGGCGGGGGTGAAGAGGCCGGCGTCATAAGAACATGCGGCAACGACAAGCTTTCCATAGCGGAAGGCGTCCTCCACTGCTTCGGCCCTGTCAGTACGGCAAAGGTCTGTTACCACAACTTTGGGACAGCCCTTTGCCTTAAGCATGTCGGCAAACTTGAGCGCTACTGCTTCCGTACCGCCGTGGATAGATGCGTACGCAACGAAAACACCCTCGCTCTCAATTCCGTACGAAGACCATGTGGAGTAAAGGTTCAGGTAATATCCGAGGTCTTTCCTAAGGATGGGTCCATGCAGAGGTGCAATGGTCTTTACCTGGTCAAGAGGGATTTTCTTCAGCAATGCGCTGACCTGCGGGCCGTACTTTCCGCAGATATTGAAGTAATACCTGCGGCCTTCACATGCCCAGTCTTTGTCTTCCTCGCCGAAGAAACCGCATTTTGAAAGAGCACCGAACTTGCCGAAGGCATCGGCCGAGAACAACACTCCGGTGGCAGTATCGAGGCTCACCATTACTTCCGGCCAGTGCACCATAGGGGCGGCGAAAAAGCTCAGGGAATGCTGGCCAAGCTCAAGAATGTCGCCTTCCTTAACCGGCCTGGCGTTGAACTTGAGGCCCGGGGCAAACTGTCCCAGGAACTTCAGGGCCATTGCGCTTCCTACAACCTGGATATGGGGGTATTTCTCCACCACTGCCGCAATGTGGGACGAATGATCCGGTTCCATGTGATGCACTACCATATAGTCCGGTTTCCGGCCTTCCAGGGCCACTTCCAGCTTATGGAGCCACTCCTCCCCTTTCCTTCGGTCCGAAGTGTCCATAATGGCCACTCTTTCGTCCATTATCAGGTATGAATTGTAGGCCATGCCTTCCGGCACCACGTACTGGCTTTCGAAAAGGTCCAGGGAGGTGTCGTCTACGCCGATGTAAAGTATATCTTTTGCGATCTGTGTCATTCTAATATCTTTTATGCACCGAGGCGCTCTTCCAGGCGCTTGCGGATTTCCTGGAGGAACTGGAGTGAAGTGAGTCCCTTAGGGCTGATTCCTTCCGACAGATTAACGAGGTCCTTGGTCTCAAGGCCTTCGTTAAGCGTGTCGAAGCAGGCCTGTTCCAACTGGTTGGCATAGTTCACAAGCTCGGGCAGTTTGTCCATTTCGCCCCTCTTGCGGAATGCGCCGCTCCATGCGAAGATGGTGGCCATGGGGTTGGTGGATGTTTCTTCGCCCTTCAGATATTTGTAATAGTGGCGGGTGACGGTGCCATGGGCGGCTTCGTACTCGTACTTGCCCTCGGGGCTCACGAGGACGGAGGTCATCATGGCCAGGGAGCCGAAAGCGGTGGATACCATGTCGGACATTACGTCGCCGTCGTAGTTCTTGCAGGCCCA
>CAMOIT010000065.1 GCA_946616285.1 uncultured Bacteroidales bacterium | reverse complement strand
GGTACAAGAAGAACGCTCCCGGCGTGGGTTTCTTCCAGATCGGCGGCGGCACCGCAGGAGACTTCCCCATCTGCTGCGTTCCAATGATGGAACAGGATCTTGGCTGGGAAGGCACTCCCCTCTGGGCATACTTCTGCCAGATTTCGGACTCCACCACATCCTACGGTTCCTATTCCGGCGCAGTTCCCAACGAAAAGATCACCTGGGGCAAGCTTGCACCCGAAACTCCCAAGTTCATCGTAGAATCGGACGCCACCATCGTAGCTCCCCTTATCTTCGCATACGTCCTGGGCTGGTAAGCTCCCGGTACATATAATATTAAAGCCTGCACTCGTAGCAGGCTTTTTTCGTAGCAAAAAAACAGCGGTATATTTTCAAAACCTGTAGACGCCCATGTCTCATGAATGGGAGGGGCCCGCGGATTTTAGCGCACGGGACAAAGCTCGCTTTGGCACGGGCGATGAAAGACGTGGGAGGGACGAGGAGCGAAGCGACGAAGGGTTTTGAAAATATACCGCTGTTTTTTTTTTGCAAATTTAAAAAAAGTTTCTACCTTTGCAGTGTACTATTTTACTAATACACACAAAGACATGATTTCAGTTAAGGATTTATCGTTCAGTTACGGAAGCAAGGGAGTTCTGAAAAACATCTCCATGGAGCTTCAGGGAGGCAATATATACGGCCTTCTGGGCGAAAACGGAGTGGGTAAAACCACACTCCTTACGCTTCTCGCAGGCTTGAAGAAGCCGCAGAGCGGCAGCATCGACACTGACGGCCGTGCACCCTTCGACAGGCAGCCTTCCCTTCTGGGAGAACAGTTTTATCTGCCGGACGAAGTTGCCCCAGTCCCTGCAAAAGCGGCGGATTTCGGCCTGGAAAGAGGAAAACTATGGCCTTCATACAATCACAAGATTTTCCTTTCTGCGCTGGAGGAATTCGAAGTCTCCCCTACCCAGCGGATGGACAAGATGAGTGCCGGCCAGCTCAAAAAGGCCTGGATATCCTTCGCACTGGCATGCCAGGCAAGGCATTATTTCATGGACGAACCAACCAACGGCCTGGACATCCCTTCCAAAGCCCAGTTCCGCAGCGCCATAATGCGCTACACCGGCGAAGACAGCCTGGTGGTCATTTCCACGCATCAGGTGAGGGACCTCGAGAATATCATCGACCCCATCATTATCCTTGACAAGGAGGACGTGCTTCTGAACGCTTCAATCGAGGAAATTTCCAAAAAGCTCTTCTTCGACTACGGAAACGAGATCGTTCCCGGCGCACTTTATCTGGAACGCACTCCCGGCGGTGCCATTCAGGTGTACCCCAATACCACCGGCGAGGAATCCAAGGTTAACCTTGAGGCCCTCTTCAACGCCGTACATGCACATAAAGATGTAATCAAAGCCCTGTTCCAATAATGAAAAGCGAATTTTTTTCTGGTTCCCGTTTCTGGACCTATTATAAATACGACCTTACCCAGCTTTGGAGAAACCACATGAAAGCTGCCGTAGGTATCGGCCTGTCCGGCCTTATAGCGTATGTATTCGTGGTTCTTCTCAGCCTTATCCGGGGGATTGGCTGGCACGGCATTCCTTTCGATGCCCGTTTCGCCATTATGGTAGCCGCATTTGCTGCCCTGCAGCTTTACCAGACGCGGACCTACGGTCATCTTACCGACAAGAGCAAAGGCTCGGCCTGGCTTATGGTGCCGGCATCATGTTTCGAGAAATGGCTTTCGATGATTATCAACACACTGATCGTTATTCCCCTGGCCTTTTTCGTCACCTACCTGGCGGTTGACAGCCTCCTGTGCCTCCTTGATCCGGGCATCGGCACTGCTGTCGCATCGAAGATTTCCGGCGGACTTGGTTCCTTCAGTTCAGGACTGGTTCAGGTGAACGGGACTTACGACACAACCTGGAGTTTAGGCATGGTGGTAGGAATCCTTCTGGCTTCTTACTGCGTCAATTTCCTCTACTACCTCCTCTGCGGCATTTGTTTCAAGAAAAACAAAATACTGTCGGCCCTGGGAATAGCAATGGTTACCGGGCTCGTCCTTTCTTTGATACTGGGAGCGACAGGATTAGAAAGCCTGGTAGAAGCCCCTGACTATGAGGACTTTGCTTCGGCCGAAAAAGACATACGCGCACTCCTTGGCACATTGACAGCCGTGATGTGGATTGTAGCTGCCGGTCTTGCCGCAGGTATCTATTTCAGGATAAAAACCATAAAGCACTGACGTCTATGGACTTCCATTCAGAAAAACCAATCTATATTCAGATAGCCGACGCAATCTGCGAGGGCATCCTTTCCGGGTCGGTAAAAGAGGAAGACCGCATTCCCTCCGTCCGTGAATACGGCGCGCAGATTGGCGTAAATCCCAATACGGTGATGCGCGTTTACGAAAAACTCACCGCCGAAGGTATTCTGTACAACAAACGCGGCATAGGATATTTCGTGTCACCGGGCGCCCGGGGCATAATACTTGAAGTGCAGCGCAGGGACTTCGTAGAAAAGGAAGTTCCCCAGATACTCCGTCGCATGGAGCTTCTTGGACTTGACATAAACGTATTTAAAAAGCAATAAGATGAACAAAGTAGTTAAAGTAATGCTTGCCCTGGCGGTAGCTCTTTCATTCGCAGCCTGCGCCCAGGCTAAGATCGTCCGCTGCAAAGGCCCTGTAAAGATTCAGGAGTTCAATGAGCTGAAGAACTTCAACAGCATCGTGGTCAACGGCTCGGCCGACATTTTCCTTACTCAGGAAAAGCATTTCGGTGTAAGCGTCAGAGCTAACGAAGAGGTATTCAAATACCTGGATTTCAAGGTTGTGAATGACGTCCTTTACATCGAGACCAAAGACCGCGCAAACATCATCGCCGAGACATACGATATCACCATCAGCATGCCGGACATTAAAGCTCTTACCGTAAATGGTGCAGGAGACGTCAAGGTAATGGACGGTTTTCTGGTAGAAGGAGACCTTTCCGTGAAAGTGAACGGCGCAGGAGATCTTTCTATTGGTGACGTTGAAGTAGAAGGACTTAACGTTACCGTGAACGGTGCCGGAGACGTAGATATCGAAAAGTTGAACGCCAAGACAATAGCCGTAACCGTGAACGGTGCCGGAGACGTGGAAGTTTCCGGCAAAGCCGATGTTGCTTTCTTCAAGGTCAGCGGCGCAGGCGTAATCGACGCCCGCGGCCTGGAGGCCGGTTCGGTAGAGACCAAACGCGCCGGTGTGGCTATAATTCGCCTTCCTTAAAACGCCTGATATTCAGAGCCATGCCGCTTGCAAGACGGGCCCTGGCTTCCTTTGAATACCACGCAATATGGGGGCTGAATATCAGCCGTTCGGGATGCTTCAGATGCATCAGCGGACTATCAAGAGGAAGCGGTTCCGTCACATAAACGTCAAGCGCGGCTCCCGCGATAAGGCCTTCGTCCAAACCCAGGGCGAGGGCTTTTTCGTCGGCTATGCCTCCCCTGCCTGTATTCACAAGGAAAGCGCTGCGCTTCATCTTCTTTAGCTGTTCATAGCCGATAAGGCCCGCCGTGCGCTCGTTGTAAGGTGCATGTATGGATATGACGTCTGACTTTTCAAGCAATTCGTCCAGACTCACGCTGGGGTATTCCTTGCAATGGGATGTACCTGAAGTTGAGTAGTAAATCACTTCCATGCCGAAAGCTTCGGCAATTTTTGCAACCTTCTGTCCTATTGCGCCCATACCCACGATTCCAAGGGTTTTTCCGGAGATTTCGGTGAAAGGATGGGCATAGTCCACATGCACGGGATTGCGGCTGTATGCGCCGCTTGTCACGAACTCCTGATAATGGAAAGCCCGGCCGGTAAGGTTAAGGATGTGCATCCAGGCGGTCTGAGCCACGGAATCCGTGGAATACGCAGCCACATTTCTGACCAGCACTCCCCTTTCCTCGCACAGCTTTACATCTATATTATTGATTCCCGTACCGGCTTCCTGCACCATCTTAAGCCTGGGTGCTGCATCAAGGAAAGCCTTGTCCACCTTTACTTTGTTCAGTATGGCAACATCGGCATCTTTTACCCTTTCACGGGCCTCTTCGGCAGTTGAAGAAGGATAGCATACAAGTTCGCCGAGAGCAGCGATTTCATGCATGGAAGCATCTCCCATGGATATTGCGTCAAGGAATACTATTTTCATAATACGCTGAGTTTTGCACAAATTTAACGGAATTTTCGTATATTAGCATCCTGTAATGGCAAAAGTGCAAGACATACTGGCCCGAATAGACGAAAAAGCCCCTTATTCCATGGTGCTTGAAGCCTCCGTGCGGGACTACTGCGTACTTGCCTTGAATTTCCTCCGAGGCCAGGCGGACTTTTCCCGTTACTTCGAATGCAAGCTTCCCGATCCCATGCCCGCGCTTGAGAAAGAGCTTTCTGTGTTAAAGCATGCGTCAGAGCGTTACTGCATCGGCCTGTATTCTCCTTCAGAGGAAGCCATTCTGGCAGACTCCATCGCCGACGTAGCCTTCGCCCAGGCCCAGCGCCTTACCCTGGTCACGCCCTCCACTCCACAGGCCGACGACAGAGAAAGGGCCGACGTCTACATCGTCGCCGTATACACACTCTTCGCGCTTGCCCTCCATGGCCGTACGGACTTCGCCGTCCTTTTCCTGGAAGCCTGGGACAACTTCGTCACCTTCGCCAGCGCCCGCACCATCCGCAAACACTACGACCACAGCTGGAACAGCCGCTACGAATCCCTCTTCTATCCCCTGGGATAACTCACGTCCTCCATTCTTACGGCCTCGGTCAAGAAAACCGGCCAAAACGTGACCGTCGTCGTACAACCTGATGACGAAGGGAAAGAAAACGGCCAAAAACGTGACCGAGACCGGACGATGGGAGATAAAAAAAGAGTGTCGGCCTGTCGCAGGCGGACGCTCTTACTAACCACATAATTAATAACACTAAAACTAATAACCAATAGACTGATTCCGTTGAGAGAACCTCACTTCCTCAATCCGGATACAAAGGTACGGCAATTTTTTGGATTTGCAAATTTTTACAAAAGATTTTTTACAAAATTTTTAAATATTTACGCAAGTCGCTAATAATAAGCCAATTAAAGTGCAACACCTGGAAAAACCAAGATTAATAAATTATTTTAATATGCCATGGGCGCGCCTAGAGTGCATGTGCATTAAAAAATTATTAGCTCAATTATATGGTTATGCTATAAATTGTAAGCAAAAACCCCGCGTTCCTTATAAACTGTAAGAACACGGGGCGTAAACTTATGATAGTTAATCTATTTTTCGTATCGGGCTTTCAGATGCCTTATCATATCTCTTGTCATGCTGTCCATGTCGTAGGTGGGCTTCCAGTCCCATTCCTCGCGGGCGCAGCTGTCGTCCATGCTGTCCGGCCAGGAAGTGGCAATGGCCTGGCGCACAGGGTCCACCTCGTATCTGACTTTAAGGTCGGGGATGTATTCGCGGATCTTTGCAAAGATTTGCTCCGGCTCGAAGCTCATGGAGGCAATGTTGAAAGAGTTACGGTGCTTCAAGCGTGAAGGGTCGGCGTCCATAAGCTGAATTGCGGCATGAAGGGCGTCCGGCATGTACATCATGTCCATATAGGTACCGGGGGCGATGGGGCAGACAAACTCTTCTCCTTTGACGGCAGCGTAGTAAACTTCAACTGCATAGTCGGTTGTGCCGCCTCCGGGCAGGGTTGTATAGGAAATAAGGCCGGGGAAACGCACGGAACGGGTATCCACGCCATATTTGTGATGGTAGTAGTCCGAAAGGAGTTCGGTCGCTACCTTGGTGACGCCGTACATGGACCTGGGGCGCTGGATGGTGTCCTGCGGAGTGCCGACATGAGGAGTTTCCGGACCGAACGAGCCGATGGACGAGGGCGTAAACACGGCGCATCTGTACTCCCTGGCTATTTCAAGGATATTCAGGAGTCCGTTCATCTGTATATCCCATGCAAGGAGCGGCTTCCGCTCTGCGACAGCCGAAAGAAGGGCGGCGAGGTTGTACACAGTATCTATCTGGTACTCCCGGACTATTGCCGCAAGACCCTGCGCGTCGCGGACATCGGCTACGGCTGAAGGACCGCTTTCCAGAAGTTCGCCTTTGGGTTCGGCGCCGGGGATGTAGCCGGCCACCACCGTACTTCCGGGGATTTCCCGGCGGATTTTCATTGTAAGTTCGGAACCAATCTGTCCCGTGGAACCTATTACAAGTACGTTTTTCATCTTTTCCTGGCTGTTTGATAGGATACAGTTACAAATTTAACCTTTTTTTTTAGATTTTCTTAAAGAAAAACACTAAATTTGAAACACTAAAATTGATAATCATGTACGGAAAATTTCAAAAACACCTTCAGGAAGAGCTTAAAGCCATAGATGAAGCCGGACTCTACAAAAGAGAAAGGAACATAGCTTCGGCCCAGTCGGCCCAAATCAAACTGCAGGACGGAAGCCAGGCCCTGAACTTCTGCGCAAACAATTACCTGGGCCTGGCGGACAATCCCCGCCTGATCAAGGCCGCCAAGGAGGCGATGGACAGCCGCGGTTACGGCATGTCGTCGGTCCGTTTCATCTGCGGCACCCAGGACATTCACAAAGAGCTTGAAAAAGCCATCGCGGAATATTTCCATACAGAGGATGCAATCCTGTACGCAGCCTGCTTCGACGCAAACGGCGGAGTTTTCGAACCCCTTCTCACCGCAGAGGATGCAATTATCTCGGACTCCCTTAACCATGCGTCCATAATCGACGGCGTGCGCCTGTGCAAAGCCCAGCGCTTCCGTTACGCCAACGCCGACATGGCGGACCTCGAGGCCCAGCTCCAGGCCGCTCAGAGCTGCCGCTTCCGCATCATAGTCACTGACGGCGTGTTCTCGATGGACGGCAACGTAGCCCCCATGGACAAGATATGTGACCTTGCCGAAAAGTACGACGCCCTCGTGATGGTGGACGAAAGCCACAGTGCAGGTGTCGTGGGTCCCACCGGCCACGGCGTAGCCGAACAGTTCGGCTGCTACGGACGTATCGACATATTCACCGGCACGCTTGGCAAGGCTTTCGGAGGTGCCGTCGGCGGGTTCACCACAGGCCGAAAGGAGATTATCGACATGCTCCGCCAGCGCAGCCGTCCTTACCTTTTCTCCAACTCCATCCCGCCCATGATCGCAGGCGCAGCTCTGGAAACCTTCAAGATACTGAAAGAGTCCGACGCCCTGCACGACAAGCTCATGAACAACGTGGTATACTTCCGCGAAAAGATGATTGCCGCCGGTTTTGACATTAAGCCCACGCAAAGTGCAATCTGCGCAGTAATGCTGTACGACGCCCCTCTTTCCCAGAAATTTGCAGCCAAAATGGCTGAAGAAGGCATCTTCGTAACAGGTTTCTACTATCCGGTAGTACCTAAGGGCCAGGCCCGCATAAGGGTACAGCTCTCGGCCGCTCACGAAAAAGAGCATCTGGACAAGGCCATTGCCTCGTTCGTAAAAGTCGGCCGTGAACTTGGCGTAATTAAGTAATTATTTTTTGCGGATTGCAAAAATACTGCTATCTTTGCAATCCGCTTTGGTACTATGGCCGAGTGGTTAGGCACAGGTCTGCAAAACCTGCTACA
>CAMOIT010000064.1 GCA_946616285.1 uncultured Bacteroidales bacterium | reverse complement strand
TTTTTTCAATTACGCCCTCAAGTACTGCATGAACTGCAAACGCTGCGAGGTAGCATGCCCCAGCGACGTTCACGTGGCCGATCTTATCCAGGCGGCACGTATCCGTTACGACCGCACCCCCGCCAAACTCCGTGACCGCATGCTTGCATCTACGGACTTCATGGGAAGCCTGGCCAGGCCTTTTGCGCACATAGTGAACGGAGTGACATCCCTTGGCATAACCAAGACCGCACTTGATGCCACCTTGAAAATCGACAAGCACCGCAGCTTCCCCAAATACAGCATGCAAAGCTTCGAGATGTGGCTGCGCCGGCATTCCCGCCAGCAGGCTTCCTTCCCTGAGCAGGTCGCATACTTCCACGGCTGCTACGTGAACTACAACTATCCCCAGCTTGGAAAAGACTTGGTGAAAGTGCTCAACGCACTTGGCGTAGGTGTGCAGCTGCTGGACAGGGAAAAATGCTGCGGAATCGCCCTGATTACCAACGGGCTGTCCGGGCAGGCCACAAAACAGGCCACCCATAATGTCCAGGTTATAGGCAAAGCCGTCGAAAAAGGGCTGAAAGTAGTAACCACGTCTTCTACCTGCACGCTCACATTAAGGGACGAGTATCCCGGCCTTCTTGGCGTGGACAACAGCGCCGTTCGGGACAGCATAACCATGGCCACGCGCTTCATCTTCGAAAAGTTGGAAAAGGGTGCGCAGCTGCGCTTCAAACCCGGTTTTCACAAGAAAATTGCTTATCACACCCCGTGCCACCTCGAAAAATTGGGCTGGGGAGTATTCTCGGAGAAACTGCTCAAGATTATTCCCGGAGTGGAATTCGTGATGCTGGAGTCGGCCTGCTGCGGCATAGCCGGCACATACGGCTTCAAGAAAGAGAATTACGAGGCCTCTCAGGAGATAGGCGCCGCCCTTTTCCAGCAGATTAAAACCGTTGATCCTGACGTAGTCGCCTGCGACTGCGAAACCTGCAAATGGCAGATTGAGATGAGCACCGGTTATCAGGTCATGAACCCCATCTCCATCCTGGCCGAGGCCCTTGAATAACCCACATGATTATGAAAAAGATACTGATTCTGCTATCGTTTTCCGCCCTTCTGTGCGGCTGCAAAGAAGAAAAGCGCTTCATTGACGTACAGGCTCACCGCGGCGGGGCCGGCCTGATGCCGGAGAACACCATTTCCGCCATGAAAAACGCCCTGGACATGGATGTAAACACGCTTGAGTTCGACCTGCATGTTTCCAGTGATGGCCAGGTTGTGGTTTCGCACGACAGCTACTTCCATCCCCGGTATTCCACCCGTCCGGACGGCAGCCTTGTGCAGGAAGGAGATCCGAAAGAGTACCTCTACACCATGCCTTACGACAGTATCGCAAAGTACGATGTAGGCATGCGCCACGTTGACCGCTGGCCTACGCAGGTGAAAGTCCCCGAGGTGAAGCCGCTTGCATCGGATCTGATTGACTTTGCCGAGGCATACGCCCATCAGCCGGTCAACTACAACATCGAGATAAAATCCAAGCCCGACGAAAGCCTTGAGGGCGTTTGCTGGCCGGATTACCGCACTTTCTGCGATGTATGTATTCCGTTGCTGCTGTCCAAAAACCTTGGCGACAGGCTCACGGTCCAGAGCTTCGATGTCCGTGCCTTGAATTATATGCACGAAAGATGGCCGGAACTCATTCTGTCCTACCTGACAGAAGACTATGATGGAGGAGATATCGAAGAGCTGCTTAAGAATCTGTCTTTCAAGCCCGTATGGTGGAGCCCGCATTACAGCGTAATTACACCGGAGAACGTCGCCTGGTGCCATGAGAACGGCATCAAGGTTGTTCCATGGACCGTTGACGAACCCGACGACATCCGCCGCATGGTAGACTGCGGCGTGGAGGCCATAATATCCAATTATCCCGACCGTCTCATTGAAATTGTACGATAATTATTAAGTTTCTTCAACTACAATGGCTCGTTATTTAGATCCCCCTAAACCAAAGGCGCAACTTCCCGCCGAAAAAATTGACCCTGAATACAAGGCCATGCGCCTTAAGGTGTTCCTGGGCGCTTTCCTTGGTTATGCCGCCTACTATTTTGTGCGCAAGAATCTGTCGCTTGCGGCTCCAGACATGATTGCCGACGGAATCCTGGATGCCGGCAAAGTAGGACTCGCCATGTCGGCGGTCTCCATTGCCTATGCTTTCAGCAAGTTCGTGATGGGCAGCGTCTCCGACCGTTCGGACGCCCGCAAGTTCCTGGTTATAGGCCTCATCCTCTCGGCCCTTACTATGATGTCCGTGGGACTCATTCCCTTCGGCCAGAATACGGCCGTGAACACCACCATCATCTTCGTCCTCATGCTAGTCGTAGGCTGGCTGAGCGGTTTCGGCTGGCCTCCTTGCGGGCGCATCATGGCCCATTGGTTCAGCCAGAATGAACGAAGTTTCAAGATGAGTATCTGGAATGTATCCCACACCATCGGCAGCTTCTCACTTGGTTTCCTGGCCATTGCCGGTGTTTCCCTGGCAGCCGATATGGGCGTTGAACAGACCTGGAGGGGCAACTTTGTATTCCCCGCCATCGCAGCCCTGGTAGTGGCCCTGTTCTGCTGGTGGGCCATCCGTGATACGCCGGAGTCCTGCGGCCTTCCTTCAGTGGCCGATTGGCGCAACGACCACAGCGGCATCAAGTCCAAGGGCCCTGCCGGAGAAAAGCTTCCATTCAAGGTACTGTTCGTAGACTATGTTCTCAAGAATAAGCTTCTGTGGATTGTGGCCATCTCCAACGTGGCCGTGTATATGGTGCGTTACGGTATCGGAGACTGGGCTCCAACCTACCTCCAAGCCAAGGGTATAATGACCGCGGCCGAAAGTAAGGTAGCCTTCTCCGTGCACAACATAGTAGGTGCCCTTGGAACCATCGCCTGCGGCTGGGCAACCTCCAAAATCTTCAAGGGCCGTTGCGCTCCCATGAATGTCATTTGCATGCTGCTTTGCGCCGTGGGTGTGGTCCTGTACTGGATGGTAGGTTCCGGCTCTATCAACGTAGACCCTCAGATGCAGAAAGTGCTGGTTTACATTGCCCTGTGCCTCATCGGCTTCTTTATCTACGGTCCCGTTGCCCTCACCGGCGTTCAGGCGCTTAACCTGGTGCCCAAGAATGCTGCGGGAACGGCTGCAGGTTTTGTGGGCCTGTTCGGCTACCTTGTGGGAGACGCCGTTTGCTCCAAGATTGTTGTGGGCGGCATTGCCAGCAGCAGTTCCTGGGACGCAGCCATGCTCTCGGTTGCCGTGGGCGCCCTCATCGGCGTAGGTCTTTGTGCCATCCTCATCCCCAGCGAAAAGAAACTGGCCCAGCAGTAATGGGCGCTTATATATAATGAGCCCGGGCGGTTGTCTCGTCCGGGCTCATCTTTTTTATTAGAATACCAACAGGAAGAGGCCTGCGGCAAGGGCTGCGCCGACCATAGGGCCTACGACAGGGACCCAACTGTAGGACCATCCGCTGTCGCGTTTGCCGGCGATAGGAAGCACGGCGTGTGCGCAGCGGGGACTCAGGTCACGTGCAGGATTCATCGCATAACCGGTGGTACCGCCAAGGGACATGCCTATGGACATAATCACGCAGGTGACGGGGAAAGCGCCCAGCGAGCCTGCAGAACCGGCAATTCCGCCGATAGCCAGGGCGTTTCCGGCTGTTCCGAGGGCAAGGATGGCGAATACCAGAAGACAGGTTGCCAGGACCTCGCTGAACAGATTATTCAGTGCGTTGGGGATGGCAGGCATGGTGCAGAAGGTGCCCAGCATGGCATCGGGCTGATCGGCCGTTGCCTTGTAATGATCCTTATAAAATAGCCATACCAGCACGGCGCCAACAAAACCGCCAAGCATCTGGGCCACTACGTAACCGGCTACAAGGCTCCAGTCAAAGCTGCCGGCAATAGCCAGACCCAGCGTAACGGCCGGATTGAGGTGGGCACCGGAAACCGGCCCGGCAATGAGAACGCCGCACATCACGGCAAATCCCCAGCCAAGGGCAATCACAACCCACCCGGCACCTTTGGCCTTGGATTTATTCAATGTAGTGGCAGCGCACACGCCGTCACCCAACAGTACCAGCACCAGCGTGCCGATAAACTCAAATATAAAAGCAGAATTCATAAACTCAAATCTGTCATTGTTGGCCATTTTTGACCGATTTCAGTAACATGAGAAACTCAAATCGGTCACTTTTGGCCATTTTTGTTCGTTTTCAGTTGCAAGGAGGCCTAATGGCTTACCGTCCGCCTTATGGCATCGGCCCAGCCGGCCTTGGCGGCACTCATGTCGGCACCGGAAGGACTGAAGGTCCTTTCGGCCTGCCACTGCTGCTTTATTTCGTCCAGAGAGCCCCAAAAACCGACTGCAAGGCCTGCAAGGTATGCAGCACCCATGGCGGTTGTTTCAGTGACTCTGGGGCGAATTACGGCCGTATCCAGGATGTCGGACTGGAACTGCATCATAAGGTTGTTCCGGGATGCTCCGCCGTCCACTTTAAGTTCGGCCAGTTTTACCCTGGCGTCCTTTTCCATGGCGTTAACTATGTCCATGGTCTGGAACGCAATGCCTTCAAGAGCCGCACGGGCTATGTGTGCAGCAGTTGTGCCGCGCGTGATGCCGCATACGACGCCCTTGGCATACTGATCCCAATAAGGAGCTCCCATACCAGTAAGAGCAGGTACGAAGTACACGCCGCCGTTGTCGGGAACGGATGCGGCAAGCGCCTCAACCTCTGAAGAGCTGCGTATAACGCCAAGCCCGTCGCGTAGCCACTGGACAACACTGCCACCAACGAAGATGGAACCTTCAAGGGCATAATTCACAGTATTTCCTATCTTCCAGGCAATTGTGGTAAGGAGGTTGTTCTTTGACATTATGGGCGTTTCTCCCGTGTTCATAAGGAGGAAACAGCCTGTACCGTATGTGTTCTTGACAGAACCCGGCTCGGTGCACATCTGGCCGAAAAGGGCCGCCTGCTGATCTCCGGCGATACCAGCAATCGGGACTTCATGAGCAAAGAGAGTGGTCTTGGTGTGGCCGTACACCTCCGAAGAAGACTTAACCCGCGGCATCATGGACTCAGGGATATCCAGCAGTTCCAGAAGTTCCTTGTCCCATTCCAGCGTTTTGATGTTGAAGAGCATAGTGCGGGAGGCGTTGGAAACGTCTGTCACATGGACCACTCCTCTTGTGAGCTGCCAGACCAGCCAGCTGTCAACCGTTCCGAAACGGAGTTTACCGGCTTCGGCCTTTTCGCGAGCGCCTGGAACATTGTCCAGTATCCACTTTATCTTTGTTCCAGAGAAATATGCGTCGATGATAAGGCCGGTTTTCTGACGAATCCAGTCCACCAGTCCCCTGTCCTTAAGGGAATCACAGAAAGCCGACGTACGGCGGTCCTGCCATACTATGGCGTTGTACACGGGAAGGCCTGTTTCGGCATCCCAGACAATGGTGGTCTCCCTCTGGTTGGTTATGCCAATGGCAGCTATGTCCCTGCCGCTGATGCCAATACGGGAAATGGCTTCGGCAATGACAGCCGCCTCTGAAGACCATATTTCCATGGGATTGTGCTCCACCCATCCCGGTTGCGGGAAATGCTGGGTGAATTCCTGCTGGGCAACAGAACAAATATTGCCGTCGTTGTCAAAAACAATGGCTCTGGAAGAGCTGGTGCCTTGATCCAGAGCCAAAATGTAACGTTTATCCATTTAATTCGCCTTGTAATAACTGTTTGCTCCGTCCGGATAGTTTCCGACTGCAATCATGTTCTTGACGGTCTTGAGGAAATTAAGGACCTTGTGCTTGTATGTTTCGGGATCCTTCTGGAAAGAATTCGCGTGAAGGGCGCCGTGGCATACATACTGTTCCTTGTAGCCATGTTTCTTTGCGTCGTAGTTCATCTTCAGGTTGTCGAAGGGGACGAAGTCGTCGGCGTCGCCGTGGATGAAGAGCATGGGCACGGTACTCTTTTCCAGCTGATTAACAGAGGATGCTTCCCAGAAGCCCCAACCGTATTTCTTCTTGGTTACGAGGCTGGCGCTCTGCAGCACATCCGGAGGAATGAAGCGGAAGCTATCCTTGCGGTTGTTGTTGAATTGGACGATTACGGAAGCGTAACCGCAGTCTTCCACGATGCACTTAACATATTCGGGAAGAGGGTCTCCGGAAGCCATCATGACGGTTGCGCCGCCCATGGACACGCCGTGAAGGACCATGAAGGGGTCGTTGAACTTTTCATGTGCGACTTTTATCCATTCCTCGACGTCCAGACGGTCTTTCCAGCCCATCTGAATCTCGTCACCTTCCGAATAACCGTGGTACTGGAGGTCCGGGAACAGGACGTTGTAGTTGAATTCGTCGCGGTACATACGCACCAGGTAAAGGAATACGTAATGGTTGTCGCCGTAGCCGTGCACCACGATTGCGGTGCCCTGGGCATTTGCCGGATCCTTTGCAGGAACCGAGCAGGCGTGAAGCTTAAGACCTTCAGCGTTTGTAATCCATTCGTCCTTCAGGATACCCTGGGCCTTGAGGCCGTCGTACCAGGCGGTGGAACCGGCAAGCAGAGAGTCTGCTTTGTGGCGGGTGCGTTCAATGTCGTCCACGCCGTGCGGATTGGGTGTAAGGGCGAAATTGGACATGTACTTACCGGCCATGCAGGCACTGAGACCGAAGGCGGTAATGCCAATTAAAGCAATATTAAAAAGCTTCTTCATAACTCTTTAGAACTGATAGTTAATGCCGATACCAATCCAAAGACCTGCATCCAGGCCTTTGGTAAAGCACTTGGCGAATTCGGCCGAAATGATGAAGTTCTGGTTCATGGCAATCTTGAGGCCGGCACCGGCGCTGTAGATGAACTTCTTCATATTTGACTCATCGTAGATGGTTCCTTTATAGTCTGCATTGTGAAGAGCATCAAACCTTTCCAAGGTCTTGGCTTCCTTGGGATTGCTTGCAAGATAATCCCTGTATGCATCGAAATTGAAGTTCTTGAGATTGTCATCATTGATGATTCCGTTCATGACATCAGCCCTGTAAGGCTTGGTGATGATACCACCGTCGAAGAACGGGTTAACGGCAATGTAGAAATACTGATTGAAGAGCTTGAAGTTGACAAGCTTTACGCGCAGTTCAGTATTGACCCATGCCATACCTTCGGCCAGAATACGGTTTTCACGAAGACCGCGGATAGTGTTGCTGGAGCCGAAGCCTTCAGAAATCATGTTGCGCTGAACCAGCAGCGGAACATTCTGAATCATATAGATGGGGGTTTCTCCGAGGAGAGTCTGCTGCCATGCGAGACGATATGCGAACACAGGGTCGCCTGCAGGGATATGGATGGGAATGTCGATGTAATGGCGGAAGTATACGCAAGCCTTCAGGTACTGATGCTGGAGAACGTTACCATTGAGATAAGCCTCTGCCCAAATACCTTTGTTTGGAGCAGCCTCAATATCACGGGTGTCGAAGACAAGTCCGGCATTGAGTTCAAGTGCAAGGCCTCCGTTCTTTTCATCCTCATGGATGGCACCCAGAGCGATATACTTGTCATAGAGGGTGAGATCACTAGGATTATTGTTAGAACCCAGATAGTATTGTTTGTTTCCATCGGCGTCCTTAACACCGTTGTCTCTCATCGAGCCCATCCACCAACGCCAGAAGTTTATACCGGCAGCCCAATTCAGGTGAGGAACAATCTGCCCCTGGAAATTGGCAAGAATACGGAGCATGTCACGGCTCATGCCATAATAATTGAGATTGTATCCGGCGCCGGTGTTGCGGTTGGACCAGATATCGTAATCCTGGACCGAA
>CAMOIT010000063.1 GCA_946616285.1 uncultured Bacteroidales bacterium | reverse complement strand
CTATGAGGAAATCTGCGCTGCCATGAAGGAAGCCTCCGAAGGCGAACTCAAGGGCATCCTCGGCTACACCAACGAAGCACTTGTTTCCACCGACTTCCGCGGCGACGCCCGCACCTCCATCTTCGACGAGAAGGCAGGTATCCAGCTGGACAAGACCTTCGTTAAGGTTTGCGCCTGGTACGACAACGAATGGGGCTACAGCAACAAGGTTTGCGAAATGGCTAAGGTTATTATGAAATAAGGCCGCGGCCTTATTTCTTCGGGCCGACCTTGCAAAAGGCCGGCCTTTTTCGTATCTTTGTCTTTCGGAATATAACACTACGAAAATATGAAAAGCTTAAGAATTTTATTGACATCGGCCGCAATTCTTGCAGCTGTGTCTGTAAGCGCCCAGACCAACAAGGACGCCCTTAAGGATGCCGAAGACAAGGTCCAGCAGCGTCAGCAGGAGTTGGAAGACGCCCGCCGCAAAGCGGATGATACCGAGCGCGAGAACAAAGCCTTCATCGCCGACCTTCAGGCCCAGCTGGATGCCGCCGAGGCCCAGTACAAGCAGGGGCAGAACTCCCTCAAGATAATGAAGCAGTCCCTCAATGCCAAGAAGGACGTAATCAAGGCCAAGAAAGAGGCCCTGAAGCTTGAGAAGAAGGCCCGCAAAGCCGACGACGGCAAATTCGACGCCAAGGACAAGCTGGCAATAAGCAACCTGGAACAGGAAATCACTGATCTGGAGGCGGACTACAAGATCGCCAAGGACGATGTGGCCGGCGCAGAAGCTAAACTCAAGCAGTCCAAACAGGTCCTCGACGACGCTGAGGCCCGCATCAAGGCCGCAAAGAAGGATATCAATGCCGCAAAACGCGATGTCCGTGACGCAAAGAAAGAAGTGAGGGCCAGCCAGAAAGACCTCAAGGAGCAGAAGGATATCGCCGCCAAGCAGGAAGACCTCCTTAAAGCCCAGAAGGCGGCCGAAGAAGCTCAGGCAAAAGCCGCTGCCGCCGCTGCCAAGGCCGAAGAAGCCCAGCAGCAGATCCAAGCCCTTCCCGACAGCCTGCAAGTGAAATGAGCAAAAGAGTAATCCTGACGGGTGACCGTCCCACCGGAAAACTGCATCTGGGCCACTATGTCGGCTCTCTTCGCAACCGCGTCATTCTCCAGAATGAAGGTGATTACGAGCGCATGTTTGTCTTCATCGCTGACGTGCAGGCCCTGACGGACAACGCCGACAATCCGGAAAAAGTAAGGCAGAATATAATAGAGGTAGCCCTTGACTATCTCTCATGCGGCTTGGACCCCTCGAAGGTCACCATCTTCATCCAGAGCCAGATTCCGGAACTGCACGAGATGACGCAGTTCTTCTCCAACCTCGTCACGGTCCAGCGCCTTCAGCGCAACCCCACCGTAAAGGCCGAAATGGCCCTTCGCGGTTATAACTCTGAGGTCGAAGACGACAACCGCCGCGGCCTTCCCGTAGGCTTTTTCACCTATCCCATCTCGCAGGCGGCCGATATCTGCGCCTTCAAGTCCACTACAGTTCCCGTAGGTGAGGACCAGGAACCCATGATCGAGCAATGCCGCGAGATTGTGCGCTCGTTCAACGGCACCTACAAGTGCGACGTCCTGATAGAACCTGAAATACTTCTGCCCTCGAATCTTGCAAGCCGCCGCCTTCCCGGAACGGACGGCAAGGCCAAGATGTCCAAGTCCCTTGGCAACTGCATATACCTCTCGGATCCCAAAGACGAAATGGAAAAGAAGGTGAAGGGCATGTTCACGGATCCCGGCCACTTGAAGGTGGAAGACCCCGGCAAGGTGGAAGGGAACACGGTTTTCACATACCTTGATGCTTTCTGCGAGGCCGATGATTTTGCCCGCTTCTGGCCCGAATACGCCAACCTGGACGAACTCAAAGACCACTACCGCCGTGGCGGCCTCGGGGATATGAAGTGCAAGAAGTTCCTCATCAACGTCCTGAACGACCGTCTGGAGCCTATCCGCGCCAGAAGGCATGAATATGAGCAGGACATTCCTGAGGTGTACAACATTCTTAAGAGAGGTTCGGAAGCCGCCCGTGAAGTGGCTGCCAACACCCTTCACCAGATGAAGGACGCCATGCAGATCAACTATTTCGACGATGCGGCCCTGATTGCCGCCCAGGCAGCGAAGTACCGCAGCGAGTAACGAACGGCAACAAAAAAACTGGCAGTCAAGAAATTGGCTGCCAGTTTTTTATTATGTGTAGTCTTATTCGGCCTTACCGTCGGAACCAAGCACGTTCACAATCTTGTGCATGTAGAGTTTCTTCATCTCGTCGCGGGCAGGACCCAGATATTTGCGGGGGTCGAACTCGCCGGGCTTGTCGTTGAAGACCTTGCGTATGGCGGCGGTCATGGCAAGACGGCTGTCGGAGTCGATGTTGATCTTGCAGACTGCGCTCTTGGAGGCCTCGCGGAGCTGTTCCTCGGGGATGCCTACTGCATCGGGAAGCTTTCCGCCGTTGGCGTTGATGATGTCAACGTATTCCTGGGGAACGGAGGAAGAGCCGTGAAGGACGATGGGGAAGCCGGGAAGCTTTTTCTCGATCTCGTGAAGGACGTCGAATGCAAGCGGCGGGGGAACCAGGCGGCCGGTCTTGGGATCGCGGGTGCACTGTTCGGGCTTGAACTTGTATGCGCCGTGGCTGGTGCCGATGGAGATGGCGAGGGAGTCGCAGCCGGTGCGGGTGGCGAAGTCGATGACTTCTTCCGGACGGGTGTAGTGGGATTCCTCTGCTGCAACCTCATCTTCTACGCCTGCGAGGACGCCAAGTTCGGCCTCTACGGTAACGTCGTACTGATGAGCGTAGTCAACGACCTTCTTGGTGAGGGCGATGTTCTCCTCATAGGGGAGGGAGGATGCGTCGATCATGACAGAGCTGAAGCCCATGTCAACGCAGCTCTTGCAAAGCTCGAAGCTGTCGCCGTGGTCCAGGTGAAGGACGATCTGGGGATGCTCCCAGCCAAGTTCTTTTGCATATTCCACGGCACCTTCCGCCATGTAGCGGAGAAGGGTCTGGTTGGCGTAGTTACGTGCCCCCTTGGAAACCTGGAGGATGACCGGGGACTTGGTCTCGGCGCTGGCCTGGATGATGGCCTGGAGCTGCTCCATGTTATTGAAATTGAATGCGGGGATGGCGTAACCGCCGGCAACGGCCTTCTTGAACATTTCGCGGGTGTTCACAAGGCCAAGTTCTTTGTAAGATACCATAGTTATAAAAGTTGAAGTATATTCCAGTCCACAAAGATAATAAAAAATCACTTCTTCAGGAAATCATCCACCATATTTTCGGCTTCGGCAAGGGCCTGTTCAAGCTTGTCATTTACAAGGATGCGGTCGAACTTCGGCGCGTAGGTCATTTCCTCGGCGGCTTTGGCAACCCGCTGTTCAATTGCGTCCATCGGGTCTGTGCCCCGGCCGATTAGCCTTCGGCGCAATTCTTCCACCGATGGAGCCTGGATAAAGACTGAAAGGGCTTTGTCGCCGAAGTATTTTTTCAGCGATACGCCGCCTTTTACGTCTACGTCGAAAATTATCACGTGCCCCTTGGCCCAGATGCGGTTGACCTCGCTTTTTAGGGTGCCGTAGAAGCGGTCCGGGTACACTTCTTCGTACTCTACGAACTTGTCGTCCCTTATCAGAGCGCGGAAAATATCGGCACTATAATAAAGGTATTCCACCCCGTCCTGTTCCGTTCCGCGAGGCGGACGGGATGTGGCCGAAACCGAGAACTCGATTTCCGGATGAAGGCCCAGAATGTGATTCACCACGGTGCTTTTCCCGGAACCGGAAGGGGCGGAGAATATTAGAACTTTTCCTGACATGATTTTATGGTTTTACCAATTCTTGAATGGAATGCGGGTAAGATAGGAGTTGTAATAGCGTTTATCGCCGGTGACCTCTTCACCCAGCCATTCTGGTTTTTCAAATGCTTCATCTTTGTCTGCCAGCTCTATTTCAGCCATTATCAGCCCATCATTATCTCCATGGAATTCGTCCACTTCGAAGAAACGTGAATTGTCGGCCGGAACGATGTGGCGGGTTTTGTCAATTCTGCCTCCGTGACAAAGTTCAAACAGTTCTGCCGCATCCTGAAGCGGAATCTCCCTTTCCCATTCCATCCTTGAGATGCCGTCCATTGACGGACCTTTAATGGTGAGAAAGCCCTTGTCGTCACGTATCCGGACCCGGACCGTATTCCCGGAGTCATGAGCTATATAGCCCTGCTTGATATTGAATCGTTTAACGGCAAGGGATTTATAGACGTCGTCTTTTACAAGGAACTTCCTTTCTGTCTCTATATTCATATTACATCAGCCATTTTGACATGTCTTTACCTTTTGCAATCTCTTCCCGGATATGGGTCGAAGATATGGTAACAAGCGGGGCTTTCAAAAGTTCGATCTTGTACGCTGGATTCTCCTTCATCAGTCTTGCCTTCGCCCTTCCTCTGTGGTATCCTTTACGGGGGAAAACAACAACACCGTACTCAAGGAGTATCCTTTCGTGATACCTCCATCCGCCAAAACAATCAAGGTTATCGGCACCTATCACAAGCGTGAAGTCATTATCAGGTTCGAGTGCCTGCAGGGCGTCAAGCGTACGGATTGTGTATTGGGGAGGATCCATGTCAATCTCTATATCCAATGGCTTGACTATAAGGTCCGGATGTCTTTTTACGGCTTCTACAGCGGCCGTAAACCTTTCCCTGCCGTTTGGTCTGGTATGTGCTTCCTTAAATGGATTTTGTGGTGTAACTATTAGATATACAATGTCAAAGCCCGCTGATTCCGTTAGGAAACGGATAATCGCTTCGTGCCCTTTGTGAAGCGGGTTGAACGATCCGCTGTATACCGCCACTTTCATCTGGTACCAATAAATTTTTCAAAGATACGAAATATTTTTGGACATCTGTCTATGAGAGTATCACCATGCTGAAAAATGCGCCCGGGCTGCTGGGTGCGTGCCAGGTCTGCGAAAAAATGTGCCTGGTCTGTATGTGTTCTGGACGAGGTCTGTGGCATTTTTGGACGTGGTCCGAAAACAGGTGCTGGACCAGGTCCACGATATGTGCCCTACAAGCCCCTCTACTGCCGAATTGCTGGACCTGGTCCAAGGGTTATAATTGGACCAAGTCCAAAAATACATGAGACCGCGTCCATTTGTGTTGTGGACCAGGTCCAGCAGAAACAAAAACTGCTAGCCGTCATTTTGCTTATTTGGCCAAAAAGCGCTATCTTTACGAAAACTACACTAAAAGCTTTTATGAAACTCAATATCCAGTCCGAAACTGCACGCCTTAGGGAGGTCGTGCTTGGTCTTCCGGACTCGCCGGGGCCGGTCCCGAGCCTTAAAGAAACCTTCGACAGCAAATCGTACGAGTCGGTCCTGAACGGGGTGTATCCTGCCGATGAGGACATCGCCCGGGAGATGGGCGCTTTCGAGGCTGTCCTGAAAAAATACGATGTTAAAGTCTATCGGCCGCGTCCGGTGAAGAACTGCAACCAGGTCTTCTCCCGCGACGTCGGCTTTGTAATCGGCGACAAAATCATAGTCTCAAACATCATCCCGGACCGCCAGGAGGAGATTGACGCATACGAAGACATCTATCGTCAAATCCATTACAAGCAGATTTACAACCTGCCGGAGGCCGTTCATGTAGAAGGTGGGGACGTTATCCTTTACAAGAATTTCATCTTCCTGGGACAGTACGACTTTCCAGACTACCACATGGTCAAGACGGCCCGTACCAACCGCCTGGCCGTGGAATACCTCAAAATGCTGTTTCCTGAACGCACTATCGTACCACTGAATCTCCTCAAGAGCGATACCGACCCCTATCAGGGCATCCTGCATCTGGACTGCACTTTCATGCCAGTCGGCCGGGACAAAGCCATCATCTACAAGCGCGGTTTCATGAATCCCCGCGACGCGGACCATCTTATCGAGATTTTCGGCCCGGATAATGTGTTCGAGCTTACCACGGAAGAAATGTACTACATGAACTCCAACGTATTTTCCATTTCGGAAGACGTGGTGGTAACGGAAGAGCATTTCCATCGCCTTAACCGGCACCTGCGCGAACAATGGGGCATGACGGTAGAGACCGTGCCCTACCGCGAAATCTCCAAGATGGGAGGTCTCCTTCGCTGTTCAACCCTGCCTCTGAGGCGCGATAATCCAGTTGGCGATGAATAAACTTGCCATGGTCGCCTTCGGCGGCAACGCCCTTTTAAGGGCAGGACAGAAAGGCACCTTCCAGGAACAGCTGGAAAACGTTGAAAATACCTGCGCCCAGCTCAGGCACCTTGTGGAGCGAGGCTACGACATTGTCATAGGCCACGGAAACGGCCCCCAGGTGGGGAACGTAATGCTTCAGCACGAAGGCGGAAGGAAAGAATTCGGTCTTCCGGCAATGCCGATGGATTTCTGCGGAGCGGAAACCCAGGGTTCCATCGCCTACCTTATCGAAACAGGTATGGAAAAGGTGCTGAAGGAAGCCGGCATTCAAAGGCACGTGGTTTCTCTTGTCACCCGCGTAGAGGTAGGGGCCGATGACCCAGCTTTCGGAAAGCCCACCAAGTTCGTGGGGCCTTACTACCAGGAAGCTCCGCAGGACGGCGCCACCTACAAGCCGGATCCCCGTGGTCTTGGCTGGCGCAAGGTGGTCCCTTCGCCTAAGCCTGTATGGATCAGCAATATAGACATAGTGGAAAAACTCGCCCGTGAGGGCAACATCGTCATTACCGTTGGCGGTGGAGGAATACCCGTCGTCAAAACGGAAAGCGGCCACAGGGGTGTGGAGGCAGTGATAGACAAGGACCTGGCCAGCGCCCTTGCCGCCGTCACTATGAAAGCCGACGAATTCTACATCCTTACGGACGTTGCCAAAGTGTACACAAACTTCAGGAAACCCGGCGAAAAAGCCATTGACGCGATGACTGTGGCGGAAGCTAAGCGCTATCTGGCGGAAGGCCAGTTCGCCGAAGGCTCGATGGCTCCAAAGGTCCGTGCAGGCATCATGTTTGTGGAAAACGGCGGAGCACAGTGCATAATAACAGAAGCAGGAGCCCTGGAAGATCCCTCCTGCGGAACCAGAATAATACCTTAAAACAATATGGCATACAACCTGAGAAATCGCAGCTTCCTAAAGCTGCTGGACTTTGAGCCCAAAGAAATACAGTATCTCCTGGACCTTGCCCGGGACCTCAAACGCGCCAAATATGCAGGCACTGAGCAGCCCCGCCTCAAAGGCAAGAACATCGCCTTGATTTTTGAAAAGACGTCCACCCGTACGCGCTGCGCTTTCGAAGTAGCCGCATACGACCAGGGCGCACATGTCACGTATCTTGGTCCTACGGGATCCCAGATTGGCATTAAAGAGACCATGAAAGATACTGCACGGGTTCTGGGCCGCATGTATGACGGTATTGAATACCGCGGCTTCGCACAGAAGACGGTGGAAGAACTGGCTCAGTATGCAGGTGTTCCCGTCTGGAACGGCCTCACCAACGAGTTCCACCCCACCCAGATCCTGGCCGACTTCCTGACCATGAGCGAGCATGTGGACAAGCCGCTGAATAAGGTAAGCTACGCATATCTCGGCGATTCCCGCTTCAATATGGGTAATTCCCTCCTCGTGGGCGGCGCAAAAATGGGCATGGACGTGCGCATAGTGGCTCCGAAAGCCCTGCAGCCCGCTTCGGAACTTGTTGCGAAGTGCCGTGAAATAGCCAAGGAAACCGGCGCCCGCATCACCATCACCGACAATGTGGACGAAGGCGTGAAAGGCTGCGACTTCATCTACACTGACATCTGGGTATCCATGGGCGAACCTGACT
>CAMOIT010000062.1 GCA_946616285.1 uncultured Bacteroidales bacterium | reverse complement strand
TCTTCAACTTCAAGAGCCAGGACATCACCGACCTCGAGTGGGGCGGCAAGCTGGAATTCTACAACTGCGTCGTCGGTGGTTCCATCGACCTGAGCTTCATGCCCGCTATCCTGAAGGGTATCAAGTCCAAGATGGAGGAAGGCCCCCTCACCGGTTCTTACGCCCGTGACATCCGCGTATACGTATACGACGGTAAGATGCACCCCGTGGATTCCAAGGAAATCGCCTTCATCATCGCCGGCCGTAACGCCTTTAAGGAGGCTTTCCGCAACGCAGGCCCGAAGATCCTGGAACCCATCTACAACGTGGACATCATCACTCCCAACGACTACGTGGGACCTTGCATGAGCGACCTGAACACCCGTCGCGGCATGATCCTGAACCAGGACATGGACAAGGGCTTCACCGTGCTCCACGCCCGCGTTCCGCTCGCAGAACTCTACCGTTACTCCACCATCCTGAGCTCCCTCACCGGTGGCAGCGCAACCTTCACCATGAAGTTCGCCGAGTACGTACAGGTTCCCGCCGACGTCCAGACCAAGCTCCTCGCGGAATACGCCGCCCAGGAACAGGAAGAGGACTAAGCGCCAGGCTCCTAACCTTAAAAGCTCCGCTCTCCGCGGAGCTTTTTTGTATCGTGATAAAATTTTTTCTTACCTTTGTAACTGCCAGTGCCAGTGCTGCTTGCACATCCCTGGCAGTTTTGCCCATTTACTGTCCATTAGTAGCTTATGAAACATATTTCGTTCTTCTTGTCGACGGCCCTTTTGTCTATCGCCCTCGCAACGGCTTGCTCCCATGAACAAGAACAGGATGTGTTCTACGAGGAAGACCTGATGAATGATCACGTGGCCATTCGCTTTGGCGATGGGATGCCCCGAATCGTTCCCACAAAGGGACTGGGCCCCATCGACGACTGGAATACCAATCAGGACCTGTATATTTACGGCATAGCCCGTGAAGGTCTCAATAGCCAGGCCACTGCCGAAGCTCCGCTGGACCTGACCGCAAGCGGAATACTGATAAACAATGTGAAGGCGGAATCTGCTCCGGCTCCAAATGGAAATCCGTCAGAAATTCGCGAGTCTATTACCGTATACAGCGACCCTGCCCATCAGATTCCCTTCTTCTACGCTCCAGACAGACGTTACGAGTTCTTCGGCTATTATGTCGATGACGCCGTTACTAATCCATCACCAACGGTAGGAGAGACCAGCATTACCCTTCCTATTGTCATCGACGGTTCGCAGGATATTATGTTAGCGTCGACCGACAAGGAGGCCGACAGAGCTCCTGCCACGCAGGACGTAAGCTTGGACCGCCTGTACAGCGCCACATCATCCCGCCGCGGAGTGGTACCCAACCTGGTTTTCCAGCACCAGCTGTCCCGTTTCAACGTGCAGGTGCGCAACGGCAGCAGCAGTCAAACCGCCAGTAATTATAAACTTGCATACATCCGCATTGAGTCCAATACTGAAGGAACCCTGGTCATAGCCACCAAGCAGGAAAAGGCACCTGGTGGAATTGTAAACACCTCCAATCCCCAGTATCTGGATTTGATACGTAATGGCCATGTATTTTCAGAGGCAGATATCTTCGTCCCCTTGAATGAATTGATAGAGGTGGGCGATGTGATGGTGATGCCGGGGAACCAAGTGTACAAGATGAAAATCGGCCTGTTGCAGTTGGGTTATACTGCCGATGGCGTCCCCGCAGAGGCAGAATATAACATTGACCTGAGCAAGCTCCTTGACGATGCCGAAGCAAAGGCTGAACCAGGCTACAAGTACAATGTGAAGATAGTAATCTACGGCCTGGAGGAAATCAAAGTCTCCGTGAGCCTGGCCGCCTGGGAATTAGGTGGCGAAGTGCTTGTAGATCCGGATGGTGATGGTCAATACGTTCCCGTCACGTCGCTGGAGGTAAGCCCTGCGTCCCTTACGCTTGATCCGGGAGATACCGAAACCCTAACGGTAACCGTCAATCCACCAGATGCCACATTCCGGACCGTATCGTGGCATTCTTCCAACACTGCGGTTGCAACCGTTTCGCATGGCCAGGTTACGGCAGTGGGTGAAGGCGTGGCTATAATCACGGCATCGGCCGGCGGACAGAGCGCAAGCTGCGAAGTCACCGTTACCGGCAATGTCGGGCCGGATACGCCTACCCTTGGTATCAGGACCCCCGCATCAAGCATACTGGAATACGACAAGACCACCGACCAGATGAACCTTTACGAGGCCGAAGGCAAGGTTTGGGCACGTTTCATGCGGATTCCCAGCCTGACGATGTACGAAATCGGACCCATCCCTTCGTCAGCCACTCAGGGCACCCGCTTCCTTGCCACTACGCAGGCCAGCACTGGAGGAAGCATAACTTCGACACAGGAGCAGTATTTCACCGTCCAGACCATATCGGGAGGGCTCATGACGCTGATTTCTGACGAAGACGAACAGTGGACCATTAGATTTTAGGAGGGCAAAGATATGAAAAAGACGTTCATTTCCATAATAACCGCACTGATGGCATTGGGCATCGCCTACGCAGTTCCGGCCGACCCTACACCCTTCAAATACGTACAGCCCGACGGCAGCATAATCATACTCCATAACCACGGCGACGAATACTGCCACTGGCTCACCGACGACCTTGGACGCGTAGTCGCCAAGGGGGCCGACGGCTACTACCGTCCCACAGGGGAAAGCATCGAAGTCCTGATGGCGCAGGGTAATGAGGCCAGGGCACAGGAAAACCGGATTTGGTCTTCGTACGACAACGCTCCCGAGACAAACTTCGGGGATGTGAAGATACTGTGTTTCATCGCCGAATTTCCCGATAAACCGTTCTCCGTCAGCAACCCCCATCAGCATTTCTCCAACATGCTGAATCAGTCAGGATACAGTTTTAACGGAGCCATCGGCTCGGTAAGGGATTATTACATTGACAACTCCGGCGGCCAGTACCGTCCCCAGTTCGACGTATACGGTCCTGTAACCCTGTCCCACGAACTTGCCTACTACGATGACAGAGTTCCGGAAGCCATCCTGGAAGCATACTCACAGCTTGCCGGTGATATTGACCTGAACCAATACGATAATGACCACGACGGCTACCTGGATATGGTTCTTTTCTATTATGCGGGTTACAATCAGGCCGAAAACGGCCCTGCTGAAACGATATGGCCACACCAGAGCACAGGAGACTTCGGCATGATGGGGGACAAGCATTTTTTCAGGTACTTCTGCACTTCTGAGCTTTCCGGAAACGAAGGTTCAACTCCCGCCTCCATCGGAACCACCTGCCATGAATTCGCCCACTCGCTGGGCCTTCCGGACTTTTACGACACCGACTATGCCACCGGGGGGCAGAACTTGTTCACCACCGGGCACTTCGACCTGATGAGTTCCGGCAATTACAACGATTCCGGAAGGAGACCTCCGTACCTGAGCGTTACGGAGCGTAACATGCTGGGGTGGATGCCGGCTCCCGCAAGCATATCCGCCGCGGGAAATTACACCCTGGGGCCTGTGTATGAAGACCAAGGCTACATTATCCAGAGCGGCGTTGAAGGAGAATATTTCGTGCTGGAAAGACGCGTAAACCACAAGTGGGACAGCGCCCTTCCCGCATACGGCCTGCTGGTATACCATGTGGACAAGTCCAGCGTACGTTATGCCGGAAGTTCTTCTTACACCCCAAAATACCTATGGGAGAACACCAACAGGATTAACGCCTGGTATCCACACCCCTGCTACTATCTTCTTTTCGGCAGCAGCAGCGACGAAAGTCTGTGCGTCTTGCCGGGTAATGGAAACATCACGAACTATGCTCCACTGGACTGGGACGGTAATTCTGTCGGACTAGCCCTGAGCCATATAGCCCTGAATGGAGCCAATTGCACCTTCACCGTGAGTACATCGTCGCAACGCATTGTGTACGGCAATGTGCTGGATTCCGACAACAATCCAATCGTGGGCGCCGAAGTGAGCCTTACCCAGTCCGATACACCCTTTGCAGCCGCTCCGGCGCTATCTTCCGGCAGCCTGAGCTGTATCACCGACAGCGATGGCTACTACTCAATTACCCTGGATGACTCACAAAGCGAGTACCAGATACTTACGGCCCGCAAGAGCGGATATACCACGGCCTGCGAGAATCTCACGATTTCGTCTATATACACTCCTCGTGACATCAGGATGCTAAGAGTGGGCGAAGGCGCAGCGGCCGACCTTTACAAGTATGATAGTACACTATCCCTTTATAATCTTGGAGTTGGAGGAGGAGTGGATACAGCCGTGGGCATGCGCTACACGGCCAGCGAGCTTTCCCAGGCCGGACTTGTTGGCGCAACCATCAAGACAGTGCACTTCTACATGCGCGCGAGCGACAGTTCAGAGCGTATCTACGTGGTTATCGACAGCAGCAGCGGACAACTGCTGAGGAAAGACGTAACCTCGTTATACACTCCCAACAAATGGAACATCATCGACATCTCGTCGCACGGAATCACAATACCCGAAGGAGAAGACCTGTACATAGGCGCAGGCATTTCGGGTGTTGTTACGCAGTATCCTTTCAGTGGATTCGGCCCTGCAGACACCAACAACGGAGGCTGCGTCGTCCAGAATTATTTCCTGGAAGAAGGTAACCATGTCTGGCATAATGTAAAATTCAGCGGCCATTACATACCATTCGCGGTTGCTGCTACCGTAATCCCCGTGGCCGATGTGGATTTCGCAACCCTGGGCGTGAGCTACATCAAAGTTGTTAACGGTGTTCCTACAGTTGTTCCCGCTGCCGGAAAATCACTCAAGAGCGTTACCTGGACGCTTGACGGAGGCCAGGCAAGCACCTCACCCACAGCCGTTTCCAATCTGCCGGCGGGGTCACATACCTACATGGCACGCATCCAGTATTACGACGGCAGCGCGGAGAGGGTGTACTACGATTTGGATGTGGAATAGGCCGCCCCGGCTACGGCTATAAGCAGTAGCAGCAGAAGCGCTATCGAGGTGCCGCGGGAAACTGCGGCGCCTTTTTTATAGCTTTCCGGGAGGAAGTGCATTTCCACGGTGTGGCTTCCTTCGGGAAGGAGGGCGGCGCGGAGGGTCCAGTCGGCGCGGAGAAGCTTCAGCGGCTGCCCGTCCACAGTGGCATTCCAGCCGTTCGGATAGTAGATTTCGCTGAAAACGGCAAGGCGGTCGGAAGTTGCCGAATACTCGTAGATGAGGTGATTGGGCGCATAGGAAACCATCCGGATATTATCCAGCGAGTCCGAAGCGGCCGGGACGTTGACGCTCTCCGTCAACACCGCCTGGCTGGCAAGATCTACGGAACCGAGCAGTGCAATTTCCTCGTCAGGGGTCGAAGCCTCAACAGCCGAATCCACGAACCAGGCCTCACCGAAGGCCGAAGGATTCACCAGAGGCGGATAACTGCCGTCCAGAATCACGTAGCGGGTGTTGAGGGCGTTGAGCACAGGTGTGCCGAAAGCCATATAGGCCTCTACCTCTTCAAGGCTGTCGGCCTGGCTAAGCTGCTTGTAAAGACCGTTGATTTCGTCTGTCAGATAATGCTCTATCAAGTCCTGATAACGCTGCAACTTTGCCGGGGAATAACCGCCGACGCTCTTGTGATGATAGGACGGGACCGACGAATTGAAAACACTGACCGAAAGGTCCAGGACCCTGTACTGGGGATCTTCATCGGCCTTGATAATCTGATCCACAGGACGCTCGGCGAAAGCTTTATTGAAGTCCTTCGGAGTGGTAAAATGGTCGGCGTTGAGGTAGCGGTGGCCCACGGTGAAAAGGTTGATGGCGCCCAGAAGACCCACGGAAAGCGCCGCAATGACCTTTCTGCCTTCATGAGCTTTAGGAAGATATGCCCAGAAGAGCAGTCCGGCCGATGCAAGGATAAGCAGCAGGGCCATGAGGGCATCGCTGCGGAAGAGGGCTATGCGGTCCAGCACAAGGGCGTCGACAATGATTTCCTGCATGCCGGCATCCGCGCCGCCGGTAAAGCTGCCGAAAAGCGTAGGTACCGCAAGGCAAATCAGGCTGAAACCGCCGGTGATTCCAAGAGCCCACCAAAAAGCCTTCAGGAATTCCTTCCGGCCGTATTTTCCTTTGGCGATGCCGTCCAGCGTAATAAAGCCGAGCACGGGAAGCGCCAGCTGCAGAACCACCAGCGCCATGGATACCGTACGGAACTTGTTATACAGAGGCAAATACTTGAAACAGAATGCCGTGAAGGCCATGAAATGACTGCCGACCGCCATCAGTACGGCAACTATGGCCGATATTATTATCCACCATTTCTCCTTTCCTTTATAAAGGCCCAGTCCAAGGACGAATAGGAAAATGGTTATGGCACCCATGTACATGGGCCCTGCGGTGAAAGGTTGCGGCCCCCAGTAAAGAGGCAGGTTCTTGGCCGTTTCCTTAAGGTTCCTCTGCCCGGCGCTTTTAAGGAGCTTGATGGTTTCGGACTTGTCCGGATTCACGGCTCCGTTGGAGGAACCGCCGTTGAAGTCCGGAATCATAAGGTTGGGAAGTTCCTCCCAGCCATAGCTCCAGGCTGTTGCGTAGTCAAGGTCAAGGCCCTTGGAATCGCCTTCCTTGGACAGCTCCGATCCGCCCCTCATGGTGTTGGGAGTGTACTTTGCCAGCGGCAGAAGCTTGTTCACGTTGGTCGCTATTCCGGTGAGTCCCAGAACCAGAAGCAGGGCCGATGATATAATGAACGGTTTCCACTCTTTGGTCCTTATCACGCGGACAAGTTCCACCAGCGCATACAGCAGCACCATTATGGCAAGGTAGTAGGTGATCTGCTGATGGTTGGCCTTTATCTGGAAGCTAAGCGCCAGGCCGAAAAGGGCTGCGCCCAGTAGCGCTTTCCAAAGGCCCTTTTGCTTGTACGTATACACCAGCGCGGCAAGTACCCAGGGCATCAGGGCGATGGCCTGCATCTTGGTATTGTGTCCTACTTGGATTATCTGGAAGTTATAGCTGCAAAACGCAATCGCAACCGCGCCGAAAAAGGCCAGCGGCCAGTTCACTCCCAGTGCAAGCATCAGAAGGAAAGCGCCAAGAAGAGCCACGAAAAGATATGTTGCAGGGCGCTTACCAGTGAACAGCAGGTCGTAAAGCGGCTGTGTGAAGTCTCCCCCGTTCTGCGTGGAGATAGCCGTGGTGGGCATACCTCCAAACATGGAATCGGTCCAGTACGTAGGGTCTTCCGGATGCGCCTTGTTCCACTCCGTCATCTCGTGCGACATACCTACAAACCCCGAGATATCGCTCTGGTTCACAATCTTGCCCTGCAGCACCTGCGGCACAAAACCATAGCTCAGCGCCAGAAACAGCGCCACTATCCCAACTCCTATACCTATTTTCTTCCAAATATCTTTCATGATGTCATTCACTCAGGCTTACGCCTCATTAATTCGTTTTACCTTACGGCCTCGGGCACGTTTTGGGCCCTTTTCGTGACCGTCGCCGTCACACCTTACGGCCTCGGGCACGTTTTGGGCCCTTTTCGTGACCGTCGCCGTCACACCTTACGGCCTCGGGCACGTTTTGGGCCCTTTTCGTGACCGTCGCCGTCACACCTTACGACCTCGGGCACGTTTTGGGCCCTTTTCGTGACCGTCGCCGTCACACCTTACGGCCTCGGGCACGTTTTGGGCCCTTTTCGTGACCGTCGCCGTCACGTGCGCAGACCTGCGACAGCAGCTGGGCCAGGGCATGGGCGGTGGCGCGGCGGCTGTAGGCCGAAATGTCGCCGGAAACAGGCGAAACGCCGCCGGCGTCCGGAGATACACTCGCTTCGCTCGGTATGACAGGGGAGTCGCTCGGTATGACAGGGGAGTCGCTCGGTATGA
>CAMOIT010000061.1 GCA_946616285.1 uncultured Bacteroidales bacterium | reverse complement strand
CATCCACGAACTTGTTTTCGTATTCAAGTCCGTAGATGTTGCCCACCATCTGGCCTATCCAGGCGCCGGCAATCTTGTCCTTGAGCTCCGTGCGGGTGATTTCGTACGGCTTTTGGGCGCAGGAGATGGCCATCAGGCACAGGGAAATTAGTATGAGTGTGCGTTTCATCTTACTTCAGGTTGGGATTGGCGGCGATGGCGCTCTTGGGAATGGGAAGCGTCAGATCGCTCTCGGTCTTTTCAGGCTTTGCCCACCAGGCTTCCAGATATTTGTCGAAGCGGATCATATCCTGTCGCTGCCAGCCTTCGATAGCCAGTTCGTGGGCGCGTTCCCAATAAAGGTTGTCAAGGGTAAGTTCTGTGGCTGTCATCGGGGCGAGGCCCGCGCGGGTGCGGATTTTCCGGAAGTCTTCCAGATTGGCAGCGGTTGCTGCCTTGTCCTGGCGGACAAGGGCTTCCACGTACATTAGCACTACATCGGCATAGCGGATCAGGAAGAAGTCGTTGTCCATACCCACCTGGCCGCCGGTCAGACGGCCGTCGCTCTGATAGGTCCATTTCCCGATGCGTGCGCCCTGCAGGGCTGTACGGCGGGCATCTTTCCCATAAACGCTTTCCGGCATGTCAGGGTCGATGATATATGGTACGCCGGGCTCCAGTTCCAGCGGATTGCCGTCCTTGTCGTACATCTGTCCATAGAGCCAGGTGTCCTTTTTGCGGGTGTCGGCCGGATCATAGCTGGCAAGGAAGTCGGGTTCCCCGCAAAGACCGTCCCAGGCGTCGGCGTTGATACCGAAGGGGCGGCACAGATCGGCCGGAAGGGTGGACATATAGATCAGGAATGCGTTGTGGTCCGAGGTAGTGTACACAGTGCTGAACGGAATGGCCAGAATCTGCTCCGGGCAGTTCTCGTTGTACACGGAGAAGTTATCCTTGTAATTAGACGCCAGCGTGTAGTGGCCCTTGCTGATGATAGCGTTGCAGGCGGCTTCCGCTTCGGCCCACATCTGCTTGCCAATCCATTTTTCTGCATTCAGGTACATCTTGGCAAGGATGGCGTACGCCGCACCCTGGGTGATGCGGCCATAGTATTCGCCGGTGGGCTCTTCCTGAAGATACTGGATGTTGTCCGTGATTTCCTTCACGATGAAGTCGAACACGAAGTCGCGTTCCTTCTTCGGGGGATAGCCGCTTTCCTTTTTGCTGACAGAGAAAGGAATGTGCTGCCAGTTGTCCATAGCGCACATATAATAATAGGCACGCAGGGTCTTAACCTCGGCAATGACGCGGTCCTTGGCCTCGAAGTCCTTTTCCACGTTCTCGAACATGTCAAGCACGTCGTTGCAGGCGGTAACGCCGTTGGTCCAGTAATCCCAGGCCATTTCCAGCAGGCGGTTGCTGTAGGAAATGCTGTGCACGTGCACCTCGTTGTATCGGCCGTCGTCCCACCAGCCACCGTTGGGGTTCACGGGTACGCAAACCTCGTTGGTGTTCTGGATCACGAAGGTCCAAAGGCTCTTTTCCGTGCCCCAGTGCTGCAGGGATGAATAGGCCCGGGCCGAATACTTTACGAACTGTTCTTCGGTGTTGAAGAAGTTTTCCTTGGCAATCTTGGAATAGATTTCCTCGTCCAGATTGGTGCAGGCGCACAGGGCCGCTGCACTCAAAACCATATACAGAATCTTTTTCATACCGTGTCAGTTTAGAAGGTGAGTGATGCTCCCAGGGTGAAAGTGGAAGTGCGAGGGTAGTAGCTGGTGCTTTCGATACCCGGTGTAAGGCCGCTCAGGCTCACTTCCGGATCAACGCCCTTGTAGCCGGTTATGCACAGAAGATTCTGTCCTGATACGAAGATTCTGGCACCGTGCAAGAACTTATTGTTCAGCGGAATGTCATAACTCAGGGATACATTGTCCAGCTTAAGGTAAGAAGCATCCTCGATGTACTTGTCGGAGTAGCGGATTTCACCGGTATAGGCGGTGTTGTCCAGCCAGGAGGACAGGATGTTGCGCAGACCAATCTGCTGCAGGCTTTCGTAATTGGCCCTGTAGGAATTGAACACCTTTCCGCCGATGGCGGCGCGGAGGGTCAGGCTAAGTGTCAGCTGACGGAAGCGCACGGTGTTGCTCCAGCCCAGGGTAAGGTCAGGATATGCAGTTCCGATGCGGCTCCATTTGGCCACGGGGACCTTGCCCATAAATTCGTCCTGAAGGACATCGGAACCGTCAGGCCCCACGTGGGAATAGCGGGGGGCGTAGAAGGAACCCAGGCTTTCGCCTTCGGTCAGGCGCTGCAGATAGGCTCCAACGGGTGTGGCTGCCCAGCCAATCTCGTAGTCTTGATTCTGGAATTCCTCGTTGGTGAATTTGATCAGCTTGTTCTCGTTGTGGGCGGCTACCAGGTTGGTGTTCCACACCCAGTCGCGGGTCTTTACCGGTGTTGCGTACAGCGTGAGTTCGATACCCATATTGCTGATGGAACCAACGTTCGTGAACAGGGTCTTGTAGTCGTACGGGGGAACGGGGACGTTGTATTCGTACAGGAGGTCGGTGGTGAGCCGGTAATAGTAGTCCAGCGTACCGCCGATGCGGTTGTCCAGGACCGAGAAATCGATACCCACATTAAACTCGTTCTTTCGCTCCCATCTAAGGTATGGGTTGGAATTTGATGCGGGAGCATAGGAGTTGATCCATTCGCCGTTGTAGTAGAAACTTGTGCCGGTGGACATCAGCATCAGGGACTTGTAGTTTGCGAAGTCCTGGTTGCCGGTGACGCCGAAGCCGGCACGGAGTTTCAGCTCGTTCAGCCACTGTATGTCCTTCATCCAGGGCTCTTCCGTCATACGCCAGCCAAGGCTGACGGCGGGGAACCAGCCCCATTTCTGGTTTTTGCCGAAGCGGGAGGACCCGTCACGGCGAAGGGATACTGACGCCAGGTATTTCTCCTTGTAGTTCCAGATGGCACGGCCGAAGAATGCGATGTAACGGCTGGAGGAGCGGTAGGTGCTCATTTCGGCAAGGCCTTCCTTGAGGGCGGTACCGGAGCCCATATTGTTGTATTTGTAAAAGTCGGAGTCGAAACCGTAGTTTTCCATGCTGGACTCCCAGTTCATCTTCTGCTGCCAGGTGTAGCCAAGGATTCCCTGGATGGAGTGGCCGTTGAAAACGTTGGAATACTGTAGGGTGCTTTCCCACTGGAAGTCGTCGTAGGCGTTGGCCGATGTATATGCAACGCCCTTCTTGCCCACACTGCTGGGATAGTAGGAAGTCTTGTACTCCTGGGAGGAGTATTTTTCGTCACTGTAACTGACGAAGTTGTCCCATTTCAGTCCCTTGACGGGCAGGATGTTAAGAGTTGCACGAAGGTTGGCTGCCAGGGTGGCGGTTTCGTTTCGGGCTTCACGTTCATTGATCATCGCCACGGGGTTGGTGTAGTCCGACTCCGTAAGGGTGTAGTATCCTCCGTAGATAGTGGCGTCGGGATCGTAAACCGGCTCGGTAGGATTGCGCATGAAGGCCTGACGGAACGCACCATAGTTCGCCGGAGAAGACACACGCTTGACGTAGCTCAGGTTGAAGTCCAAATCCATCCACCCTTCCAGGATATGCTGGGTGATGTTGGTCTTGATCAAGTACTTGGCCGCTTCGTTCTTCTTTTGCAGGCCCTGGTTCTGCTCTACGTTGATTACGGTACGGTGACTGAATTTCTCCGTGCCGCCGGAAACGGCCAGATTGTGCTTGTGGCTTATAGGAGTGCGGGTGATTTCCTTGAACCAGTCGGTGTTGTGGCCGTACAGGGAACCGGACTTTCCGGGTGCATAGTTCTTAATGGTATATTCGAACTCTTCGGCAGTCATCGGCATGGCGCGGGACTGGACGGTCTGCACAGATACCTGTCCGTCGTATTGGACCGAGGTAGTGCCGCTCTTTGCGCGTTTGGTGGTGATGATCACCACACCGTTAGTGCCGCGGGTACCGTAGATGGCCGATGCGGAGCCGTCTTTCAGCACGTCGATAGATTCCACTTCCTGGAAGTTGATGTTGCGGACGTCGGCATCGGCCACACCGTCAATGATGATAAGGGGGCCCTGACCGGCGCTGAGGGTGTTGGTGCCGCGCAGGAGGAACTGGTATGAGGCGTTGGGATCGCCGCCGTCGGGGTTCACGACGGTGAGGCCGGCCACCTTGCCCTGCAGCATTCCGGCAGCAGAAGTGAATGAGCCCTTGTCCAGGTCTTCCGTCTTCAGGCTGACGACAGCGCCTGTAACCTCTTTCTTGGTGGTCTTGCCATAGCCGATGGCCACGGATTCGTTAAGTATGGTATCGGCCGACGGGGTCAGGCGGATAGTGAGCCGGGTATTGCCGCTGACGGAGAAGCTGTAGTCGTCGTACCCTAAAAAGGATACGGTGACTGTGGCTCCCTGGGGCGCCTGCAGCGTGAATCGGCCATCCTGGTCGGTCACGGCGTAGTGGCTGCCGCACACCAGGGTGGCTCCGGCCAGAGGGGCATCGCGCTCGTCGGATACTGTACCCGTCAGCGTGCTGTTCTGGGCAAGTGCTGTCCAGAACATGCCCAGAAGCAGGAGGCTGGTAATAAAACGTTTCATGGCTTTCTACATTACATTCCGGCAATGACTACGCAGGAAAGACCGGCAATAAAGAGCCCGAACATAAGGGCCAGAAGGCCGTAAACGCTCTTGGGTGCGCCCTTGAACTCCTTCCAGATGAATACGCCCCAGATGGCGGCGATCATGGGTGCGCCCTGGCCCAGGGCGTAGGAGACGGCTGCACCGGCGGTGCCTGCGCAGATGTAGTTAAGGGAAGTACCAAGAGCCCAGATGCAGCCTCCCAGGATACCCACAAGGTGGGTGCCGAAGCTGCCTGCGAAGTACTGCTTATAGGTGACAGGCTCTCCCACGAAGGGCTTTTTCATCACGATGGTGTTCACGATAAAGTTGCTCAGGAACACGCCCAGTGAGAAGATGACCATGGCAGTGTAGGGGGTGAGCTTGCCGGCTGCGGGTGCTGCGAAGTTGTCCAGGTCCACGCCGTTGTAAACCAGTGCGCTGAAGAAGGACATGATGATACCTGCCAGCAGGGCCAGGATGATGCCCTTGCGGTTCTGCTTGGGATCGCGCTGCTCGTTGGAAACCTTGCCTGAGGCCATGCCGTTGCAGATGATGGCGCATACCACAAGGGCTACACCAAGCCACAGCAGGCCGGTGTTCTGTCCGGCGGTGGGATGCAGCAGGAGGTTATTCAGAACACCCATTACCAGCGCGATGCCAACGCCCAGAGGGAATGCGACGGCCATGCCGGCAATGGAGACTGATGCGCTAAGGAGAATGTTGGACACATTGAAGATTACAGCTCCCAGCACTACCCAGCCGATGCTGGCCCAGTCGGCCTGTGCCAGATCCTGGATGAAGGGACGGCCCTCGGAGCCGATGCTGCCGGCGGTGAAAGCCAGCACCAGGGAGAACAGGACCATACCTATTACATAGTCCCAGTAAAAGAGTTCGTAACGCCAGCTCTTGGCGGCAAGCTTCTGGGTGTTGCCCCAGGAGCCCCAGCAAAGCATGGTGACAAAGCAGAGAATAACTGCCAGCGTGTAACTGCCTACGATGTACATAACGGTATCCTTTAAATATTAATATCTTTTCTGAACGGGATGGAATTCTGTGCCCCCATCTTCTGGACTGTCAAGGCCGAAGCTGCGCATGCGAATTCCGCAGCTTCCTTGAGGGACTTGCCTTCGCTGATGGCAACGCAAAGGGCGCCGCAGAAAGTGTCACCGGCTGCGGTCGTATCCACGGCCTTGACTTTGTGCGCGGGGACGAAGACGGGTTTGTCGCCGTCGCAGATGAGTGCGCCCTTGCTGCCCATGGTTACGATAAGCTTGCCAACGCCCTTCTGCTGCATGGCTTTGGCGGCTTTTTCGGCCGATTCGGCGTTTTCTACGGGAAGGCCGCTGAAGGTCGAAAGCTCAGTTTCGTTGGGGATGAACAGGTCTATGTAGCGGAACAGCTCTTCCGGCAGGGGACATGCCGGAGCGGGGTTAAGCACCACCATGGCGCCGGCTTCGTGGGCCATCTTCGCCGCCTTCAGTACGGAGGAAATAGGGCTTTCCAGCTGAAGCAGGAGTATACCGCAGCTCTCAATGGCTGCTTTGGATGCTTCGATGTCCTTTTCAGTAAGGTCTCCATTCGCTCCGGAGGCAACTACAATGCAGTTTTCCGCATGGCTGTCCACGTAAATGAGCGCTACGCCGGAGGGAAGGTCCGAGCGAAGGATGCCGCTGGTATCCATACCTTCCTTATTATACTGGGCGATGGCGTTGTCGCCGAACATGTCCCTGCCCACTTTGCAAATGAACTTGACGTTGCCGCCCAGGCGCTGTGCCGCGACGGCCTGATTGGCTCCTTTGCCGCCTGCGCCCATGGTAAAGACACCGCCCAGAACGGTTTCTCCGGGGCGGGGGAGCTCCTGCGTTTTGGCAGTCATGTCGGTATTGCTGCTGCCAATTACCAGAATTAATTTGTTATTCATATTGGCTAGTGTTATTAATTGCGGTTTCAGGTTTTGCGCAATCGTTTGCGCTAATTACAAGAGCAAATATAAGAAAAAATATTTGATAATTGTTCTTTTATTTGAAATATATTTACTAATTCCATATCTTTGTGGCGGATTTTTATGGAAAAGAATACTTTACTGACCATCTCAGAGAGAACAGGATATTCTGTATCTACGGTTTCCCGCGTTCTGTCCGGGAAGGCTCATAAGTATCGTATCAGCCAGGCTGCAGTAGACACGATTACGCAGGAAGCCAATCAATGCGACTATCGGCCTAACCTTGTGGCACAGTCCCTCCGTACACGGAAGTCACAGACCATCGGTCTGTTGGTTCCAGGCATCGAGAACCCTTTTTTTGCCACTTTGTCTGCTATCGTGATTGAACTTTTAGGAGCAAGAGGTTATCATACTCTTGTGGCCGACTCGGGCGAGTCGGAGGAGGAAGAGAGAAATGCCCTCAATATGTTTCAAAGCCGCAGCGTTGACGGGATTATCTGTGTTCCAGTGTCTACGTCTCCCGCGGTTCACGAGAAAATAGGCCGGCGTATTCCCTATGTGCTGCTGGACCGTTATTTTAGGGAAACCTCGCTTTCCTATGCCTGCACCGACAATTTTGCCGGTGCTCGTATGGCAACGGAGTTCTTGCTGGGGAAAGGTTACAGGAATATTCTTGCCATACAGGGGGTGCCGGCATCCATGCCAAATCAGGAACGAGTACGCGGATTCCTGTCGGCCGTGAACAGTGCCGGCGCAAAAGGCACCGTAGTGGGCGATGCTTTTTCTGTGGGAAACGGCTTCCGGGAGGCCATGAAGGCGTTTGACCAAAAGCAGTCTTCCTTCGATGCTGTTTTTGCATTCAGTTCCACCATCCTTTTGGGAACAATCCAGGCCTTGCGCTCACTTCAGCTTAAACCGGCCAGGGACGTGGGTGTTATTTCCTTCGACAATAACGGTTTCCTGGATTTCCTTGATCCCGCTATAACGCGTGTGGAACAGCCGTTGCGGGAAGCCGGCAGTCAGGCAGTAGAAACCCTTTTTGACATCATGGATGCCCGCAGGCGTTCTCTTCCGGAACCGGCTCCCCGCCAACTTCTGATACAACCTACTTTGGTGGTAAGAGACAGCTGCTGATCTCTTTGCCCATTCTGCGACTTTCCCGTGGGACGAGTGAAAGATACTCCCATTTACTCTTGGATGTCGAAATGAATAAGCGGCGCCGTAGCCGGTTTTTGACCACGCTCACGGCATGCTCGTCACGGAGTCCGGTCAGATATCTTATCAAGGGGATGCTGAAACCCGTGGCTGAAAGGCTGAATATGTACAGCTCCATCGCTCTCATCTTTGGATACTCTTGTTTGAGCCTGTCCAGGATGCCGTCCATGCTGCTGTTCATTATGTTCTGAAGCACGCCTCTTTTCCCCGGAGCTCCCAGCAAAAAAGCGATGTGACCGGTGCAAATCTTAATCCTTTCATTGTCGGAAAGGCGCCTTTCTTCGGCCTGAAACCATTCGCCGGCAAAAAAAGCCAGGGGCGCGAACATCGCATGAAGTACTTTCTGCTCTTCAACCCATGAGGAGCATCCTGCGGGGGAGTACCCGCAGTAATCGTTTTTGTTTTTCATAATGCATCGTGAATTAGTGTTCGGCGGACAATATATATCCTTTCACGGATGCATAAAAAAAGGAAGGCCGTTCCCAGGTCTTCCTTTTAATGAATATTACTGATGTAAACCCTTATTTTTGCGCGGGCTTTCGGGCCGAGTACATAATCTTAAGGGCGGAGCAGCGGCGCAGCTCCTGTTTTACATCGGAGACGATACCCATGC
>CAMOIT010000060.1 GCA_946616285.1 uncultured Bacteroidales bacterium | reverse complement strand
TCTTCGGGATTCCGGTCGAAGAAGTGACAAGGGAGCAGCGCGGCATGGCCAAAACTGCCAACTTCGGCATTATGTACGGCATTTCATCGTTCGGCCTGGCGCAGCGGCTGCACATGCCTCGCGGTGCGGCTAAAGAACTGATAGACGGATACTTCCAGGCTTTCCCGGCCATACGCTCCTTCATTGACGGCAGCATCGCTTTCGCAAAGGAGCACGGCTACGTGCAGACGCTCTTCGGCAGGCGGCGCTACCTTCCGGACATCGACGCCCGCAACGCCACCGTACGTGCCCTGGCGGAGAGGAACGCGGTGAACGCCCCCATACAGGGGACATCGGCCGACATAATAAAGCTTGCCATGGTCCGCGTGGCACAAAGGCTTAAGGATGAGGGATTTAAGAGCAAGATGGTCCTTCAGATACATGACGAACTCCTGTTCGACGCCATCCCGTCGGAAGTGCCGGCCCTTAAAGCGATGGTGGTGGAAGTTATGGAAAACGTAATGACTCTTTCGGTGCCCCTCACGGTGGAGTGCTCGGAAGGAAAGAACTGGCTTGAAGCGCATTAGCAGCTATGGGATATCTGGATAAAAGCGAAAAGGAACTTGTGGAAAGGGCTGTACAGGGAGACCAGACGGCCTTCCGTGCCCTGTACGAGATTCATGAACGTTCGGTGCGCGGACGTGTGAGCGGTTATTTTCGCTGGAAGGCCGACGTGGACGACGTAGTAACCGAAAGCTTCCAGAAGGCTTTTTCGGCCCTGTCCAGCTTCGACAGAGAGCGCGAATTTCGCCCCTGGCTGCTTACGATTGCCACCCGGACAGCCCTGGACCACCTTGGCAGCATCCAGAGGGAAGACCAGAAAAAGGAAGGCTTCATGCATAAAAGCGTCCTTGGCAACAACGAAAGTCCGGACATCAGTGAAACCACTCCGGAAGAGGAAATCATCCAGGACGAAGTTCACCAGAGGCTCATGCAGTACATTGACGAACTTCCCTCGCTGTACAAGGACGTAATGATAAAATATATGATCGAAGAGCTTGAGTACGAGGAGATTGCACGCGATCTGGACCTGGAACTGAACACCGTGCGCACCCGTATCAGGCGCGGCAAGCAGCACCTTGCTCAGATGATGTTAAGGGGGGAAGTGGAATGACGGCACAGGAATTTATAAGCTTTATCAAGGCCGATTTCGACCTTACCCAGGAGCAGGAGCAGCGTTTCCTCGCCCTTGACGCCCTATACCGTGAGTGGAATGCGCAGATAAACGTCATTTCCCGGAAGGACATAGACAACTTGTACAGCCATCACGTACTGCATTCGCTTGCTATTGCACGTTACCTGCAAACGGTTCCCGGGCTGTGGGAGGCATTTTCGCATGCTGATATCCTGGACCTTGGCACGGGCGGTGGCTTCCCCGGCATCCCGCTGGCTATACTGTTTCCCCAGGCGCGGTTCACCCTCTGCGACTCCGTGGGAAAGAAAACCATTGTGGCACAGGCGGTTGCTTCGGCCCTGGAGCTTACGAACGTTCGCGTCGTAAACGCCCGTGCCGAGTCTTTGCCTCAGACCTTCGACTTTGTGGTTTCACGTGCCGTAGCATCTCTCACGGACTTCTATCCCTGGGTTAAAGGCAAGTTCACCGGCGGCATCCTTTATCTGAAAGGCGGCGATGTCAATGAAGAAATTGCAGAAACCATGTCCCGCCACCGCCTGCAGAAAGGCAGCGTGCACACCTGGCCGGTATCCGCCTGGCTCCACGACCCCTGGTTCGACGGCAAACTGGTCATTCACATTGAAAAATAGGGTCCTTTATCGCTGTAGCCGACGGTCTCGGTCACGTTTTCGGCCGTTTTGCCGCAAGGCTTATATCCTGGCCTCGCGGAATACTTCCACTATCGAAGGGTAGGTGTTCTTTAGGAAAGGCGGAAGGGAGGATTTGGCCACCCAGGCGGCCTTGGTGATGTCCTCTTCCCGCTGGGGGGTCAGGTTGGTGGGATCGGTATAAAGCATGTCATACCACCAGGTGTGCTTCAGATGCCAGAGTCCCTGCCTGAAATACACATGATCTGTAATACATATCAGCCGGCGCAGGTCCAACTGGTCCACGCCGGTTTCTTCCTGCACTTCCCTCATGGCGCAAATCTCTATGTCTTCCCCGGCTTCCTGATGGCCCTTGGGAAGGTCCCAGAGACCGTTTCTGGAGATCAGCAGATAGTCCCCGCGCCTGTTGGACACAAGGCCTCCGGCGGCATTCACCTCCTTGAATTCAGCGCAGATGCGCCTGTAGGTGCGCTCTACGTCGGCCGTGGGGATGTATATGCGGGAAAGGCTGTCCTGAACCTCGAACATGCGCACAAGGTCACCGATTTCAATCTTTTCGCCCACGTGGAATTCTACGGAGTTGGGGTCCGCCAGGGCTTCGTCGTCCGGGGGGCATATAATGATGCAGCGATTCTCGAAATAGATTTTGTGCATGATTTTTGTTAACTTTGCGCATCGTGCCGATGCTAAATCGGCACTGGATTGCAAATATAGTAAATTATGACCAAGATAGAAAGCAAGCACGGGGTAGTTTCCCGCCAGCCATACGAACTGTACATGTCCTTCACGGACCTTTCCAACTTCAGGAATATGCTTCCGGAGGACAAGAAGGAAATGGTAACGGCCGACATGGACACCCTGACCGCTACGGTTCAGGGCTTCAATATCGGCGTAAAAGTACATCAGAGGGTTCCCTATTCAAGGATTGAGCTTGTGGACTACGGCGCCCCCTTCGCCTTCCATATCGTTATTCACTTCGAGCCTGCGGCCGAAAATCCCTACCATTCCGATTTCTGGATCGAAGTGGAAGCGGACCTGAACCTCATGATGAAGATGATGCTTTCCGGCAAGATCAAGGAAGCGCTGGACAAAGTCGTAGACGGCATTGCGGACGCTTCCAACGGCAAAATGCCGGAAGGTTTCGACCCTTCAATATGGACTAAATAGTACGGAGATACACTCGCTTCGCTCGGTATGACAAATTGCCCCTGTCATTCTTCGCTCGGTATGATAATTTGACTTTGTCATTCCGAGGCCCGAAGGGCCGAGAGAATCTCCGTAAGATATTATATTGCAGTGGATTTTTCAGAAGATTTCAAGCGGCTGCTGGCCGAGTCAGTGGGCGAAGAGCTGTCGCTGAAGGCCCTGGAGGCACTCCAGGCGCCTCCTTCGGTGTCGGTGCGCCTGAATCCTTCCAAGCTCCTGGACTGTCCCTTCGAAGGTGCTGAAAAAGTGGGCTGGAGCCCCTACGGCTATCTCCTAAAGGAAAGGCCGGTGTTCACGCTGGACCCGCTGTTTCATGCGGGGTGCTATTACGTGCAGGATACATCGGCCATGTTCGTAGGCCACGTCTTCCGGAAATTCCTCAAGGAATTGTGGCCAGGCGCCGCCGTACTTGACCTTTGCGCAGCCCCCGGCGGAAAAACCACGGACCTTGCGGCATCGCTTAGGGAACGTTTCGGAGACAGCTATACACTTATCTCCAACGAAGTCATGCGTACCCGTTACGGTGCTCTTAAAGCTAACGTTGAAAGCTGGGGAGACATACGCGTCGGCACGGTTTCGCGCGACCCTTCGGCCTTTGGAAACGCTCCTGTCTTCGATTTAATCCTTGCTGACGTTCCCTGCTCCGGCGAAGGGATGTTCCGGAAAGACGAAAAGGCTGTGGAGGACTGGTCACTCGGGACCGTGGAATTCTGCGCTGCCCGTTCCCATCGCATCCTGGCCGATATATGGCCTGTGCTCAAGCCCGGCGGCATACTTCTCTTTTCCACATGCACCTTCAACCACCTGGAAAACGACGATACGGTACAGTGGGCGGCCGAAACTCTCGGCGCGGACGTTATCCCGCCTCAGGATGAAGCCCCTGCCCTCCGTACACGTCTGGGGCAGCTTCTGCTGCCCGGCCTTGTCCCCGGAGAAGGACAATACGTTGCGGCGCTCAGAAAATCAGGCGTTTACGAAGGCGTACGCACTGCGGATCCTTTCGCGCTGTACCGTGCCGAAAGAATCGAACCCTCATCTCCCGGCCCGCTGGTGAACGTGGGCCGCGGAACAGCTCTCAGCTACCTTCACGGCGATGCCATACAGCTTCCACCGGATGCGCCTTTGGGTGCTGTTGTGATTGGCTTTGAAGGCCATCCGCTGGGCCCCGGGAAAAACCTTGGCAAGCGCTGTAACAACCTCTATCCCAAAGCAAAACGAATAAGAATGGACGTACGATGAAAAAGTTCTTCACTATAATTGCCGCCCTTGTGCTGCCGCTTATGGCCCTTGCGCAGGAATCGCAGGAGGAATTCCTCCGCAGGTACAATAACCTGGTCGGACGCGTAGGCGCTTCCGGTGTCGGCGTCGAGACCCTGCTGAATAAATGGGAGGCGGCATATCCGGAAGATCCCCAGCAGCTTCTGGCGCGCTTTTCCTTCTGCTTCGACCGCTCGCGTGAAAGCCACGTTATCCAGCTGGACCGTGACCGATATCTGGGCCGCGAGCCTTTGATTCCATACACTGATTCCCTTGGGAACAGGAAGAACTTCTTCGAAGACTTCGTCTATGACGACGATCTCTACGCCCAGGCCAATCTTGCCATTGACCGTGCGATTGCCCTGAGGCCTTCCCGGCTGGACTACCGTCTTGTCAAGATCGACGCCATGATGGCCTACGAGAAGGAACAGCCCGAAATGACGCTACAGAATCTTAAGTCCCTGGCCGACAAGAACTTCAAGGAGCATCCAGCCTGGCAGTATGAAGGTCTGGAAGACACCGTTACTGACGAACAGTTCCTGGCCTTTATGCAAGATTACGCTGTTGCCCTGTTCCGTATCGGGAGCGACGCGTCGCAGGAGGCCTTCCGCGCTTTTTCCGAGTACATGCTCAAATACTGCAAGGACGACCCTCTGTTCACGGACAATCTGGGGTCATATTACCTCGTAAAGAAAGATTACAAGAAGGCCGCCAAATACTTCGACCAGGTGCTTAAAAAGCATCCTTCCGACATGACCGCCATTCAGAACGGTATAATCCTCGCCCGCGCCAAAAAGGACCTTAAACTGGAAAAGAAATACCTCGCCCACATGGCAAGGTATGGTGAAAAAGAAACAGACCGCCAGAGCGCCCAGATGAGGCTGGACGCCATGGGTAAGCGCTAGCTGATATACTTCGTAATAAGGCGAAGCATAAGGGCATTGAGGTGTTCGACCTGGTACTTGCCCACTGTAGCCTGTACGTGTTCCTCGCCCACTCCGCTGTCGTCGGTCAGGAAAACGTAGGTTCCGCCTGTAAGGATTGCGAACTGCCTGCACATGAATTCGCAGGTCTTGTCACCGGAACTGCAGAAGACGGGGATGAGTTTGATTCCCCTGGCCGCGAATTCGCGAATTGACTTCTGCAGGCTGGCTATTACGCCTTGATGGTCCACGTGCGCGGGTGCGTCAAGGATAAGGAAAGCCATTTTTGAATAGGCCGACGAGTGCCACTGTAGCTCGGTAAGTGACACTTCCAGCGCCGTGTGTACAGCTTCGGGAAGGTCTCCTCCACCGTCTGCAGTTTGCTCCCCGATATAGTTGATGGTCGCGGGGATATCGCTTGTAAAGGGCGAAGTGCGGGTAACGTAGGTGTCGTCCACATCGCGGTAGAACACGGTTCCAGTGAAGATTTTCTTATCGGTATCGGCTTCAGATGCCTGCTTCAGGATATCCTGCAGATCCTTTTTCAGGAAGGCTATTTCGTCCGTCATGGAACCGGTGGCATCCACTATGAAGGCGATGTCCACCACATTCGATTCTTCGGCTTTCTGAACGGTATAGACGTTTACTTCGGCTTCCTCCTGGCTCCAGGCCCACATCTTGGGTGCGCCATCCTGCACGGCACCGGCAATGCTGATGCTGCAGTCTTCGGCCCTGACAGTGCTTTGTATGTCTTCCACGCCAAGCCAGAGACTGGCCTCGCCGACATTATCCGTAACGGTTTCCCAGAGAATGTCATTCCCTTTCAGGAGCTTTACGGGAATCTGTTTTGCAGGCTTTCCGTCGGAGGTGACAGTTTTTACCGCGATACGCTTTTGTGTGGAAAGGCCCCAGTATGTGTTCATCTTGGAGTAGTCGCCGCTCATGACATCACCCCAGAACTTCCAGTTGTTCAGGTCGTTCCATTCAGCTGCGGTTATTACTCCGGCCTCTCCCCCGCCGCCGTTGTTGCCACCGCCCGGGCCATAATCCCCGGACACGTCTTCGGCAACAGGATGTGATGAATAACCCGCGTCGGATATCCAATCGCCCGACGATTCTCCCCTGGTGCACCCCACGGCGAACATTGCCAGCGCGGTTCCCATAATGATTGATGCTATCTTTTTCATAGTTTTATCGTTTTCCGTCTAATTAGATGCTCTTTCCGCTCCAAACGTTGCAGGCAAGGTCACGTTTTGGGCCGAAAACGTGACCGTCACCGTCGGACATGACGACGAAGGGAAAGAAAACGGCCTCGAACGTGTCCGAGGCCGTATGGAGATGCCCTGTCAGCCGGGCATGAGGATGAAGGGGAATATATACTCTAACGCATTTCGGTGTACGGGATCTTGTCCATGTCGCCGTAGTCCAGGTTTTCTCCGGCCATACCCCAGATGAACATGTAGTTGGAGGTGCCGGCGGCGGCGTGGATGCTCCATTCTGGACTCATGATGGCCTGTTCGTTGGCAAGCCATACGATGCGCTCCTGCTGGGGTTCGCCCATGAAGTGGCAGATCATGTTGCCGGGAGTGACATTGAAGTAGAAGTAGGCTTCAATGCGCCTGGCGTGGGTGTGCGCGGGCATTGTATTCCACACGCTGCCGGGCTTGAGCTCGGTAAGACCCATCTGGAGCTGGCAGGGGCCTTCTTCCAGAACGTTGTTCACGATGAGCTGGTTGATGACGCGGTCGTTGGAATCTTCCATCTTACCGGCTGCGAATGAATTGGCCTTGAGGGTGCCTTTCCGGCCGTCCAGCGTTATGAGCTGCGTTTTGTAAGCCTTGTGAGCAGTTGCGGAATTCAGGTAGAATTTTGCCGGATCAGCGGCATCTTTACTCTTGAAAACCACTTCCTTATTGCCACGGCCCACATACAGGGCTTCCTTGAATTTCAGGGTGTAGTCCTTTCCGTCAACGGTAACGATGCCTTCTCCGCCCACGTTGATTACGCCCAGTTCCCTGCTGTAAAGGAAGTAGGGAGCCTTCAGAGGGTCGATGGTTTCCAGTACCAGGGGCCTGGTTGCCGGAACGGCGCCGCCGAAGATGAAGCGGTCATACAGAGAGTAAGTGAGGTTGATTTCATCGGCCACCATTACCTCGGGCATCATGAAACGGGCTCTGAGGGTCTCGGTGTCGTAATGCTTGACATCGTCGGGATGGCAGGCGGTCTGGATGGTATACTTGGTCTGTGCGCTCATTGCAATGGTACTAAGCAGCAGAGCTGCGGTGAAAAACTTTTTCATACTGTTCCTTACGGAGATTCTCTCGCTTCGCTCGGAATGACAATTAATATAACCGTTATTTGTCATACCGAGGCCGAAGGCCGAGCGTATCTCATTTATTATGTGACGACATGATTATTCTGCGGCGGTTGAAGATTGCCATAACGGTGGTGCCAACCACAAGAATGCCGGCGCCCACCCACTTGAAGTCGTGTACCAGGTGGAAAATCACCCAGGAGAAGATGCTGGAGGCGAAGTCCAGCGCACCACCCTGGAAGCCTTCCGGAATGGCTACTGCGGCGTCACCGGTGCGTGCGAACACATCCTGTGCCGCAAGGGTGAACCATGGTGCCAGGTCGGTCACGAAGTACAGGCCAACGGTTAGGGCTACCAGGCCGATGATGAAGGTTTTCACCACGTTGCCCTTGGTCACGGGGAGGACGGCCGGGAATACGTAGAACATACCTGCCAGAGACGCCAGAGGCAGGAACTGGTTACCGGGAAGGACAACGGCCAAAAGCAACGTCACGGGGATCAGCAGCAACGAAACCACCAGCGTAGTGGGATGACCGATGACAAGCGCGGGACTCATGCCTATGTTGATGCCGGCAGAGTTCTTGAACTTGCGGGAAACCATCTCCTTGGTGGCTTCGGCAATGGGTTTGAGGCCTTCGATGAAAAGGCCGGTGATGCGCGGAATAAGCTCCATCACGGCTCCCATCTTGATACCAAGGCCAAGGATGGCGGGGATGTGGGCCACAATTTCGCCCCAAGTGGGATAGCTCAGACAACCGATAACAACGCCTACCAGGACGCCCAGGATGAGGGGTTCGCCAAGGACGCCGAATTTCTTCTTCAGGCCTTCGGCATCGATGTCCAGCTTGTTGAAGCCGGGGATGCGGTCCATGCACCAGTTCAGGCCTT
>CAMOIT010000059.1 GCA_946616285.1 uncultured Bacteroidales bacterium | reverse complement strand
CTATACTCTAAGACTTTTTCAGCAGCCTCGGGGAGGGTTTGGGTGGGGGTAACGTATGTCGGATTTGCGAAGCGTGGGCCAGTGTAATAGTGTAAGTTCGTTGCGAAGCGACGGACGCCAAACTGTACATCCCGTCCCGGCAACATATTATGCAGAACAAGAGCGGCTGGGCCACCGCATTTGCGCTTTACTGAAACTTGTGCTATCTTTGTTAGAGATAGGAACACGTTATGAAAGCATTTCTGACTGCATTTGCGGCAATAGTTGTCGCTGTCCTTCCGGCTCAGGCCAGTAAGGACAATAGAGCGAACGAAGCCCCGGCTGTTGAGGCCAGGAAAGAAAAGAAGTTTGTCCACACTACGGCCGAAGTACCGGCTGTGGAGGCCAGGGTCGTTGAAATTGCAACCGAGGGCACCCAGCTGCTGCTTCAGGTGAACAACAAGGGTGAGGTGCGGACCGTGCATTACGGCGCTCCGGTAGGTGACCCGGCACAGTTCACGAACTACGAGGCGGGGGCCTATCACGCTCCTGATGCATATTCTGCTACCGGCGGGCGGTTCTTCGGCCAGGAGGCTCTGCATGTGCTGTATGTCGACGGCAACAACAACACCGAGCTTTACTACGTGTCGCATGAAACCGAAAGCCGTCAGGACGTAGTCACCACCACTGTTCACCTGAAGGACTACGTCACCGCACTGGAAGTGGACCTGGTGTACGACGCCTGTCAGAAAGAGAACGTAATCCTTTCCCATAGCGTAATTCGCAACATGGGGAAGAAGGAGGTGAAACTTCTTAACTTCGCATCGTCCTCGCTTACGCTTAAGGCCGACGATTACCTTCTGACGCACTTCCACGGCGACTGGGCAAGCGAAATGCAGATGGAGCGCGAACTCCTGACCCACGGCACCAAAGTAATCGAAAGCCGCCGCGGAGTAAAGAACACGCATGTGCAGAACCCTTCATTCGTGCTGTCGCTGGGACCCAACTACAGCGAGACCGACGGCCCCACAATCGCCGGTGCACTGGCCTGGAGCGGCAATTACCGTATCAGCTTCGACATAGACCGCGGTGACAGGCTTAACATCGTGGCCGGGATCAATCCTTTCGCATCGGCCTATCCGCTTGGCGCCGGAAAAAGCTTCACTACGCCGGAGATGGTTTACACCTGGAGCGCCGACGGAGCCGGAGGAGCGTCACGCAACCTCCACCGCTGGGCGCGGAAATACGGAATGTGGAACGGCGGACAGGTGAATCCGACGCTCCTGAACAGCTGGGAAGGCGCATATTTCGATTTCAAAACCCCGACAATTCTTGGGATGATTGACGATGCCGCTGCCATGGGCCTGGAGCTCTTCGTACTGGACGACGGATGGTTCGGCATGGACTATCCCCGCAACTCGGACGCGGCCGGCCTCGGGGACTGGGAGCCCAACACCAACAAGATTCCGGAAGGAATAGACTACGTGGCCTCCTACGCTCATTCGAAGGGCATCAAGTTCGGTATTTGGATAGAGCCAGAAATGGCCAATCCTGCCTCAAACCTTGCGCAGAAGCATCCCGAATGGATAGTGCAGAGCCCCGGACGCGAGATTTACCAGGACCGCAACCAGTGGATACTGGACCTGAGCAACCCTGCAGTGCAGGACTTCGTGTGGGATGCTATCGACCGTACGATTTCCCTTTCCCCTGACATCGACTACGTAAAGTGGGACTGCAACCGCGCCGTGATGTCTTTCGGCAGCCCTTACCTTGGAGAGGAGCAGGACCGCTTCTTCATCGAATACACGCAGGGTCTGTACAACGTGTGCCGACGCATGAGGGAGAAGTATCCTAAGCTCATCGTCCAGTGCTGTTCGGCCGGCGGTGCGCGCGTGGATTACGGTTCGCTGCGCTGGTTCAACGAATTCTGGACCAGCGACAACACGGACGCCATTTCCCGCACCCGCATCCAGTGGGGCACTTCGCTCATTTTCCCCGCCTGCGCCATGGGTTCGCACGTTTCCACCGTCCCCAACCACCAGACCGGCAACGTGACGCCGCTCAAGTTCCGCTTCGACATAGCATCGGCCGGACGCCTCGGGATGGAACTTCAGCCGAAAACGCTTTCGGCCTCAGAGCGTGCATTGGCCGAAAGATGCATCGAGTCCTATAAGGGCTACAGGGACCTTGTCTTCGAAGGCGATCTGTACCGCCTTGCATCGCCCTACGACGGTGACTATTATGCGCTGATGTATGTGGCCCCGGACAAGCGCCGCGCAGTTGTGTTCTGCTACTGCCTCCGCCAGGTGAACCGTTCCGTTGGCTCGAAAACCTTCCGTCTGCAGGGCCTGGACCCCGAACTCAACTACGAAGTGACGGAACAGAACGTGGACGACTCCTGCTGGTGGGGCAACGGCAAAACCTTCACCGGAGCCTTCCTCTCCGAAGGCGGCTTCAACCCCGCCCTCCTCAAGTCCAACTCCAGCGCAGTTTTCGTACTGGAGGCGCTTTAGCAGTACTTTGTGGCCTCTTTCAGGGCTTCGGGGGTGCCGATGTCGATTAGGCGGAAATCTGAAGGGGCAAGGACTGCCTTAATCCGCCCGGAGGCGGCCAGGCTCAGATAGAAATCAATGATGGAGAACCGGTCAGGCCAGGAAGCCATTAGGGGCAGCACTTCCGGGGAAAGGATGTGGATGCCGGTAAAGGAGAATCTATGGAATGCAGAAGGGTCGAAAGAAGGCAGATAGGGACTTTTGACCTCCCCTGTCTTAACGTTCTGCCAGCCTGCGAGGCGCATATCGTCGTCAAATAGCAGATACCTGTCCGAATCTTTCACTGTAACAAGTAGCGTTGCAAGATTCTCCGGGGCATCCTGGGCCTCAAGCCAGTGCAAATCCAGATTGCTTAGTATGTCCACGTTGTGAACCAGGAAGCGGTCCCCTTCCAGGAGTTTTCCAGCATGCTTTATTGCCCCGCCGGTTTCAAATGGTTCGGGGAATTCCGGGGACAGCTGTACATCGGCCCCGAAAAAGGCGTTGTCCTTAAGGAAGCGTTCCACGTCGGCGGCGAAGTGATGCACGTTCACCACAATAGGGCCGATACCGGCGTCCCGCAGCTTGCAGAGCACCCTTTGCAGCATCGGAACGCCGCCCACGGGCACAAGGGCCTTGGGCATGGTATTGGTGAGGGGCCTGAGGCGCGTACCCAGTCCGGCCGCGAAAATCATCCCTTTCATAGCTGGATCTTAAGGCCGGGAAGGTTGGTGGTGCCGTCCCACTCAGTCGCGAGCCTTCTAAGTACGTCGCACAGGTACGGATAAGTATTCGGCAGTTCCAGGAAACTCTTAAGCACCAACGGAATGCATTCAAGGAAATGGGGTTTCCTTTCGATTATGCCGCGGAAGCCGTAGGCACCGGTCTCCTGCAAAAGCCGCAGGAAAATCATGGTGTGATACCTCTTCCAAAAAGCTTCCTCGTCCACCTCAGTCACGGTTTTCAGCGCCGACAGGTATTCCAGTTCCAGAACGTGCCTGACATCGGCCGAAAAGTGCGTCCCGGCATTCCAGAGGAAGGATGCAAGGTCGTACTCCCCCGGGCCTCTCCGGCCGCCCTGAAAGTCGATGAAGCAAGGTTCGCTGCCGGAAACCATAACGTTCCTGGCCTGGAAGTCGCGGTACATGAAAGTGTCACCGGCATAGTCCAGAGCATCGGCCTTAAGAGCGTCGAAGCAGTCCTGCAGGCGGATTTCGTTAAATTCGATACCGGTGAATTTCAGGAAATCGTATTTAAAATAATTCAGGTCGAAGTCCACCATGCGGGCGTTCAGCTCCCTGTCCGGGAAGCATACGCTCCAGTCCAGCTGCTTTCCAACCCCCACCTGCAGAACAGGCAGAAGCTGCATGGTGCGCTTTAGCAGAGCCATATTCCCGTCCGACAAGCCGTCCTGGACGAGCATGGCATATAGCTGCCCCTCGCCAAGGTCTTCCTGCAGGTAAACCATATCGTCTTCCGACACGGCGTACACTTTCGGAGCATGAAGGCCTGAACCAAGCACCGCCTTGTCCACGGCGAAAAAGGCCCTGTTCTCCGCTGCAGAAGTGCCGATACAGCCGATTACGCCGCCGTCCATGCGGTAATAGCGCCGGGCGCTGCCGGAAGCGGCAAGGAGGGTGCACTCGGAGCTTTCCGAGCCCCTCCATTCCTTATATAGCTTTTGAAGTCTTTCCATATCTTTACCTTGAACCGCCGCCGTGACCTCCGCCGAAGCCGCCGCCACCGCCGCCGAAGGAGATTGATCCGCCACCGCCGGAAGAACGGCGGGCCTGGGCTGCGCGCGCTGCCTGATGGCTCATTGCCGATGACATCATGGCATTGGACGAAGTCCTGGTGGAATTGAGTATCCAGTAAGTTGTGGCCAGGTCGGTCATGTTGGACTCGCGGGCATATTCCTGCATCATCTTCGGGAACAGCTTCTCGAAATTCTTGGCCACTTTTTCGGCAATGCCCAAGGACGCCGCAAGTACCATGTACTTCTTCCAGACGTTCACCTCGGGGGCTTCCCTCTGGTCCATTACCGTGAAATCGTTCAGGAAATTCTTGAACTCGACTGCATGGCGGCGTTCTTCCTGGGAGGCGGGTTGCCAGCGGGAACGGCCGGAGTACACTGCCTCGTTGGGCCATTTGGCAACGGTTTTATCGTTCCTGTAGGACCATCTCTTGAATTCGTTGGCTTCAAGGAGATTGTTGTCCCCGGCTGCAACCATGGCAGCTTCGTAAACCTTGCCTTCCATGGAATCGTCGAATTCCAGCTCCTGCATGCCTTTGACGAAGCGAAGGTTCATGTGCTTGTCGTTCTTCGGATCCCTTTCCACCACAAGGAGGCCGTCCTGAATCCATTTCAAGAAGTATGCACTCACGAGGTTGGGGAACACTTTCTCCTTCTTCTTCGCGAGATTGTCACCTTCCTGCAGCAGGCTGAAAAACGCCGTCGGATTGCCCTCCAGGGGCACATCCCTGTACCAACCATCTATCTTGTTGGTACCGAACACAGCCTTTTTGTACTTCTTGCCGCTTATTCTCCAGTAAATTCTCCTGACGATATAGACTATTACGGCAATGATGACGAGCAGAGGTATTAAAACAAATACCACGACGCCGATAATCATCCCGACAACTTCCTCCCAGTCGGTGCCGCCTTTGTCACCGTAGTCTGAGCCCTTGAATGCTTCCTCCTGAAGGTCCTCGAAACTGCCTTTGGCTTTCGCTGCCGGGGCGAACATGCCTTTGTCGAAGCGGGCCATGAGGGAGAAGAAGCTGCTGTAGCGGAGGGGTTCGGAAGATTCGGCATACACGACTCCGTTTTCGATCCAGCATTCACCGACCATGCCGAAGGGCCAGAAGCGGATGTTGTTGTCGTCCTCGCTGTTCCAGAACCAGGCGGGGCCGCCGGTCTTGTTGATCAGCTTGAAGGACACATGCTTGGGCTTGTCTTCCCATTCGTCGTTAAGGAAATGCCAGTGGAAGGCGTCGCAGTCCCCGTAGTCCAGCACCAGATTGTCGATGGTGTAGGAAAGGGTGTACACGTGGTCGCCATATTCTCCCTGGCCCCAGCAGAGTTCGATGTCGCCGCCGCTTTTCTCAATAATTCCGCAGCGATAGGCCTTGGCCGATGCCGAACGGTCCGACTTCCACTTGCGGCCGTCGCTTTCGTACTTGCGGCCGTTCTCGGTGACGGAGAAGTCGTGGATGTAGCTTTTCCCAAGGTTGTCTATCGGGATGTAGCGCTCCGTACCCTTTACGACTGTGACGTCCCAGGTCTGCACGACCTTGGCGCTTCCGTCCTTGTAAAGGGACACTTCCGTGCTGATGTCCCTGATTTCCTGGGCCCTGGCAGTGCCCACAGCAAGCAGCACAGCTGCTGCGACGATTGTAAGGAATCTTTTCATAGCATTGCAAGATACAATTATTCTTACAGAATATCAAATTTAACGTCACCCCTAACCCAAACCCTTCCCCTCGGGGGAAGGGCTTAGTCGCCACGATGGGCTCCGGGAGACGTACTAAATTTGTGGTTTTTGGAAACATGTAGTATCTTTGTCAAGATAGGTAATTATGAAAAATATGGAAAAAGTACGATGCCTCATACTTGGCGGTGGCCCTGCCGGATACACTGCCGCAATATATGCCTCAAGAGCTAACCTTGCACCCGTCCTATATGAAGGCCTGCAGCCCGGCGGCCAGCTCACAACAACCACGGTAGTGGAGAACTTCCCCGGCTTTCCCGGAGGAGTGGACGCAAATACCCTTATGCAGGGCATGCGGGAGCAGGCCGTGAACTTCGGCGCGGATATCCGCACGGGCGTCGCCACTGCTGCGGATCTTGGCAAAAGGCCTTTCCGTATTACCATTGACGGCTCCAACGAGATTCAGGCCGATACCCTTATCATAGCCACAGGCGCAGCTGCAAAGTATCTTGGCCTTGAGTCAGAGAAAAAGTACATGGGCATGGGCGTGAGCGCCTGCGCCACCTGCGACGGCTTCTTCTACCGCAAAAAGACCGTTGCCGTAGTGGGCGGCGGAGACACCGCCTGCGAGGAAGCCCTGTACCTTTCCGGCCTTGCCTCCAAGGTGTACATGATAGTCAGAAGGGACGTCTTCCGCGCATCCAAAATCATGCAGGAACGCGTCCTCAAGCGCGAAAACATAGAGGTCCTGTGGAACTGCAACACCAAGGAAGTCCTTGGCGACGGCTTCGGCGTAACGGGCGTCAGGCTCCTCCGCAAAGACGGGAAAGAGTTCGACATTGCCGTGGACGGCTTCTTCCTTGGCATCGGTCATGCCCCCGGATCCGAGCTCTTCGCTCCATGGCTGGAAACTGACGAAGCCGGCTTCATCGTTACCGACGGCTTCTCCTCCCGCACTTCCCTACCGGGTGTATTCGCAGCCGGAGACGTACGCGACAAGACCTACAAGCAGGCCATTACCGCAGCCGCATCGGGCTGTATGGCCGCCAAAGATGCCGAAAACTTCCTTATTTCCGGAGAATAATGTCTGTCCTTGGGCTTAGGCGCGAGCCGATAGAAAATGTCCGCGTCGGGTTTATCGGCCTTGGAATGCGCGGACCGAAAGCGGTGGAACGCTTCACGCATCTGGAGCACGCCACCGTCGTTGCCCTTTGCGACAAGTACCCCGAGCCCGTTGCAAAGACGCAGGAAATCCTGTCATCCCATGGCTGTTCCCCTGCAGCCACTTTCACCGGCGACAATGGCTGGAAGCGCCTGTGCGAAATGGACGGCCTGGACCTGGTGTACGTGACTGCGCCCTGGCAGATGCATGCTCAGATAGGCATTTACGCCATGGAATGCGGCAAGAACGTGGCGCTGGAAGTGCCGGCGGCAACTACGGTGGAAGAATGCTGGGGCCTTGTGGAAACAGCCGAGCGCACCCGCATGCACTGCATGATGCTGGAGAACAGCTGCTACGACGATTTCGAGCTTTCCTGCCTCCTGATGGCACGGGATGGCGTTTTCGGCGAGATAGTCCATGCCGAAGGCGGCTATTGCCACAACCTGTCGGCCTACTGGGACAAATACCGCGACGACTGGAGCATGCGCTTTTCAGTGGAGCATCGCGGAGACGTTTACCCGACCCACGGCCTCGGCCCCCTGTGCCAGCTCCTGGACATCCCCCGCAAGGACAAGCTCTCCTATCTGGTATCCATGGATTCGGGCGCTTTCGCGGGATCTGCGGTGGCCAGTTCGCGCTACGGCTCCTCACGGACTTTTGCCAACGGCGACATCACCTCCACCCTTATCCGTACCGTTTCCGGCCGAAGCATACTTCTGCAGCACTCTGTAATGACTCCCCAGCCCTACAGCCGCCTTTACCGCATATACGGCACAAAGGGCTATGCGAACAAGTACCCCGTTCCTGGCTTTGTCTTCGGCGAAGGGAAAGAATTCCTCCCCGAAGCTCAGGCATCGGCCCTTCTGGAGAAATACAGGCACCCCTTCCAGGACTGCCTGCAGCACGCCGGAATGGCCCTGGACGGCCACGACGGCATAGACTTCATCATGGACTACCGGCTTGTGGAATGCCTCCACAAAGGCCTCCCTCTGGACATGGACGTATATGACGCCGCCACCTGGAGCAGCATCATCGAGCTCTCCGAGCGCTCCATCCAAGGCGGCTCCGTCCCCATCCCCATTCCCGATTTCTATAGATAAGCCCCCGAAAGTGCACGAGATGTCCCATTTTTGGGGACATCTCCGTCATTTTCAGCCTTTTTTGCACGAGATGTCCCACTTTTCGGGACATCTCCATCACTTATGTGGCCATGAATGGCCCCGGGCCATCAAAAAAAGACAGCGAAAGGCTGTTTCGGAGCGAAGCGACACAGGGGGTTTGGGGGGTTAGCCCACCAATAGGTCGGAGACACGGGCCATCAAAAAAAGACAGCGAAAGGCTGTTTCGGAGCGAAGCGACACAGGGG
>CAMOIT010000058.1 GCA_946616285.1 uncultured Bacteroidales bacterium | reverse complement strand
GTTCGAAACGTAGCATTTTCCCGCAATTCTCCAAATTCTGGCAAGCCTTGCCAAAAATTTGTTTTAGCAGTCTTTTGAATTATCTTTGCGGAAAACGATAAGGCTATGTCTGATCTTGAAAAAATACAGCTGTTTGAGAGTAAGAAGGTCCGGACGGTATGGGATGATACAGAGGAGAAATGGTATTTCTCTGTTGTGGATGTATGTGGAGTATTAACGGAGCAGCCTACGCCCAAAAGGGCCAGCACCTATTGGGCGGTGTTAAAAAGCAGGCTCAAGAAGGAAGGGGCGGGTGAGATGCTTACAACATGTAAGCAACTGAAATTAACTGCCGCAGACGGCAAGCCATATCCTACGGATACGGCAGATGCTCAAACGATGTTTCGAATAATTCAGTCCATTCCTTCCAAGAAAGCAGAGCCTTTTAAGCAGTGGATGGCGCGTATAGCAAGCGAAAGGATTGACGAGATTCAAGACCCGGAACTGGCCATACTGAGGGGCGCGGATTACTATCGCGCAAAGGGCTATTCTGAGGGTTGGATTCATCAGCGGCTTCAGTCTATTCGGATGAGAAAAGAACTCACGGACGAATGGAAGGCCAGGGGCATTGATAGGGAGAAAGACTATGCCATTCTAACCAACGAACTCACCAAGGCGTGGAGTGGTCTATCCGTGAGAGAATACAAGGATTTGAAGGGCCTTAAGAAGGAGAATCTTCGGGATAATATGACCGATATCGAACTTGTGCTGAATATGCTTGCCGAAGTTTCTACAAAAGCAATCTCCCAAGCCAAGCAGCCAACATCTTTCGGCCAAAGCAAACGTATTGCCCGCGAAGGAGGCTCTATTGCAGGAGAAGCACGCGAAAACATCGAGAAACGCGTTGGCACCAGCGTGGTCACATCTCTTAATGCAAAAGACAAACCCGCTTTGGAAACCGGGACATCAGAAATTGACAACCAATAAACAAAGAATTTGTGAGACTCGAAAGATTACAATTCTGACAGCGCTCAAAGCGTAGCATTTTCCCGCAATTCTCCAAATTCCGGCAAACCTTGCAAAAAACCTTAGCCTTGCAATCATGGCGTCAGACGTGCCGGCGATGAAGCTGACGACCGCCCATTTATTGCTGCCGGTTGGCTTCCTCGAGGAAGGCGGCCAGCTCGGCATTCTGCCGGATCTGTTCCCGAAAGCGTTCGCTGAAATGCGCTGCAAAGGTCTCCAGCGTCTGGCCCCTGTAGAAATGCTTGGGCAGGTCTGTCCGGACAGTCCCGCCTCCGTAGTTGCCGGCAGACCACCCTGGAGTAAAGACGTCTTCCCGCAAGTAGGGACCCTTATCCGAGAAGCAAAGGGTCAGTTTGGAATACTCGTGGTGTTCCTCGTCCCGATGATCCGCCAGGAAGATTTCGCGATACGTTATTTCTTTGAAGGTCTGCACGGCGGGCCCTTCTGAAAGACCTTTCGGCCGGGCTTTCTGTTTTGGGTGCTGCTTTTTCATCGCGGGGCAAAGGTTTTTCTCGTGTTGAAGAATGCAGCGATAAAGATACTAAAAGATTATATCTTTTCCAACTCGCACAGACCGTCCCTGTTGCCGACAACATAGATTTGCAATCGCAGAGCAAATGGATTACATTTGCAGAAAACGTTGATGCAATGTCTGAAAGGGTAGCCCTAAAGTTCGCGGCACTGCTGCCGGTCCTTCTCCTCGTGCTGTTCTCCTGCCACCGGGAGGATCCTCCCGTCCTGGAAGGCACGATGGGAACGGACCTGGCCGATTTCCGGGTGCTGGTGGACGGAAAGGAATTCCATGCCATCGACACCACGGGCGGCGCCATCACCGTCTTCGTCCCGTCAGGGACGGAACTCGGGAGCCTGGTCGCCTGCTTCGAGGACAATGCGCTGACGGTCACGGTGGACGGAGTACCGCAGGTGAGCGGAGAGACGGCGAACGACTTTACCTCGTACCGGAACGGGAAGAAATACGTATTGGAGTCGGAAGACGGCAGGAAGAAGGAGTACACCGTCCGGGTCATTGCCACGCGGCTCCCGGTGGTGGCCATCCGGACCGACGAACCCGGGAAGATCCGGGACAAGGTAAACTGGCGGCCTGCGGGAATGCGGATCGGTAACCCCGACGGTACTTTCACGGTCGTGGGCGGTACGGGCATCCGGGGAAGAGGAAACTGGACCTGGAGCAAGTACCCGAAGAAGCCTTATGCCCTGAAACTGAACAAGAAACAGAGTATCTTGGGCATGCCTCCCCACCGGCGCTGGGTGCTCCTGGCGCTCTACCGGGGCTTCATCGGCAATGCCCTCATGTTTGAAGCCACGCGGCGCGCCCCGGCCCTGGGATGGGCGCCCCGGGGCTGCTTCGTAGAGCTGGTGCTCAACGGCCAGTTCATGGGCCTGTATTATCTCTGCGAGCAGATCAAGATCGACCCGAACCGGGTGGACATCGCTTCCCTGAAAAGTACCGACATCACTTATCCGAAGGTGTCAGGCGGCTATCTCCTTGAGTATGACGAGCTTTACGACGAAACATACAAGTTCAAATCCTCGGGCTTCCACCTTCCTGTCCAGCTCAAATCGCCCGATGAAGAGGTTCCTCCCGAGCAGTTCGACTATATCAAAGGCTTCATCAATGACATGGAGGCGGAGATCCTGAAGATAGGCAAAGACGGGGGAAGCCGTTATGCCGACTACCTGGACATAGACAGTTTTGCCGAATATTGGATGGTCTTGGAAACAGTAGGGAACTACGAGGCCTACAAGCCGCGCAGCGTGAAGCTGTACAAGGGCCGCGACGGAGTGGACAGCCCTCCCGGAACGATAGCCCGGCTCAAGGCCGGCCCGCTCTGGGACCAGGAACTCTTTGAAGTGCGCAAGTCGTTCAACTCCAAGGATATGTATTATTATAAATACCTGTTCAAGGACCCCGTTTTTGTAGAAACCGTGAAGGCCCGCTGGCCGGCCTATCGGGACAATATCCTGGGGAACGACCAGTACATCGGATTTGTGGAATATCTCAACCAGATAGTGGAGCTGATAAGGGAAAGTGCCCGGCGTGACATCGCCCTCTGGGGCAACGAGTACTTCACCCTCAGCGGCGAGGTGGCTCCGGTCCGGAGCGGTTTTGTCTCCAAGATCAAGTGGATGGACCGGCAGATAGCCGATTTGTAGCTGCCGGCCCTGGGCACGGCTCTATTATTTGTATTTTCGCCAAGTCTTGACTATCTTTAAAACCTAAAACTATTTGCCATGAAGCGGACCCTGTTTTTCCTCTCGATGATAGGTGCTCTTGCGCTCAATGCCTGCGAGCCCGAAACGGATCAACCCAATCAGCCTGGTCAACCGGTTGTGGAAGACCCGCAACTGTCGGTCAGTCCGGAGCTTATCACCATCTCTCCTGCGGGCGGCTCCCAGTCCTTCAGCATTTCGGCCAACAAAGACTGGACAATCAGTGCCTCCGATTCCTGGTTGAGCGTCTCCCCTTCATCCGGCAGTGCTTCCAAGCAGCCGGTGACTGTCACGGTAAGTGGCGACGCCAATACCACGTTCGAGGACCGGAGCGCAAGTATAAGCGTGAAGATGGAGGATCTGACGCAGGTTATTACGGCCCTGCAGCCCGCCAATCTTGGTTTCATCCTGACGAATAAAGCATATGATCTCACCTCCGACGCACAGTCATTTGACGTGACGGTACAGGCAAACGTGGAATATGCCGTGTCCATATCCGATGAATGGGTAAAGCAGACCGGGACGAAGGCCCTGGTATCCAAGACGCTGACTTTCAGCGTGGAAGAGAATGAGTCGTACGGCGTACGCACTGCCGCCATCACCCTGAAACCCCAGGATGGCAGTGCCGCGGAGCAGGTGGTTACAGTCCGGCAGGCGCAGAAAGATGCGCTGATCGTGGAGGATACCAGCTTCGAACTGCCGTACGGTGGCGGTGGTGTGGAGATCAAGGTGGAAGCCAATGTGGACTTCGACGTTATCCCCGATGCGGACTGGATCCACCATTCCGCGACCAAGGCCCTGAGCAGCCCTACGGTTTACCTGACCGTCGATGTGAACGAAACCAGTTCCGCCCGGGAGGGGAAAGTGGCAATCAAACAGAAAAACGGCTCTCTCCAGCATACGGTTACCATCAGGCAGGCCGGACAGATCGCCGTGTCTTCTATCGTATTGAATCATGAAGAACTCACGCTGAAGGAAGGAGAGTCCGAGACGCTTATCGCCACAGTCAGTCCGGAAGACGCCTCGGACAAGACGGTTACCTGGATATCGGGCGAACAAGAGGTCGCTACGATAGACCAGTACGGTCGCGTGACGGCCTTAAAGGCGGGTAAATCCATGATAACCGCCATGGCGGGGGATCAGAGTGCTTTCTGCTACCTTACGGTGACCGGGAAGGAGGAAGAAGAAATCAAAGCCTCCCTGATGAAGATTTATGACGCGATGGACGGTCCCAACTGGACCATTCCCGAAAAATGGGATCTTTCAAAGCCGCTCGCGGCTTGGACCGGTGTCAAGTGGTATCAGGAGTATGGCGAACTGGAGCTGTATTTCAATGGGGAATTCGGTCTTAAAGGAGATCTCCCCGACTGCTTTGACGGCCTGACGGCACTGAGTGTCCTTTTCATTCAGAATGAACCCGGCGTGACCGGGACACTGCCTCCCAGTTTTTCAAAACTCAAGAATCTGAAGAGTTTATCCGTGACCTGTACTTCTATGACCGCTTTGCCGGATCTGTTTGAAGGGCTCCCGTTACTGTCTGTTTTATTTTCCATGAACACGTCGATGACCGGTCCGCTTCCGGAATCCCTTGGCAGTAGTCCCGACCTGGCTCAGCTGTATATTTGGGATAATGCCTTTACCGGAACCGTTCCGGATTCCTGGGCCCGGCTGGGGACGGTACTGAATCTCAATGAAAGATTCCTGGACGAACATGTCCCCGACGCTTTTCTCGCTGCTGAGGATGCCGATTATCTGATCAATATGTATCTGTCTTCAGCGTACGGGAGAACGACGCCGCTGGTGGTGGGAGACTATGATATCCCCGCATACTGGCCGGACAGGGATATTCTGGATCTGGTCACCGGGCAGGCCATCCCTTATGAGGATATCGTTTCCCGGAGCAGGGCTACCGTCCTCCTGAACTGGGCTACCTGGTGCCCGTACTCCAAAACGCTGATGCCGCTCCTGAAGAGAATGTATGAGAAGTATCACGGAGACGGCCTGGAGATTATCGCCGCTTACAACGCTGATACCCCTGATATAGATATGGGCCGGCCGCTCAAGGATATCCTGCTGGAACGGAATTACGAGGGCTGGTATAATTTCAGCCTGTGGAGCTTCTCCACTATAGAGTGGCACATGTGGTGTTCCGGCACCCCCTCGGCCATCGTGGTGGACAACAAGGGAAATATCCTGGCAAGCAGCCGGACAGGCGTCAATGATTCCACCAGGGGCCGCTTCGGTTACGCCGCTTCCACCAACCTGATTCCTTTGCTGGAGGAGCTGTTCGGTCCCTTGGATGTGGAAGACCATTATTCCTCTACCGATTTTTCCAGGGACGGCGAAGTGATGACCATCCAGACGGCTACTGTCGGCAAGGGGATCAACATCGTGTTCCTGGGAGATGCTTACACAGACAGAGATATGGACGCGGGCGGGCTGTATGAGCAGATGATGTATGCTTCCGCCGATGCGTTCTTCTCCATCGAACCATACAAGTCCTTCCGGAACCGCTTCAACGTGTATGCCGTGAAGGCGGTCTCCAGGGACGGAAAGACTGGAAACGGCTGTTCTACCGCTCTGGGTTCGGAGGCTACCCTCAACTCCATCTCCACCGGAAACATGGACAAATGTTTCGAATACGCCCTCAAAGTGCCTGGTATTCAGGACGATAAGAACTTGCTTATCGGCGTGCTGGTCAATTCTGTCTCAGAGCGGGGCATCACCTCCATGAGCGAATCGCGGCAATCGGGCGTAGCCTTCTACGGATCCAGGCTCAACGAGCCGGAAGCCTTTGGCCCCGTCCTGCGCCACGAGGCCGGAGGACACGGTTTCGCCTTCCTCGACGATGAATACGAAAACCTGCAGGGGGAGGCTACACAGGAGCATATAGATTACCGGAATACGATGTACCGGCAGTATGGCTGGTACGCCAATGTGGACTTTACGAATGACCCGTCCGAGATCAAGTGGAGCTTCTTCCTCTCCGATGAGCGCTATAAGGATGAAGTGGGTATTTTCGAAGGTGGTTCCCTGTACCGGAAGGGGGCTTACAGGCCTTCTGAGAACAGTATGATGCGGGACGAATACGAGTACTTCAATGCTCCTTCGCGCTGGGCCATCTACAAGAGGATCATGGAACTCAGCGGCGAGGAAGCCGACTTCAACCAATTCCTTGAGTACGATGCCGTGAACCGGGGCAAGACACAGTATGCGGTCCCGCGCCCGCCTCTTAAGGCAGCGAAAGACCGCACTGTCAAGTATTTGGCTCCTCCGGTGGTGGTGCCTTAGCAGGGCATCGCTACAGCATTTTCACAATATCCTCAAGGGGCTTGCGGCCGGGGGCCTATGCCTGCAAGCTGGTGCCGGGCTCACTGGCCTCCCGCATCTACGGCGGGCAGGATATCATCTACGAGCGCCATCGACACCGCTATGAGTTCAACGATGCGTACCGGAAAGAGATGGAAGAAGCCGGCCTGGGGTAGCGTATTGCCTAAGCAACAACTTGGCCCGGTGACGGGAATCACAGGGCCAAGCGGGATGTATGTGCAATAGATTAGAAGATGAGGAAAGGCCACAGGGTGTTTCTTATCATGTAACCACTGTCGGTGTTCTTGTTATACACTTCTCGATTCAATGTATACGCTTGGCTTTTACTGAACGTATTAATGGTCCACGAGCGCGTAATGTTGGTATAATACCCCGCGCCATCCCCCGGGGAAATCCTGGTGAAATAATTCAAGTTTTGACCGTAACCCTTATTATAGTCGAATTCAACATAAAAATAATCAATCAATTTCCCGTTCCAACCGCTCATCCGGTCCATCCCAACCGTAGGCAACACCCAACGGGAGTTATAGCCATAGGTGCTCACATTCACTTTGGTAGTGCCCACGGGGCGTACTTGCGCATAGTAGGCAAGGGCCTCCATGGGGCGAATATCGTGGCTGCTGCCACGTTTTATGTTGTAATAGGAGGCGGCGATGGTATAACTGAAGGCCCTTCGCCATTCGTAAGTACTGAGTTCCTCTGTGGACACGTGAGTAGGGTAACTGAGCCGCCAATTATCGCTCTTATCCACATCGTCATTGTCTTGGCTCCAAGGCATCCTATAATAATCACCATCAGCAACGGGACGCGTTGCTACGGCAAAACCATGCGTCCCCGAGGAATTGCTCAAGCCGCATTTAGCGCCTTGGGAGTCGGCTATCTCGTCGGGAATATCCCCCAGATAGGTAATGAGCGCCACGCATTCCTCATTACTCTTGGGAGCAGGAGGAACATCTTTTTTTACATAGTTAGTTAAAGAGAAAATGGAGCGAAGTCCTCCGTCTGAGGAACGCAGTTTTCCTGTGCTGCTGTTGTAGTAGACATAGTCCATGGGCTTGACGTCGCTGGCATCCCACATAGTAATATCCAACAGGACTTGTTTACTGCATTGGTAGGCAGATCCCACCGTGCTCACCTTCACCGATTGGTCGGAATTAAAGAAATCTTCAGACATGCCTGACTGCCATCTGGGGGCCGTTAACTTTATCTGCAGGTTATCTACCCTTTCGGGGACCCACTCTCCGGTATACCAAAGCGCCGAGGTAGCCCCTGTCACCGTAACACACTGCCACGACGTGGCGGGCTCTACGGCAAACTCCAAAGTGCCGGAAGTGCCATGTTTGAAAAGATAACGGTCTCCGACGTATTCGTTGGAGCAACTCACCAGTTTCACGGCGGTGGGCCGGCTGTGCACGCGCACATCCACGTAGTCCTTTGCGTCGGGTTCTTCTTTTGTCGCCACCCACACACGGACCGGTTTTACAGAACTCCCGCTCACGGTATTGGCCTTGCCATAGATGAGCCCGCTGGACGAAACGCTCACCCTGGAAGGATCTTCACTGGTCCACACGAGCTCCGGTTGCCGGGATTCGTCGTAATTCAAATCAATGAAAAGATTGCTGATTTGATAGGAGTTTCCCTCGTTCAGGTGCAGGTCGTTGTCAAGGAAATACTCCGGATTGGGATCCCAGTACTTGTCGCGGATGGCAAGGCCGGCTACGCGTCGCTGCACGTCGACCGTACACTTGGCGGTGCACTCGCCGGCTTGGGCTTTCACATAGCACATGCCGACGCTGACGGCCGTGACGTTGCCGTTCTGGTCTACGGTTGCCACTTCTTCGTCCGTGCTGCTCCAGGTGACGGTTTTGTCGGTGGCGTTATCGGGCTTTACCGTGGCCGTAAGGGCCTGGGATTCGCCCTTCTTAAGGTTGATGGAACTCTTGCTGAGCGTAATGGACGTGACCGCCACAACCTCCGCCGATACCGTTACGGTGCACTGGGCGGATTTTTCGCCGGCCTTGGCCGTGATGGTGGCCGTGCCTACTGCCACGGCTGTTACTTTTCCATTGTCCGATACGGAGGCAATCTTAGCGTCTGAGCTGCTCCAGGTGACGGTTTTGTCCGAGGCATCGTCCGGCTTAACCGTGGCGACAAGGCTGGCTTCTTCCCCTACCTTCAGGGTAGCGCTGGCGGGATCCAGGCTGATGCTTTCCACTGCAACGGTAGCGGCCACTACGG
>CAMOIT010000057.1 GCA_946616285.1 uncultured Bacteroidales bacterium | reverse complement strand
TATGTCATACATGAGAATCTCTCGCCGTCTGTGCCGGCTCGGAATGACAAGAATACTGTCTTACCGAGCGAAGCGAGTGTATCTCCGTTCGTTAGCAAAATATTGCAGTCCGTCTTAAAAAATATTACCAACCATCTCGGTCATCAAGGACGCTGCCGCCGCCGCCATCTACGGCGCAAGGGGCTCGGCCGGTGTGATTCTGGTTACTACCCTTCAGGAACTGCTTGGGATGAAATTGTTCGCGCTTTGCGTAAGGACTGTGTTTAGAGGCTATTATGACATCTAATGGAAGCTGGATGCAAGCTGGATGAAGCCGTGAGTTATGCCAGCTACTTGTCTCGGCACACAATCCGTTCCAAGACGGATGGCCATGCGGACTGGATAATCCGGCTGGCTTCTTCACGGCCAATCATGTACTCCTCCGAGGCCTCCAGCCGAAATAATATTGCGGTCCGGCTCGATGATGAAGCCGCAGTCTATAATTACTTCTTGAGCCGGATGTATTCCGAAGGCGTCAGTTTGAAGCGTTCGCGGAAGAGCATGTTGAAGTGACTGCGGCTCTTGAAGCCGCTCATTTCCACAATCAGGCCGATAGGTTCGTCGGTATGGGCCAGCATCTCGGCCGCATGCCGGAGGCGCCAGTCGTCGATGAATTTGCCGATGGTCTGCCCACCGGCACATTCGCGGATAGCATCGGCCACCAGATTGTAGTTGGTGCCCATCATATGCGCCAGCGTATCGCGGTTCATGGCGCTGTCTGTATAGGGCTTCTGCTCCTGCATCAGCTTCACGATACGCTGGTACAGTTGCTGTGTGCCAGAAAGGGCCGATACCGGAATCCCTTCCAGCGCTTCTTCGGCCTTCTTCTCCTGCTCCAACATTTGCTGGATGGTATCGTACAAATCGTGGTTGACCTTCCTCAATTGTCTTTTGGCCACGATATTACGCCAAAGAGCGATGCCGGATATGAGAAGGATCAGGACCAGAGCCGCAATCATAATCCATTGCAGCCGCTCTTTGGCCTCTTTCTTCTGGAGAGCCAACTGGACCTCCTGCGTTTTAAAACGTATCTCGTACTCGGCCGCCTTGCTGTCGCGCTCGCGGACGGTGAGGCTATCCTGCAGGATGGAAGCGCGCATAGCGGCCTCCAAGGCAAGGCGATAGTCGCCCAGATTCTTATAAAGGTTGGCCTTGTTAAGGAACAGGGTGCGGTAGAGCGGGTTGATGGAGTCGCCCTGTCGCAGCAGACGTTCTTCCTGGAGTTTGCTCAGTTGCTCCACGCGGTCCTTATCGCCAGCCAACACATAGTAACGAAGAATGTTGAACTGCCCCGTAGGTGTTTGGGCATACGGAGTATTTTCATATTGCTGGGCAGCCCACCGGGCTTCTTTCAAGTGGCCCAGTTCGGCCTCGCAGCAGGCCAGGATGCAGTAGGCGCCGCCCCGCTGGTTGTCGAAGTAGCCCCGCGGCATGTGGATTCCGGCCTTCTCCATCTCGTCTACGTAGGCCAGACGCTCGCGGCACACCTCGGCGGCATCGGCATATCTGCCCTGCTCTCCCAGACGCTGGGCCAGCAGGCTCATATAATAAGATGCCTTGGGTTTGGCTCCCGCATCCTCCAGGTTCTTGATGATGCCGATGGCCTGCCGCATGTACTGCTCTCCTGACCCCGGCAACTGAAGCTCCATGGCCGATCCTGCCATCGCATAAAATGACGCTTCCAGCCGGGGGAACTCCCGATCGCGGGCCAGACCTATTCCTTCCAGCGACGCATTCAGCGCCTCCTCTGTATTTCCCTCCGTAACGCACAGCGTGCAGAAGGCGTCCAGCGTGGACAGATACACGTCGCTGTGGTGGTCTAGCCCTTCGCGGTCCAGCACAGCGCGCATATATTGCTTGCCATTCTCCCTGTCGTGCAGCCCTGTGTTGTACACGTAGCCGCGCATCATGTTGCAGCTGTCGGCCGACATGGTCCCCTTCAGCTGGGCTGTGTCCAAGAGTCTCAGGCAGCGCTCTGGCTCCCGGACCATGCGCATGGCGATGTATCTGTAGGTGTAGATGCTGTCGGCATCCGAAGCCGGAAGCGGGGTCATGCTCCCTTTCCGCTCGCAGGCGGCCAGCGCCAGAAACAGGGGGAAAATGTATAAAAACCTTCTCATTTTTCTCAAAAAACAGATGGGCAAAGATACTAAAAAGAAGCGAACAACCCCACTCTGGAGGGGGTGTATGCGTTGTGAGTACAAATCTGTGCGCCATGAGTACAATCTAGTGCGCCATGAGAACAGCGTTATTAAAGTTATAACATAACTTGCAAAACCATTAAGAATGATCGTAAACTTAACATTTGCATTATGGAACAGAAAAAGGTCTATGAACAACCCGCATCGAAAACGCTAATCATTGCCCCGGAGCAGGGCATGTTGATCCAGAGCAGCAACCTCGGCGCCGGATTCGATAGTGATCCCGAGGAAGAAGAATTGCCTTTTTGAGAAATAAAGCGAAAAAATATGATGAATACGAGAACATTATTCCTATGGTTTTCCCTTTCAATGGCCATCATTCTCGGACCATCGTGTGTGAGGGAAGAAGCGCCCGCCTCGTCAGAGGAACCGTCGGAAACAGAAAAGCCGGCGGTCAACGAGGGAACTGTGATCTTCTACAGCGCCACCGTCAGTGACGCCGACGCAACCCGTGCTACCCTCGACAGTGACAAACATTACATCTTTGAAACGGGAGACCAGTTGGTGCTTACCGGCACCAACATCAGCGGAACCCTGACGCTGAAAACCGGAGCCGGAGAGAACAATGCTACCTTTGATGGTAATCTCACTTATACGGGGGAAGGTTCACCGGCTCCGGACCTGGTATTGAAGGCATATCTCAAGAGCACGTCCGACGCTATGACTTCGATGTCTTATGATTCCGCCGAGTACCCTACTTCGGCTATTACCGCCACGACGGCCGAGGCTGTACAGAAATACAGTCATTTTACGGGCACATCCACCTTTGCAGCCAAGTCTTTTACCGTGTCCCAGCAGTCTACTTTCCTTAACTTCATCATGACATTTGAGGATGCGACCAAAGCGGGAGACGTCCTGGACATTTATATTGATTCCGGCACCGGCACAATGCGGACGGGGAGCACTACTGCCACTTTGTCCGGTTCCGATGTGATGGTCCTGTTTGTGGCAGTGGTTCCTGCCGGAACCGAATTGAATAATGCCACGGTGCAGGTCGGGGGCAAGGCTCTTCCCTTCGGCGGGTCCATCACTCTGGCGGCCAACAAGATATACAATATCCGGAAGCGTGTTCCTGCGGTTGTCGGTCTGGAGGCCGTCAGCCTGGGATTGTCCAGCGGAACCCGGTGGGCAAATATGAATCTCGGAGCATGGGGTGTGCCTTCCTACGGCCAGTTCTTTGCCTGGGGGGAAACCCAAGACTACGGTGTAATGAGCGGTCATACATTCTCTTGGAACAATTACCTGTGGTCAAAAGATGATTCCGGCACGGAATTCTTCCGATATAATTCCCAAGACAATATCAAAACACTGATGCTGGAATACGACGATGCCGCGTGGGCAAAATGGGGCGCATTGTGGAGAATGCCCACGAAAGATGAAATGGACGAGCTGATTGACCAGACCACCCAGCAAGTGGTTGCCAATTACGAATCCTCCTCCATTGCCGGCGTTAAGTTCATCAGTAAGGAGGACGCCTCGAAACACATATTCCTGTCCTTTGGAGGATATATGGACGCGACAGTAACCGGACGCGATCATAGCGGATACTATTGGACTTCAACCCTGGGGGATGATGTTGCCAATGCGCAGTATCTCTATATGCATGACGGAGGCTCTACATATACCTCCAGCGTTGCGCGCTATCTTGGCATCAGCATCAGGCCGGTTTATATCCGGAAAGAGCTCGTCGCCGTGGATCTGGGCCTGCCCAGCGGTACCAAATGGGCCAATATGAATATCGGCGCAGAAGAGGCTTCTCAATATGGCCAGATGTTCGCCTGGGGCGAAACCACAGGCTACAGCAGCACGGATTATTCAGACCATTCATTCAATTGGGACAACTATATCTGGAACCCTTCCCACGACGGGCAGACTTTCACCAAGTACACGAAAGAGCCTCAATCCCCCGGTGACGGAAAAGACCGTCTGGAACCTGAAGACGATGCCGCAGCCGCCATTTGGGGAGACCCATGGCTGATGCCTACCAAGGCCGATTTCACGGAACTGATAGCGGGCACAACCCAAAGTTGGGTAGCCAATTACAACGGTACCGGTGTCAGCGGCATGAAGTTCTCCAGCAAGGCCGCCGGAAACTCCAATTACATTTTCCTTCCGGCGGTTGGCACGCGCTTCGATAACAGTAGCTATGGCGCAGGCACCGAAGGCTTTTATTGGTCCTCCTCGCTTAGCGATGGTGCGCAGCAGGGGCGTGGGCTGTGGTTTAATTCGAGCGATGACATTTCCTCCTATCAAACCATTCGCAGCCGTGGATTAAGCATCCGCCCTGTCATCAGGATCTCTGCCGGAGCCGGTGTGGAAGATTATGACAAAGAAGGATTTCAAACTTGGAAATAACCCACTTAATACGAAAAGCAATGAAAAAGAACATTGAATATCTTAGTTTCACTGCCCTCGTTCTGGTGGGCACGTTGATGACAGCTTGCTCCGTCAAGGAGGAAGTCCTCCCGGAAGCCCCCAGGCCCATCCCACAGGACGGTTTGGTGATGCTTTCCACCACTGTTGGCTTTGAACAGAGTGAAACCCGCGCTCTCACGGCCGACGGCGAGAAGACCTTCGCCGCGGGCGACCAGATTGCCGTTATTTATACTAATACCAGCGACAACACCGTGAAAGCCGTGAGCGAGGTCCTGACGGCCGACAAAATCTCTGCCGGAGGCAAAAGCGCCACATTCTATGTGGGAGTATCCAATCCCAAGGCCAACTCGGACGTAATTTATATCTATCCCGCCTCGATGGCGGCCGATGACTCCGGGACCCCGGACCTGGATGCACTCAGCGTACAGGACGGTAAACTGGAATCGATTGCCCGCAATCTGGACTACGCCAGGTTTGAGGGAACGATGACGGAAAAGGCGGAACTGCCTGCGTCGGCCACCCTGGAGAACCAGCTCACCATCTGCCAGTTCTCCCTTCTGGATTCCATAGACGATACGGATCTTTCGAGCAGTATCAATGAGTTGAAGGTCCAGGTCAACGACGGGGAATGGTTCTACATCTATACCGTAAACTGGACACCAGCTGCCGGTCCTATCTATGTGGCCATGCGGCCTGTCGCCGACAACAACATCACGGTTACTGTCCGGAAAGGATCGATTCCTTACCAGAAAACCTTCACGGACAAGACACTGGCAGCCAACAAATTCTATCCCATCACCGTGATGATGCCTTTGCAGACGATGCAGGAAGTCCCGCTGACCTTCGAGGCGCTGACAGCCGGGACCCAGGTCTCTTTCAAGCTCGATAACGTTGCTTCCGGCCCCGTGGAATACAGAACCCTTTCCGACGGGGCGTGGACATCCTGGACCAGTTACACCAGCAACACACCCATTCCCCTGGCCGAAGTGGGCGACAAAGTGCAGTTCAAGGGCACCAATGCAAGGTATGCTTCAAGTAATGTGGCTTTTAGCCATTTCACTTGCTCCAAGAACTGCAAACTGTATGGCAATATCATGAGCCTGATTAACGCAAGTTCCTTTGCGCAGCTGACAAGCCTGACAGGAGAATATGCTTTCTGCCTGCTATTTAACAACCGTAAAGGGGATGTCAATGTGCTGTCAGATCCCGACAAGCCCCTGCTGTTGCCTGCCACAACGCTGACTCGGTCTTGTTATCATCTGATGTTTGAAAAGTGTTCTAGTTTAACTGCGGCCCCTGTACTGCCGGCGCCAACGTTAGTTAATGACTGTTACAATTGGATGTTTTGGGGCTGCAAGAACCTTAACAGTGTCACTTGTCTGGCCACCGACATTTCGGCTAATAATTGCACCTTTAATTGGCTATCCGATGTCGCCGGCACCGGCACGTTTACCAAGGCGCCGGGAATGACGGCCTGGACAACGGGTGCGGACGGCATTCCGTCCGGCTGGACGGCTATCGGTACTGACGGCCAGGGCGCACTGAGCAACTATGAAACCGATAACTTGAATTGGGACTAAGCATAAAACGATCGGCCATGAAAACTACAGTATATTATATTTCGCTTATTGCATTGCTGGGAACAGGCCTGGTCGCTTGCTCCCGTTTGGAGAAAGAGGTCCTTCCTGCCGATGACGTGGTGATGCAGATTGCTACCGTCGGCTTTGGTAACCCCGCCACCCGCGCCCTCACTGACGGCGGAGTGAAAACCTTCGCCCCCAACGATAAAATCGCTGTTTTCTACATGAACACCAGTGATGAAGTCGTAAAGGTGGAAAGTGCCCCCCTGAGGGCAGCCTGCATATCGGCAGATGGGAAGAGCGCCGGCTTCGACGTGGCTCTTACCAATCCCAAACCCGGCGGATACCTGAACTACATCTATCCGGCCGCTATTGCCGGCGCTACGGCAAATAGCCCGGATATGGATAAGCTCTGCAATCAGCAGGATGGTACGCTGGAAACGATTTCCAGCACGATGGATTATGCCAGTTATGTGGGAACCCTGAGCCAAGACGGCAAACTGCCCGAATCTGCCACCCTGGAGAATCCGCTTGCCATCTGCAAATTTCAAACTATTCAGGATATATACACGAATGCACCCCTCAATGCCAATATCACGAAACTGCGCATAACGGTAGGCTTACTCGAATACACTTACCATATCAACCGTACGCCCGCTGACGGGTCCATCTATGTGGCGATGCTCCCCGTTTCCAACAATACGGTTCACATCTGGGCCACTGACGGGACGAATCAGTATTTGAATGAGTTTACTGACAAAACATTGGAAGCCAACCATTTCTATACTGTCACTACTAGTCTGGAGTTTTGGAAGGCGAGTTTCGAATACACAGGTGCCAGACAGACTTTCACCGTGCCCAGAACGGGCTGGTACGACATCACGGCCTATGGCGCAGCAGGCGGCAAGGCTTATCAGAATCTGAGCGGCGGAACAGAGCAGAAAGCCGGAGGTATTGGAGGAAAAAGTGAAATCACCTATCATTTTGAGGAGGGGACTACGCTTTCTATCTACTGTGGTGGCGCAGGCGGCAATGCCAGCCGCGTGGCAGATGGAGGAGGGGCAGCCGGCTGGAACGGCGGCGGTGCCGGTGGCAACGGATACCAGGATGGATATACCGGCGGAGGAGGTGGCGGCGGAGCTACCTATATCGCCACCAGCGATTTGGGCGTGATTTCCAGTACCAACAGTCTGTTTACCGGTGAGTGGTCCAGTCCCACGGCAAAAAGCGGCCTCATCCTGGTAGCCGGCGGTGGCGGTGGTGCTGCCTACAATTCATGCACGGCAGGAGCCGGCGGCGGCAGCAGTTACACCTTAGGGACCAGAGCCAGTGATAATCAAATTTCGGATGATTATAAAAAGGATACCACGTATTTGACAATCAGCGGTTCACTGGGCGGTCCCGGCAACAAAGGGTACGACAATAAATCAAATCAACGTGGCGGTTCCGGCGGCCACGGCGGAGGGTTTATCGCACTTTACAGCCTGAATGAACAAGTCCAGACTTACGCCGGCGCCGGCGGGTCCAGTTGGGGTCATGAAAATGGCTTCTCGTACAAAAGCACTCTCGGTGGCGGTACCACAGACGACGGCAATGGTTTCGTAAACATCAGCTGGGTCGGAACTTACCTTAAATAAGGCACTTGCCTGTCTATCTCGCGTTTGGAGATGCCAAGACGGTTGGCCATAAGGACTGGATAATCCGGCTGGCTTCTTCACGGCCAATCATGTACTCCTCCGAGGCCTCCAGCAGCAGATTCATATCCCAGTCCCCCAGCGACTACCGCCGCAGCCTCCAGCCGAAATAATATTGCGGTTTTTGCGTGGAGGTAAAGTGCTGTATATTAGTAATTTACGCAAAAACGTATGCCTTTTTATGGCATGCGTTTTTGCGTAATACGCTGTGTTTCAGTGACTTAGCTCCACGGTGGTTTGCTCGTTCAGGTACTCTCTCCATACTCTTGCGATGTTGTCGCAGACGAACTTGGACGTATCGTGGCTGATTCCCAGTGTCATATAGCCGACATTCCGGGTCACGTCGTAGATGCCATGCGGGACAATCTGCCCATCAGAGAATGTGGAGAAGTCGTGGTCAAGAGACTTGAGAGGACCATTGGACAGAGCCTTCCCCTCACGTTTGAAGTTCCCCAACATCTCCTTCTTCTTGGTATCAATGCTGACGATGGGAAGGCCTACACTCGAGGCCTCCTCGCAAATGGCCGCATAAGCGAACCTCCAAAATGAAGCAGGTTATTTTTTAACATTTACTAAAACGATTTGATTCCCATTTCCTGTGCTTTAACCCACCCTTATACCAGGGTTTAAAGCACACTTCCGGGCTTCGGTAGCACATTTTGCGCTTTAGCCTGGCTCCGAGCTCGGCTTTAAAGCACACTGACCGGCCTTATTCCAGCATTGTGTGCTTTAACTGGTCTTGACGCCGTGCCTAAAGCACAGTTTCGGCCCTAGGTTCATGATACTGTGCTTTAGACATGGCTCTGCTCGTGACTAAAGCACACTGCCCCGGGTTTGGTTAGGCTTTTTGTGCTTTACCATCTCTTGAGAGGTTGTCCAAAGCACAGTTCCGTGGCTCAGATGCCATTTTGTGCTTCTATGTTGTATTCCAAATATATTTGATACAATCTTCGTTTATTTCAGC
>CAMOIT010000056.1 GCA_946616285.1 uncultured Bacteroidales bacterium | reverse complement strand
CCATGCCCACCGTGTATTTGTTCATGCGGTTGGTGCCGACGCCCATGATGCCGCGCAGGCCGCCGGTGCCGAATTCCAGATTACGGTAGAAGGCGTCTTCCAGTGCAACCTGGTCGGTTTCCATCAGGTGTTTTACTTCTGCTTTGGTTTCAGCGTCGAAGTTGCCGTCCAGCCAGCTCTGTGCTACTTGTCTGTAGTCTTTCATAGGATATGGTGTTTTAGTGTTTGTTTCGAATCGTACAAAAATAAAGAATAATCCTTATTTTTGCAAAGGAAATGCATTGGCACTTTTGAAGGAATTTCGGCTTTTTGTGACGAAAATGCAGTGGGAACAGTTCATATTGCAGCACGACGAGGACGACCTTGCGCGCCTCGCTCTCTCGCGTGAGCGCCTTTTTGGTGAGGTCGACGACTTCGACCTTGCTCTCACCACCCTTGAATGCCGCCGCAAGCTCCGCAACAAGGTTCCGGAGTGGTGGGCCGTACCCTCGCTTCGCTTTCCCCTTCGTCTCTCCGCAGAGCAGTGCTCCTCGTCGGCCACCGCCCGCTACAAAGCCTCCGTCGCCCTTAACGCCTGCTCCGGAAAGCGCCTCGCGGACCTGACCGGTGGGCTGGGAGTGGACAGCTGGGCGTTCGCTCAGGTCTTCGACCAAGTGTTGTACAACGAGATGCAGCCGGCCCTGGCCGATGCCGCCCGTTCCAACTTCGCCGCCCTTGGTCTTGACAACGTGACTGTGCGGAATAGCTCTCTGGCCCCTCAATCCGTGATGGCCGACTCCGACCGTTCCGTGATGGCCGACTCCGATCGTTTCGTGATGGCCGACTCCGACCGGCCATCTCCCGCGTCTGCCATGGCCGACTCCGATCGGCCATCTCCCGCGTCCGCCATGGCCGACTCCTATCGTTCCGTCATGGTCGACTCCGACCGGCCATCTCCCGGCGCCACGGTTGCAGAGATACTGAACGGCTTCGAGCCGGACATCCTCTTTCTGGACCCGGCCCGGCGGTCTTCGGACGGACGTAAGGTGTTCCGTCTGGAGGACTGTCAGCCGGACGTACTGACACTCCTGCCGGAGCTCCTTGACGCCTGCCCCCTCGTGCTGCTCAAACTGAGCCCCATGGCAGACATAACGCTGGTATGCAAGCAGCTGAAATGCGTGAAAGCCGTGCATGTAGTGGCCGCAGAAGGGGAGTGCAAGGAACTCCTGCTGCTGTTAGAGAGAGGGTATGAAGGGGACCATTCCATTACCGTTTATGAGAACGGTTCCATCCTGGAAGTGGACCAGGTCCAGGGCACTTTTGGACTTGGTCCAAAAACAAGTGCTGGACCAGGTCCAAGCAATGTGCCCCCGAAGGGCCTGGAAGCAATAGGTGCTGGACCAGGTCCAGGGGATGAAATTGGACCTCGGCCAAAAAAGTTGTGGACCAGGTCCAAGCCTGAGGCTGATGAGGCTGATGAGGCTGATGTGACCGATGTGGCCGATGTGGCAGAACCTCAAGGATTGCGTTTGTTATTTGAACCTGGCAAAGCACTCCTGAAGGCAGGAGCTTTCGACCTGCCGTGCCGATATGGCCTGCGGAAGATAGGGCAGCATACGCATCTGTATGTGTCGGAAGACTCCGTTCCCGATGCCCTGCGACCTTTCGGAAAATGTTATCAGATACTTGAGGTTACGGAACTTAACAACCGTAAGATGAAAGAAATAGGGAAAGCGTTTCCCATGGCTGAAGTTACGGCACGGAACATTCCGCTGACCTCTGAACAGCTTCGGGTCCGGATGGGTGTCCGTTCGGGTGGGGATGTGCATGTTTTCGGGGTACAGGCCGCCGCCGGCCGGTATCTTCTGGTGTGCCGCCGCCTCAGAACAGCCCCTGTATCAGGAACCACAGAACCGGGACCAGAAGGGCCGGAAGGTAATTGAGGGTTTTGCAGTCCTTTATGTTCAGGAGCGACAGGCCGGAGGAGACGATGAGCACGCCGCCCACTATGGACAGTTCCGTTACAACTCCCCCCTGGAGGAAATCGGCCGCGATTTTGGCCAGCAGGTAAAAACTGCCCTGCCAGCAGAAAAGCACTATGGAAGTAAAGATTATACCCCATCCGTAAGTGGCCGCGAAAACCATGGAGGTTACAAGGTCCAGCGTGGCGTTGGTGAACAGGAAGGTATTGTCACCGGTGGTGGCGCTGAGGATAGGACCTACGATGGAAAAAGTTCCCACGCAGAACAGCAGGCAGGCCGATATGAAGCCGTTGGCGAATCTGCTGCCGCCCCGGCGGGCGATGAGGACCTTGGTGCGCCCGTCCAGATTCATGGCAGTGCCTGCAATGCCGCCAAGGGCCAGACTCAGTATGAACAGGACCGGGAAATTGCTCTTGGGAAGGTTCTGGACAAAGGTGTTTACTCCAAGGGCGAGTGAAGCAAGCCCCATGGCCGTGTACAGGACGTTCTGATACTTGTCGCCCAGACCTTTCTTAAGCAGGCTTCCAACAATGGAGCCTGCGATGATGCATCCCGTATTAACCAGCGTCCCTATCATAGTGCTGGCAAATATACGATTTTTTTGTATATTTGCCCATCTTACCCGTTTGGGCGGCGAAGTAGTGGACCTATGACCCCAAGGTTCTCCGCTTCTTCTTCGGCCGTATGGAAGAGATCGGTTACTGGCAGGAGGATCTGGTGAAGAAGTTCCGCGAGGACTTCGGAGATTCTCTGTAATCAGACAATCTTATCAGGAAATGCCCGGCACCACTGAGTGAGCGGGCATTTTTCGCATTTGGGATTACGGGCGGTGCAGGTGTATCTGCCGTGGAGGATTAGCCAGTGATGGGCTACGGGCCTTAATTCAGGGGCGATGTGGCGTTCCAGATCCTGCTCCACGGCGTAAGGCGTGGAGCCGTCGGAAAGTCCCAGCCTGTGGGCTACGCGGAAGACATGCGTGTCCACGGCAATGACTGGCTTGTCGTAAACTATTGATGCAATGACGTTTGCTGTTTTGCGTCCGACGCCCGGAAGTTTCATCAGGGAGTCGATGTCCGATGGTACTTCACCGTCGAAATCGGTCTGGAGCATCTGCGCCATGGCTATCAGATGCTTTGTCTTGGCGTTGGGATAGGAAATGCTTTTAACGTATGGATAAAGCTGGTCGAAGCTTGCTGCGGCCATAACCTCAGGGGTGGGGAAGCGCTCAAACAGCGGAGGCGTTACCATATTTACCCGACGGTCCGTGCACTGGGCGCTTAGAATCACTGCCGTGAGCAGCTGGAAGGGGTTCTGGAAATGAAGTTCGCTCTCTGCGACAGGCTGGTTCTGGACGAACCATTGGACTATGGCGTTGAAACGCTCTTTCCTTGTCATAGGGTTACGTCTATGCCTTTGTCCACCACTTCGGTGCAGCGCTCGTTCTCGCAGGTGAACACCCTTCCGGGGTATTTGTCGAAGATAGCGCGGTTGTGCGTTACCATCACGATTGCGGTTCCGGCTGCGTTGAGGTCCATAAGGAGCTGGAGGATGCCGTCCGCCGTTTCGGAGTCCAGGTTGCCGGTGGGTTCGTCGGCCAGAATAGCTTTGGGCTTGTTCAACAGGGCACGGGCGATGGCTATGCGCTGCTGTTCGCCGCCGGAAAGCTGGTGCGGCATCTTGTGGGCTTTGGTAGTCATGCCCACGGCTTCAAGTACCTCCGATATGCGTGCGTCCATCAGGCCTTTGTCCTTCCAGCCTGTGGCCTTGAGGACGAACTCAAGGTTGTCTTCCACTGAGCGGTCGGTTAGTAGTTGGAAGTCCTGGAAAATGACGCCCAGAGAGCGCCTGAGGTAGGGGATATCCCTGGATTTGATTCCGCGGAGATTGTATCCGCAGGCGCTGGCTTCCCCTTTCAGGAGCTTGTTTTCGGCCGTTACGGTGCGGATGATTGACGTTTTTCCGCTGCCTACCTTTCCCACTATGTACACGAAGTCACCCGGCATTATGTCCATGTCCAGGCCGTAGATTACAGTGCTTTCGCCGTTAAGGATGTCGGCGTCCTTGAAATGAATGACGGGTTCCATTGATTTTCGTTTCGAACGGGACAAATATAATCAGAAATTTTTGTAAATTTGTCAAAATATCTTTGAGATGAAAAAATCACTGGCGGTTTTGGCCGCATCTTTACTTGCCATAGGGCTCCACGCCCAGGACGGCAGGCTCAATATGACAGGCGTAGGGGACGAAGGCAGGCTATCCCAAGTAAACTGGGACAGCGTCCGTTCACTTTACGATGCAGGGATGTATATGCAGACGCTTAATATCCTCAAAGGCAATCCGGATCCGCTTGCAAAAGGATACAGCGTGCTGTGTGCCCTTAACCTGAAACAGGAAAACGCACATGCGCTGGCTCTCAAATACCTGGAACTGTATCCGGAGGGCATACTTACCCCACAGATCCATTACACTGTGGCCCTGGACCTTTTCGACGCTGAGCGCTACGCGGAAGCCCTGGACCACTTCGGCCGAATAGAAATGCCGGACCTCCAGAAATCCCAGCAGGCAGAATATACTTACAAGATGGGTTACAGCGCTTTCGGCGCAGGGGAAACTGAAAGGGCAAAGGGCCTTCTGGGCAGAATCCAGGGCCTGCCTTATTCGGACTATACAGCTCCTGCATATTATACCCTCGGTTATATCGAGTATGCTGCGGGCCGCTTCGGTGCAGCTTCGGAATGGTTCCAAAAGGCAGCGCAGGACCATCGCTTCGCAGCACTCGCAAACTACTACATCCTTGAATGCCGTTTCAACGAAAAGGATTACGCGTATGTAATTAAGTTCGGCGAGGACCTCTTCAACAAAGTTCCGGAGGACAGGCAACCCCACATGGCCAGAATCATGAGCGAAAGCTATCTGGTGCTGGGGGATGTGGAAAAAGCCCGCAGCTACTACATGAAAAACCTCCGGGAAAAAGGCAAGCTCACCAGAAGCGACTATTTCTATGCCGGAGAGGTGAACTATCTTGTCGAAGACTGGCAGGCCGCGGTGGACAATTTCGGCCGTATGGAGTCCAGGCGTGATTCCCTTGGCCAGATCGCCAGCTACCAGATGGGTTACAGCTATATCAAACTTCGCAACAAGGTGGCTGCTATGGACGCTTTCAAGGAAGCTTCGGAGCTTGATTATACGCCGGATATCAAGGAAGACGCCACGTACAATTATGCGAAACTGGCATTCGACCTTGGACGCGACACAAAGCCTTTCCAGGACTATCTGTCCCGTTACGGAACCAAGAAAGGCAACAGCATCTATTCGTACATGGCCATGGCGGCCCTTCAGAATCACGACTATGAAGCAGCAGTCGCCGCATACGACCAGATAGACGACCTGGACCCCGGAATGCAGTCCAACTATATGAAGGCCTATCTGCTCCGCGCTGTTGAGCTTATGGAAAACGGTTCCTGGAGGGCTGCAATCCCTCATCTTAAGGCCGCGGCGTATTACAGCCCCCGAAAGGACGGCTTCAACCAGCTCGCTCGCTACTATCAGGCCGAAGCCCTGTACCGCGACGGAAAATGGGGCGAAGCCCGCACAATACTGACGGACCTGTACAATCTTTCGGCATTGCCGTTCACCAAAGAAGGAAGTCTGATTCCTTACCAGCTTGCGTACACTTACTTTAAGGAGGCCGATTACCAGCGCGCCCTGAAGTGGTTCCAGAGCTATATGGAAGGGGATTCTTCCGCCATGGGAGCCGACGCCCAGACCAGAATAGCGGACTGCTACTTCTTCGGCGGGGATTACCGCAAGGCCGTTGCCGCATACGAGCGTCAGATGGCTTCCTATCCGGATCCGGACAACCTGTATCCTCGTTTCAGGGCCGGCGTGGCCTGCGGCCTGCTGGAAGACAACCAGCAAAAGGTCCGCTTCCTTGAGGATGTAAAGCAGGCAAACCCGCAGGCCCCTTATTATGGAGAATCCCTCTATGAGCTTGGCCGCGCGTATGTGGCACTGAAAGATTCCGAGGATGCCATAAGGGCTTTCCGTACGCTTCGTGCCACCACTTCGGACCCTGCACTTGCCACCAAGGCACTGCTGGAACTTGGCATGCTGGAGCGTAACGCCGGCCGTACGGACCAGGCCCTGGACTATTACAAGCAGGTGGTGGCCCAAGGCGGCGACTACACGGAGGACGCTCTCCTTGCCATAGAGGCCATTTACCGTACCAGGGAAGACCCTGAAGCCTATCTCGCATACGTCAACAGCCTCGGGGACAAAGCCAACCGCAGCGAGGCGCAGAAGGAGGAAGTTTACTTCTCCAGCGCAGAGCAGATTTACCTCTCCGGTGACTATCTCAAGGCCCAGACCAGCCTTCTGGCATATCTTCAGAAATATCCCATGGCCATTTACGGCGCAAAGGCCCGCTATTATCTGGCCGACTGCTATCGCCTGACCGGTGCCAGGGAACAGGCCTGCGACCTTTATCGTTCAGCGCTGGAAAGCGGGCTGGAAGGCTCGCTCACGGAAAGCGCCACCTCGCAGCTTGCGCAGCTTGAATATGCGCTGGGCAATTACGCAAAGGCCTATGAGTCATACGCCAAACTTGCCGAAACCGCCCGCCTGGACGAGAACCGCGCATTGGCCGTTATAGGCCTCATGCGCTCGGCCTACAGGGCGCACAGCTACGAGGACGCTATTGCCTCGGCTCAGGGCGTCATGGAAACTTTCCCTGCCGAAGCCGCCCTTCAGAGGGAGGCCAAGTGGGTGAAGGCCAAGTCCTTCCTTTCCACCAGCCGCCGTGACCAGGCAATGCCTCTGCTGGAGGAACTTGCCGCCGAACCTTCCACAGACGAAGGCGCGGAATCGGCCTTCCTGCTGATTCAGGACATGTACGACCGCGCGCAGTTCAAGGAAATCCAGAAGGCCGTATATGCCTTTGCCGAAAAAGCATCGGGCCAGAATTACTGGCTTGCCAAGGCTTTCATAGTGCTGGGAGACAGCTTCGCCGAAGAAGGCAACATGGCACAGGCAAAAGCCACCTTCGAGAGCATCCGGAACGGATACAGCTCATCGGGCCCCCAGGACGATGTTCTTGACCAGGTAGACCTCCGTCTGAGTAAAATGCAGTAGTGAGTATGAAAAGAAACGTAATTATACTGGCCCTTGCCCTTGCGTGCGCAGGCGCCAACGCCCAGAACCTGAACCCCACGGTGGAGGTCACCAACACCTATGTAAGGGAAGCCGGCGGAATAGAAAAGCCCGCCCAGCTCTTTCAGGTGCCGGATTCAGTGAAGCACTTCAACCTGAACTTCGACTATTCGGTCATGAGTACGCCATACATGGGCGCATACGAGTTCAAGCCTTACCTTGTACAGCTTCGGCCTATGGCCCGCCCCGGCAGCGAAAGCACCCTCTTCGTCCGTATCGGCGCAGGCTGGACCCTGAATCCGGAAGCTAGCATTATCTGGACGCCAGTGAAGACCAGGAAATTCCGCCTGAACGTTTACGCCGACCATAACTCCTACTGGGGACAGTACAGGAATATAAATCTCAAGGACGACGTATTCACCGCCGACGGTTACCATGCCACCCGCGACGGGGATTCCCGCACCGTTGCCGGTGTCAATACGCTTCTTGGCTGGAGCAGCGGCAGCTTTACGGCGGACCTGCACTACCGCAACATCTTTGCGGACAGCCCCATGGCCGGTACATGCACCAACAACAGCGCGCACTTCAATGCCAGGGTACAGGGCAATCCGGAAGCAGCATTCGTGTATGGCGTCGGCACCAATGTTTCATACCTCGGCGCAGGTGAATTCGAGGAACTCCACAGCTATACCGACGGTAGCTTTGCGGCCCATATCGGCCGCCATAACTTCGGCCTTGACGCAGGTGTCGAAACCATTACCAATTCCGGCAACACGGCCGTGGACCTTGCGCTTACCCCGCGCTACATCCTGGACATAGGCGGCATGCATATGCGCCTTGGCGTCAAGTTCTCCTACATTTTCAGCAGCGACGATGCCTTCTACGCCGGTAAGTCTGACTTCGTGTTCCCGGATGTGCACATTCACTACAATGCCATTCCCAAGAGCCTGGTGCTGCAGTTGGCGGTGACCGGCGGCGATCATCTGAACCAGTACACTGACCTCCTGGAAACCAACCACTTCCTTCATGCCTTCCAGCATGGCACCATGGACAATACCGTGGAAAGGGTGAACGTGATGCTTGGCGTGAGGGGAAACGTCGCCGAACGCTTCAGCTACGACCTTAAAGTAGGCTATGCGCACTGGAAGAACGCCTTCCTTTGGTCATACCAGGCCGGAGGAACCGTCGGCTACGGATATGCGGACAAGTACAACCAGTTCTATACGGACCTTCAGATGGGATACCTGTCGTCCTACCTGGACATTGATTCCCATTTGCTGGTAAGGCTCAACGACATCCAGGCTGCAAATCTCTTCCAGCCGCCGCTGGTTGCCGGAAAGCTCAACGCACTGTATAACTGGGGAGACCGTATCAAGGCCGGTATCTCTGTGGACGGGCAGTCCGACAGGATAGCAATAAAGAACTTCGAAAAAGGCACGTGCTACACCCTTCCCGGCTATGTGGACCTTGGCCTTTACGGCTCGCTCCAGATGACCGGAAACCTGGGTTTCTGGCTTAAAGTGGGCAACCTCCTGAACCAGACCGTACAGAGGGTTCCCCTCTATGCCGAAAAAGGCATTTATTTCACTGTCGGAGTTACCTGGAATCTGTAAGATTCCCCTTGTTTTTTTACACTTTTTTTTGTAATTTTGTACGTTTTAGGGCGGCTTGCCTGCCCTAAAACGTTACTTTTTTGATAATCAGATAGTTAGACAAAATTCAAGATATGTTGGAAAACGAAGAGATGATTCAAGCCGAACAGCAGTATTCGGCCAATAGCATTCAGGTACTCGAAGGTCTGGAAGCAGTGCGCAAGCGCCCCTCCATGTACATCGGCGATGTGGGTGAAAGAGGTCTGCACCATCTGGTGTACGAAGTAGTGGACAACTGTATAGACGAAGCCATGGCGGGCTACTGCACGGATATCGACGTGAAAATCCTGGAAGACAATTCCATAAGGGTGCAGGACAACGGCCGAGGCATCCCCACAGGCATGCACGAGAAAGAGCACCGCAGCGCCCTGGAGGTGGTTCTCACCGTCCTTCACGCCGGCGGTAAGTTCGACAAGAACAGCTA
>CAMOIT010000055.1 GCA_946616285.1 uncultured Bacteroidales bacterium | reverse complement strand
TTGTGCGCAAGGATGGGCACCTGACAGGAAACTCGTACGAGACTGCCAGCTGGCCTATGCTCTTTGACGGCATCAACGACCTGACGGACGAGCAGATAAGCACGGCGGTCCTGCGCTGGCTGGACAGCTCCATCCAGTATGGTGTGACTTGTGTCTTCGATGCCGGTTTCCCGGAGCACAACGGGATGAATGAGCGCATTTACGAATATCTGCAGAAGTTGGACAAACATGGGAGACTGCCGGTCTATGTGGATGGATGCTATGTGCTTACCCAGCCTGCCAAAATGAGGGAGGCCCTTGATGGAGTGAAGCGTTTCCGGGAGAAATTCAACACGGAGCACATGAAAGTGCACACGCTGAAAATCTTTATGGACGGCACCCTGAAGATTGAGACTGCGGCCATGGTGACGCCCTATGTGGACACCGGTGTGACGGGAGCCACAGCATTCAATGCGCAACAGATGGCCGAAATCCTGAAAGAGCTCAATGAAGAAGGCTTGGACCTTCACGTTCACACCGTAGGCGAAGCATCGTCCCGAGTTGTACTGGACGGCGTGGAACTGGCCCGGAAAGAATTGGGCGACAAGTACCGTGTGAAGGTTACCTGTGCTCATCTTTGGGTTCAGGACGACACCGATCTGGACCGTTTCGCAAAACTGGGCGTAACGGCCAATTTCACACCATGGTGGCACAGCGGCAACGTAGGCGGCAATCCTATCGAGTACTGGCCCACCTTTATCGGAGAGAAACGCGCCCATTCCATGTTCCGCTGCAAGACTATGTGGGACAGCGGCGCCCTGGTGACCTGGTCCAGCGATGAGGTCTTCTACGGCGATTTCAGGAACTGGAGTCCATATCTTGCCATGGAAATCGGCATGACCCGCTGGATCAACGAGAAGACCCGCTTCGACGAATACAGCAGGACCGTTGCTCCATTCCCTCCTGCAAGCGAGAGAATGAACATCGAAGAAATGATTATCGGCTACACCATCAACGGTGCCAAACAACTGGGCATCGAGGCCACCAAGGGCTCTATCGAAGCTGGCAAGGACGCCGACTTCCTGGTGTTCGACAACGACTTGCTTACGGCAGAGCATGAAGGCTTCAGCTATAACAAGCCCTCTGAAGTGTATTTTGGCGGAAAGAAAATAAACTGATATGTTTGGATTGAAAAAAGATAAACAGGAAGAGTTTTATAATAAAAGGTCCCAGTTGGAGAGCAGGCTGAAGAAGGATCTGATAAGAGACGGGATTGCCTACCTGACCTGCAAAGTGCGCGGGATTGACGATATCCTCAGTAAATTCAGCACCGAGAGCTTTATGGCCGTGGACGCTGAATTCACAGATGCACTGTTGAATACGGTAGATTGCATTCCGCAGGAGTATCCTCTGGTACTGGAAATACACGGGCCAAAGTTTACCGAAAAAGAGAAGGAAATGATTACGGAGACCATTCTATCGGACGCCGATTATATGCTTGGGAAAACGGAGGCTGAAAACAGGCATCACAGAAGGGTGTTCTGGGGGATGGTCGCAGGGACCGTGGGGTCTGGAATCCTGCTTGGCGTCATCAAGCTTTTTGTCGATGAGATAGCACTTGAGTTTTTCTATGTACTGTTCTGGCTCTTTGCTGATGCCCTGGTCCGATATCTTTTCATAGAAAACGGGGATTACAAAAACGATAAGATCCGGGCCGGCAGGATTGCCAGCATGAAAGTGGAATTTGTGGAAGAAGAATAGGAAGTAATGAAAGCATCGGCATACAAACTCCCGGAGAATTATTCCTTCAAATCCATTTGGAGGATTACTTTCCCTATCCTGGTAGCCCTGGTGATGGAGGAACTGCTGGGAATGACCGACACGGCCTTCCTGGGCCGCGTGGGCGAGGTTGAGCTGGGAGCATCGGCCATTGCAGGCGTGTACTTTACCATCCTGTATATGCTTGGATTTGGCTTCTCGATAGGAGTTCAAATCATCATAGGCCGACGCAACGGTGAAGCCTCTGAGAACGGAACAGGATTCAGTGCCATCGGACGTGTTTTCTGGCAGGGCGTCTGGTTCCTGACGGCACTGGCCCTGGTGACCATGGTCCTTTCTTATCTCCTGTCACCACCTATGCTACGGGGGATACTGCAGTCGGAAAACATTTATAATGCTGCCGTAGTATATGTGAACTGGAGGATTCCGGGGCTGCTATTTGCATTCCTCACAGCGCTGTTCCGTGCTTTCTACGTAGGGATCTGTGAGACCAAGAGTATTACCTGGAATTCCATCGTACTGGTGGTAAGCAATATCTTTTTTGACTGGGTGCTGATCTTCGGTCACCTGGGTGCTCCGGCAATGGGTATAAAGGGTGCGGCATTGGCGTCCACCATCGCGGAAGGCATATCTTTCATCTTCTTCGTTGTATGGGCCTTCTTTACGGCCGATAAGAAATACGGCCTGCAGAAGATGGTAAAACCCGTATGGGCGGAACTCAAGCACATTTTTTCCATCGCCTCCTGGGTTATGCTGGAGTATGTCCTGAATGTCTCCGTGTGGCTGCTATTCTTCCTCTTCATCGAGCATCTGGGCGAAGAGCAGCTGGCCATTGCCAACATCGTTCGGAGTATTTCCGAGGTCCCGTTCGTTTTCTCTGCGGCATTTGCCTCTACTGCAGCAACACTGGTGAGCAACATCATTGGTGAAGGCCATCCCGAAGGCGTGGTCCAAATTATCCGGCGGGTGCTGATGCTTTGCGCTGTAACGATGGTGCCGCTGCTGGCGGTCTTTGCCATTTTCCCGCACTGGATTATCGGCCTGTTTACCGATATTCCCGCCCTGATCCAGGGCTCCGTTCCCACCCTGTGGGTAATGTGCGCGGCTATCCTCCTCACCCTGCCCTGGAATGTATATCTGCAATCCGTCGCCGGAACGGGAGATACGCGTGTCTGCCTGCGCTTCGATGCAGTCGCTCTGGGCATCTATGCCGTATACTGCACCATCATCATCGGCATATTGAAATCCGACATAGCCCTGTGCTGGACCGCCGACGGCTTATACGCACTCTGCATCTGGATCCAGTGCGTCATATACATCCACCGGAAAAAGTGGCAAAACAAAACGATTTAATTCTCAGAGCTCATTTTCGATAACGGGGAGGAGCTGATCGTCTGCGGGAAGCCAGCGGACGGAGCGTAGGGTTTCGGCGGTGAGCCAGCGGGCAGCTTCGTGTTCGTTCAGGTGCAGGGAGTCGTTGAGGAGGGAGCACATGTAGCAGTGCATGGTCAGGTGGAAGGCGGGATAGTCCCATTCAATGGTGGTAAGGAATTTGTCGACATTGATTTCCGCATCCAGTTCCTCACGTATCTCGCGGCGGAGCGCCTGGACAGGACTCTCCCCTGCCTCGACCTTGCCGCCCGGAAATTCCCACCAGTCCTTCCAGTCGCCGTAGCCCCGCTGGGTAGCGAAAATTTTGTCCCCTTTCCGGATTATTGCCGCAACTACTTCAACTGTCTTCAGCATAGGCTCTTTAAATCAAAACCCCCGGCTTTCAGGGAAACCGGGGGCAGTATAACTTAACAAAGGATTATTCTTCTTCGGCGCTGGGCTCCAGTTTGGATTTGAGAAGTTCAGCAAGCAAATCCGACAGACAGATGGGGCTTGATTCCTGATCTTCCAGGTTTGCCATATAAAGCTTTACTGCGAAATCTTTGTCGGTTTCTCCGAGCTCGAGGTCCAGATATATGGTGTAGGCTTCGTAAACGAGGATATCGATGTTTTCATTGGCTTTGGCGACGTTGCGGTAAGCGTCGTAGACGTCATTTGAAAGACCGGCCAGAACATAATACTTAACAAACTGAACAGGGTCGATGGTACCACGTACAGGAATGAAGCCCATGGCCAGGACATCAAGGTCCAGGACAAGGCGGCCGTCTACCTTAACGAGACCGACTTCACCTTTAACGTAGCAGGACTCCCCTCTTGTAACTTCGATATAGAGGTGGTCGCCGTCTTTGCCTTCCTGGAGAAACAATCCGAGTTTCTCCATGGTTTCCTCATCCTCGGCAACGGCTTTGGTGGCGAGTTCCAGATTGTATGCGACTTCCTCCGCGCTAATCTTTTCTTCCTGCTGAATATCCTGGGGAACGGGCTGTTCAACAACAGCAAGCTTATTACAGGATGCAAGTGCAAGCGCCAAAGCGGCAGCAAAAACGAATCTTACTTTTTTCATAGTCAATTATTCTAAAACCAAGCAAATTTACGAAATTATTTTGAACTTTGTTCATCTGCGCTCAAGCCCAGACGAATATTCTCCAGCATTGCTTCCGAGGTGAAGGTTGCGCCGGATACGGCGTCCACCTGCATTTCGCGGGCTTCTTGTACCGTTTTTCCAACGAACTGCTGAAGCAGGCCGCTGTCAAGAACCAGCTTCAGATAGCGGGGACTCTCTACGTTGGGAAGGGCTTTGATTTTGGTAATAACGCCCTCATACACAGATATTTCCAATGGAGTGGGACCATTGTAGCCGATTATGCCGGCGCCTACTTCCGTGGTGTTTATCTTAAGGGTATCAGGCCCCTTGGCGCCGGAACACATGCTGCAGGACGGGCTCACAACGCAAACTGAAACGCCAAACAGGCCGATACACGCTAAAAGCAAAATCTTTTTCATCACTTCAATTTTTGTACGGCAAATTTAGCAATTTTCCACGGAATGGCCGGTTATTTGCAGTGATTTTTTGTTGGCAAAAACAATAACTAAACACATACCGTTATGAAAGCAAGTTCATTTTTCGCACTTTTAACCGGTCTCGCCGCCGGTGCAGTCATGGGCGTTCTTATGGCACCTGCAAAAGGTGAAGAAAGCCGTCGCAAAGTTAAAGACGCTGCCGGTAAAGCCCTTGACTCCGTGAAGAAAGCCATCCTCCCCGAGGAACTGGAAATGGATGAAACTGACGAAGAAGGAGCCGAAGAAACCGAAGGTCCCAAAGCCGGGAATGAATAAAGCATCGGAGAACCTGGGCCGCCTGGTCCAGGATTCAAAAGCCTACGCGGACGCCAAGATTGACGACGTCAAACTGAAGACCGTAAAAGGCCTTTCCCAGGGTTCGTCCACGCTTGCCAGAATGCTCCTGTATTTCGCAATAGGGAGCGCCCTGGTAATGGCTTTGGCCTTTGCTTTCGTGCTGTTGCTCGGGGAACTCATCGGCAGTTATGCCCTGGCGGCCTTCATCGTCGCAGGCGTGCTGGCACTGGCGCTGGTTGTCATCTTCCTTCTCAGAGACAAACTGTTCAGGGACAGCTTCGTACCAATGTTCGCCGACCTGTTTTTCCCTAAAGAAGAGGAGGAGGGAAAGCATGAGTAACAGGTACACAGGCATCCGGAACATGTCCGAACTGGAAAGCGCAATCGCCAGTAACAGCCTGGTCGTCAAAGACAGGGGCAATCGCGTCGCTGGCAGTTTCAACGCCTTCAAGCAGGGATTTACGCCCAAGCTTCTCCTTAATGCAGGCCTGAGGCTAATCGGCGGCGGAAAGCGTAGCGGCAACAACTCTCTGCTGTCCCCTTCCTTCCTTTTGCCTTTTGCGCTCAAGCTGATTTTCGGCAGAAAGAGAAAGAAATAGCTTAAATCTTCACCGAAGGAATATCTGTCCAGAGTGTAGTGTAATGAGGTGACGAATGCTCGTTCGCCACCTTTATTTTATCGTCTCCCTGAGAGCCGAAAAGCACGCTTCCCTCGCCGAAAGACCTGTTGATAGAGTCAATTGCGCCCGAGAGTTTCGCCTCCTTAAACGCAGCCTCCTCATCCTCGAAGATGGAACGCGTAAAGTCTTCGGCCTGAATCAGTTTCGAAAATATAACGCCTGCTTTTTTATAGCCGAAGCCGGGGCGGAAAACCCTTCTGCAACCGTCGATTGCTGCCAAAATGACAGTCCTGTAGTCGGCCGTGGCGTCGGGGAAAGGAATACAGATTCCGGCATTGGCCTGGGGTGCGTTTTCCTTGAAACGGTTGGTCATGACGAAGACGTACATCTCCAGTGCCAGAGAACCCTGTTTCCGAAGTTTTGAGGCAGCGGAATCGGCAAAATTGGCGACCTGCTCGCAAAGAGTGGCTGAGTCTGTTATCTCTTTAGCAAAACTCCTTGATACACAGATGCTTTGCTTAGGCTCGACCATGTCTTCGAACTCTATGCAAGGAATGCCTTTCAGCTCCTTCCAGGTCCTGTAGCCGGGAAGAGCAAAGAGCTTTCGCACCGCCTCTTCCGGAATCTGCACATAATCCCATGCAGTCTGTATTCCCATGTTCTGAAGCTTCTTCTGAGAACGCCGCCCGATGCCCCAGACATCACCTACCGGGTATTTCCGAAGCACCTTTTCCACATCCTGGGGCCTGTACATAAAGCAGCCGCCCTGAAGTTTCGGGTACTGCTTGCACAGCTTGGATGCGATTTTCGCAAGAGTTTTGGTAGGAGCTATTCCTACCGATACCGGAATTCTTGTGAGCTTTCGGCACATGGCCGATATTTCCCTTGCGTATGCCTGAAAATCAATTCCTTCCATGCCTCTAAGGTCCAGGAATGCTTCGTCTATGGAGTAATGTTCCACACAGGGGCTGTAGGTCCTCAGGACCTCCTGTACCCTTCTGGACATGTCGCCATATAGGGCGAAGTTGGAGCTGAAAACCTGGACGTTATTAGCCTTAACGATGTCCTTTATCTTGAAAAGAGGCGCGCCCATAGGTATTCCCAGGGCTTTGGCTTCGTTGCTACGGGCCACCGCGCATCCGTCATTGCTTGACAGCACAATCACCGGCTTCCCGTCCAGGTCGGGACGGAAAACCCTTTCGCACGAGACGAAAAAATTGTTGCAGTCGGCAAGGGCGTACACCTATTAATTCAAGTTTCGCAGGTGGTAAATTATTGCTATTTAATAAGTGGTGGAAACTGCGAAACTTTTTCCACCGCACTTTTCTTTGTCAACGTTACCCCTTCCCTAAATCCCTTCCCTCGGGGAAGGGACTTTGTCGTCCTCTGGGCTCCGGATTAGGCTTTTTTAATGATCCACGTAACTACGCCCCAGATAAGGAAATCGTTGTCAGGACCAACCGGGATGGGCTTATAGCGGGTGCTATTCTCGTTGCAGGGCATTAGGACGGCGCCCCTCTCCCCTATTTCAACGCGCTTTACCGTGTACTCGCCGTCGATGAAGCACACCGCCTTGCAGCCGTTGTAAGGGTCCACGGCGCGGTCCACTATCAGGATGTCGCCTTCGTCCATGTCGGCGTCCACCATTGACACTCCGTCCACCCTGAAGAAAAAGGTCGAAGCCGAATGACGAACCAGAAGCTTGACGATGTCCAGTTTCTCACGCATATCCTCGGCCGGAGACGGAAAACCCGCCTTCACGTCGCCCATGAAAGCGCTCTCAAACGACTGAGTATCTGTTATTTGGATTGGTTCCATGCACAAATTTCGCAGGGGTTAATTATTGCAAATTTCCAAGTTTGGTGGATCCCTGCGAAATTCCCCACCGCACTCTCTTTTTTTCGTTACCCCATCCCTAAATCCCTTCCCGGGTGAAGGGACTTAGTCGCCCTTTGGGCTCCGGATTTTGGCCAGCATGCGCGGCCAGCCGTAGAATATGGCACAGAAAAGAAGGACGATGTTCAGGACGGTGATGCGGGCGAAATCCCGGAATGGTCGGAAATGGCTCACCCTGTCCTCGGGGTAGCTAACCCTAACCGGAACAGGTTTAAGGGTAATGCCTTTCCAGGCGCTCAGGACCAGTATCAGAAGCTCTCCTTCGTATCTTGTGCCTGCGAACATCGGAAGGCTTTTCAGCGGATACATACGATAACCGGTCTGCGTATCAGGCAAATCCACCCAGGTGTAAAGCCTGAACCAGAAATTGGAAAACTTGTTTGCAAAGCGGCTTTTCCCATCTATACCGGTTATGCTCCGGCTTCCCACAAGGAGCGTATTATCGGCCTTGTTTTCAAGCATTTGCGGAATATCTTCCGGATAATGCTGACCGTCCGAATCCAGGGTAATCGCAAAGCTGTAACCCAGTCTTTCAGCCTCCTTGAATCCCGTCTTCAGCGCCGCCGACTTCCCCCGGTTCCTTTCGTGCCGAAGCACTCTTATCCCCTGGATTCCAGCCAGAACATCACGGGTTCCGTTCTGTCCCCCTACCGGGAACTCCGCAAGAACCTCATGGGTTCCGTTCTGTCCCCCTACCGGGAACTCCGCAAGAACCTCATGGGTTCCGTCGGTGCTCCCGTCGTCTACCACCAGCACGGGAAGCCCCTGAGCCTGTGCACGCCTCACGACATCGGCCACAGTGCCGGCATTGTTGTATGTAGGAATAATAACTATCGTATCCATTTGCGCCACAAATATACGCATTTTTCCAGAGCTCCGACACGTTTTCCTATGCCCACCATTGCCGATGGTCCCTTGTGTGGCCGGTGGTGCCGGCAGATGGACCGCCGGGAACGCTGAGGGCCGTTTTCGTCGCCGGTGGTGCCGACAGGTGGACCGCCGGGAACGCTTGAGGGCCGATTTCGTCGCCGGTGGTGCCGACAGATGGACCGCCGGGAACGTTGAGGGCCGATTTCGTCGCCGGTGGTGTCAGGAGGTGGACCGCCGGGAACGCTGGAGGCCGATTTCGTCGAAAGATTTGTTCCACTAATACAAGAAATAATCCTCATAAGTTCCTTAGAACAGGACTCTTATGAGGATTATTCGTACCTCCGCTCGGAATCGAACCGGGACCAACGGAACCGGAATCCGTTATTCTATCCTTTAAACTACGGAGGCAAGCCGAATTGAATTGCAAATTTAACAATTTTTTTGAAAATTTAACACTTTTTCCTGGATGCTGCGGGAGACTCCTTGAGTATCCACTTTTTGGACTTGGGGTCCTGTTTTAGTATCACATCTGCAGCAGGGGCGTGCAGTGTCGCATAAAAAGGGCCGTCTATGGACAAAAGACCGTCCTCTATCAAATCACATACAATATCTGACAATCGCTCTTGGGTTAAAGTGACCTTGTCGGATTGGTAAATAAGATCATCCTCTTTAATTCCTGACATAACAGCCTCTGGTTCAGAGGTATATCCAACAAGCATCTCAAATGGAACTCCCATTACCTGCGCAGCTCGATAGATAGTCTGAAGATTCTTTGATTTGAAAAGAACATTGACATTCTGCTTCAATATATCGTTAAAAACTTAAAAACAGTATAATTTTCAATTCATTACATCAACAAAAGCCCGTTGCGGGAGTCCGAAGACATCCGTCGAACGACCTTGAACAAAAGCCGAAAAAAGTGTTAAAAAACCGCGGAAATAATGC